>JAYGDB010000022.1:0-22282 GCA_046583095.1 Myxococcota bacterium | reverse complement strand
GCGCTGGTGGTGGGAGGGCTCGGCTCTCTGGCCCTGCGCGCTCCCGCCCGTCACCAAGCAACCCACGCGGGCTCTGCCGGCAGCGAACGAAGCGTGCGCTGGCGATTGCCCGTCGCGTTCGGAACCAACCTCCCGGCTCTCGGTGACAACGTCCTGTACGTCTCCGAGCAGGTGAAGGCGGCCAGCAACGGGAGCATCCTGCTCGAGGTCTACGAGCCCGGCGAGTTGGTGCCGCCGTTCAGCATCACCGAGGCGGTTCGCGACGCCAAGGTGGACGCCGGCTACACGTGGCTCGGCTACGACCAGGGAAAGCTGCCGTGGTCGACCTTGTTCGGTGCGGTGCCCTTCGGAATGGAGCCCTGGGAGTACATGGCCTGGTGGTATCACGGCGGCGGACGTGAGCTGGCCGAAGAGCTCTACGGCGGTTTCGGCATCCACGTGATCTTGTGCGGGATCATCGGCCCCGAATCCGCGGGCTGGTTCCGCGATCCCATCGACGACCTGGAGGATCTTCGCGGTCTGAAGATCCGCTTCGCCGGGCTGGGCGGGATGGTGATCCAGCGCCTTGGCGCTTCGGTGACCATGCTGCCCGGTGGCGAGATCTTCCAGGCCCTGGAGAAGGGCGCCATCGACGCCACCGAGTTCTCGATGCCCGCGATCGACCAACGCCTCGGCTTCGATCGTATCGTGAAGTTCAACTACTTCCCGGGCTGGCACCAACCCTTCACCGCCTTTCACCTGGCAGTCAACCCCGCAGCCTGGGCAGAACTCGCGAGCCACCAGCAGGCCGTGATCGAAACCTCCTGCACGGCCGGCGTCACTCGCAACCTCGCCCACGGTGAAGCGATCCAGGGCGAGGCACTGCGACGATCGCGCGAGAAGGGAGTGCACGTGAAGAGCCTGCCCGACGACGTCCTGCACGAGCTCGCCCGAATCTCGCAGGAGGTGCTGGAAGAGCAGGCCCAACTCAATGCAGACTTCGGGCGGGTTCTCGACTCGCAGCGGACGTTCTCGGACGACTACCAGGGATGGAAGCGCGTCGGTTTCCTGCCCCGCGACTTCGAATGAGCGCCGACCCGAACCTACCCGAGACACGTCTCTCTCGCGGCCTGGACCGGCTCGTGCGCCGGGTCGGCGACGCGGCCTCCTGGCTCTGGCTCGTGCTGCTGGGCGTCGTCGTGCTGAACGTGGTGCTCCGTTACCTCTTCGGCGAGGGCCGCATCGAGTTCGAAGAGATCCAGTGGCACCTCTACGCCACGGGCTTCTTGATCGCGCTCGGCTACGCGGTCGAGTCCGACGACCACGTTCGGGTCGACTTCTTGCGCGATCGCTTCTCGCCCAGGCTTCGGGCATGGTTCGAGTTCTACGGCATCCTGATCCTGCTGCTGCCCTTCGTCGCGCTCGTGCTCGTGTATGCGGCACCCTTCATCGCGCACTCGTTCGCCCAGGGCGAGGTGTCCGCTGCGCCCGGAGGACTCGCCTACAGGTGGGCCATCAAGTCGATGCTCTTCGTCGGCTTCGGGCTGCTGGGTCTGGCCGCGGTGTCGCGCCTGATGCGCGTGGGCTCGTTCCTCTTCGGATCCGGCCGGGACGTCTAGACGGTGCCCTGGAACGACATCCTCGTCATCGCGATGTTCATCGCGTTCATCGGCCTCATCTTCACGGGCTTCCCGGTGGCGTGGGTGCTGGGCGGGCTGGCGGTCGTCTTCACAGCCCTGGCGATCGTGCTCGACGCCGACTTCGGCATTCCGCTGGGGATCGACTGGGCCTACGCCTCCCTCAGCGTCGATCGCATCTGGAACCTGATGGAGAACTGGGTGCTCGTCGCCCTACCGCTCTTCATCTTCATGGGCTTGATGCTGGATCGCTCCGGGGTCGCAGCCGATCTGATGACGAACGTCGTGCGGCTCTTCGGTCGCGTGCGCGGCGGCCTGGCCGTAACCGTCACGGTGATCGGGGTTCTGCTGGCCGCGTCGACGGGGATCATCGGCGCCTCGGTGGTACTGCTCGCACTCCTGGGTCTGCCGATCATGCTCGAGTGCGGCTACCGGGCCGAACTCGCCGCGGGCACCGTTGCCTCGGTGGGTACTCTCGGCATCTTGATTCCGCCGAGCATCATGCTCGTGATGATGGCCGACCGGCTCGCCATGTCGGTCGGCGACCTGTTCCTGGGGGCGCTCTTCCCCGGACTCCTGCTTGGAGCCCTGTACGTGCTGTACATCCTCGTCTACGCGCGGCTGCGGCCGAGCGTCGCACCGCTCCCCGAAGACGTACCGCCGGTCGACTGGCGGGTGATCCTCGATGTGATGAGGGCGGCGCTGCCGGCAGCAAGCCTGATCCTGGCCGTTCTCGGCAGCATCTTCTTCGGAATCGCGACGCCTACGGAGGCCGCGGGTGTGGGAGCTGCCGGAGCCATGCTGCTGGCCGGTCTCCGAAAACGGCTCGGCGGCTCCGTGATGCGAGACGTCATGCGCGAAACGAGTCGAACCACGGGCTTCATCTTCGCGATCTTCGTGGGCGCCACCGCGTACTCGCTCGTACTGCGAGGTCTCGGCGGCGACCAGTTGATCGAGCGGGCTTTCCTCGGCCTGCCCTTTGGACCCACCGGAATCCTCGTCTCGATCCTCGCCTTCACGTTCCTGCTCGGCTTCTTCCTCGACTGGATCGAGATCACGCTCGTGGTGCTTCCGCTGGTGGCTCCCGTCGTCGAGGGTCTCGGCTTCGACCTCGTGTGGTTCACCGTGCTCTTCGCGGTCTGCCTACAGACCTCGTTCCTGACCCCGCCCGTCGGCTTCGCGCTCTTCTATCTCAAGGGAGTCGCACCGCCGGAAGTGGACATCCGCACGATCTACCGCGGCGTCGTGCCCTTCATCCTGCTGCAACTCCTCGGACTGGCGATCATCTTCTCGTGGGAAGATATCGTCACCTGGCTACCGAGAGTGTCGTACGGCTAGACGCAAACGGGAATCCGCTCCACCCGGCGAGCGCGGACTCGAAGACATTCGCTACTGCGCGACCCGGTCGAAGTCACAACCCATCGGGATGCGTGCCGATCACTCCCTCGGCTTCGAGCGCGTCGATCTCGCTGTCTTCGAAGCCGCCTAGATCTCGCAGGACCTCCCGGTTGTGCTGTCCCAGCGTGGGTGCGGGAGTGCGAAGCCACGACTCGACGCTCGCGTACCGGAACGGCACGTTCGGCGCCGGGTGGTCGCCCACCACCGGATGATCGAATCTCTCGAAGAAGCGGCGGTGGATGAGCTGCGGGTCCTCTCGCGCGCGCCGGGGGTCGGCCAGGGCGGCGGCGGGGACTCCGCAGCCAATCAGCTCTCCGACGAGTGCCTCGCGATCGCGCCCGGCCACGAGGCTGCGGAGTTCTTCGTCGATCACGTCGCGGGCGGCGCGACGTCCGGCGTGGGTCTCGAACTCGGGCTTCAAGGCCCAGGCGGGCCGGCCCAGCCAATCGACGAGCGCGCGCCACTGCGCGTCGGTCGCGACGGACAGCGCAAGCCAGCGTTCGAGGCCGGGCTCGCTTCCCGCGCACGCATACAACCCCTGCGGAGCCGCAGCGGGAGACCGATTCCCTTCGCGCTCGAGAAGCCTCCCGTAGGCGCTGAATTCGATCAGTTGCTCGGCCGCAGCGTTCAAGGCGCCTTCGACCATCGTGCACTCCACCTGCACGCCTTCTCCCCGCGCCCCGCGCTCTTCGAGCGCCACGAGCAACGCGAAGGCCGCGTGCATACCCGCAAGGGGATCGCACGGGCCGCGCTGGATACGCGGCTGGTCGTCGATATGTCCGGTCAACCAAGCCAGGCCCGACATCTGCTCCATCGTCTGTGCAAAGCCCGTGTTGTTGCGCCAGGGACCGCTGAGACCGAACGCCGGCATCCGGACGAGGATCGTCTGCGGGCTTTGCTCATGGATCAACTCCCAGCCGAGTCCAAAATTTTCCATCACGCGGGGCGTGAAGTTCTCCACGACGGCGTCCGAGTTCTCGATGACTCGCAAGATCGCTGCACGTCCGCGCTCATCCGTGAGGTCGATCGCAATGCCGCGCTTGTTGCTGTTGGCTGCCAGGAAGAAGGGGCTGCACTCCCACCACGCCGCGTGGACGCCAGCGAGCATCCCGCCCACCATGCGCATGCCGTCGGGTCGCCCCGTCGACTCCACGTGAACGACGTCGGCACCGAGGGTTGCGAGCATGTGGGTCGCCGACGGCCCGGCCCACCACGCCGTCAGGTCGAGGATCCGAATGCCCTCGAGCGGCAGTCGGGACGGCCCCACCGGTTGCGGGTGGGAGCGCGTACGCGCCTCGATGCCTCCAGCGTGCTCCCCGAGCCGTGGCGCCGGGCGCGGTGGCGCGGGCTCTTCCTCGTTGATTCGGTACGGCGGTCGCGGATGCAGGAAGCTCGGACCCTCACTCCCCGACGGGTGGCGGGGCGATTCCCGGAACACCCCGCGTGCAACCAACTGCTCGTGGTATCGCACGGTGTCGCCGTTGTTGATCGGTGAGACCGGAATCCGGAGGCGGGAGGCGGCCTCGACCACCTCCGCGGTCGTGTGCCGTCGCGTCCACGCGTGAACGATCTCGTTCCACTCCTCGAGTCGACCCGTCCGCCCGGCAACCTGGGCGAGACTCTCATCGTCCCGCAGATCTTCCCGCTCGATCATCAGCAGGAAGTCCGAGAACTGCTGCCGACTGTTGGTGCAGAAGCCCACGTAGCCGTCGGAGGTGGGCTCGATGGATGGCGTCTCGACGGATTGGGGCAGCGCACCCTCCGGCGTGGTGCCCTGCAGGCTGCGGAAGAGGTCCGAGTAGTTCGTCGCAGCGAAGTTGACCGCCTCGAGGATCGAGAAGTCGACGTATTCGCCGTGACCGGTCCGGCGTGCCCGGTAGACCGCCGCAAGCGCCGCCACCGCGGCGAACGTGCCCGCGAGCCACTCGGTGGTGCGACCTCCCATCTGGAAGGGCTCCCGGCCGGGAAGTCCCCGGGTGCCGATCGAGCCGCTCTGGGCCTGCACGGTGAATTCGGTGGACGGTCGATCGCGATCCGGGCCGGTGCGACCGAACGGCGAGATCGAGACGACGACGAGGCCCGGCTCCTCGCGCGCGAGGCCGGCAGCGTCGAGAACGCCGGGCGCAAGCGTCTCCACGACGAGGTCGGCGCCCGCGATCAGTTCCCGGATCGCCGGGTCGTGGGGAGATCCGATGACCGAGCGCTTCGAGAAGTTCAGGAAGCGGAAGAGGGCACCGTCTTCGCCGGCGTTCCGGATGCCGGCCGTCGCCGACCAACCTCGCAAGGGATCCCCTGCTTCGGGCTCTACCTTCACGACGTCGGCGCCCGCGTCCGCCAGCAGCTTCGTCGCGTACGGACCGGCAATATCGTCAGACAGATCGATGACCCGAAGGTCCGCAAGCCCTCGCATGACTCGATGGTACGCTCTCCCCAGCATGCGGTCTCCCTCGATTCGCACGTTGCTGCCAGCGGTTCTATTCGTCGCCCTCCTCGCCTGCGGTGAGCCGTCGGAACCCGTCGTTCCCCCGTTCGAAGACCCGGTCGCGGTCCGGCAGGCGAGCGACCGCATCTGGATCCGCTGGGAGAACGCACCGGCGGGGCGCGTCCAGGTCTTCCAGGGCGAAGATCCGGACGCCGTCGAACGCGAAAACCCGCTCGGTGTGCTGGAGGGCGGGGTCTTCACGGCCTCGGGTCTGCCGCGGGATCGCCGTAGCTACTTCGAGCTCGTCGCAGACTCGGGGCCCTCAGTAGTGGTCGCCGAGCGACTCCTACCGCTCGAGGGCGCCCACAACTTCCGCGATCTCGGTGGCTATCCGACCGCCGACGGCCGGCGGGTGCGATGGGGGCAGATCTACCGCTCGGACCACCTGGGCGACCTCACCGACGGCGACCTCGCCTACCTCGAACGCCTCGGCATCCGAACCGTCTGCGACTTCCGCGGACGCGCCGAGCGCGAGAACGACCCGGACCGACTGGGTTCGTCCGGAACGCCCCGCAGCGTCAACCCGGCGATCTCCGACGAGCGATTCGCCGTGGACGAACTGCAATCGCGCATCCTCTCGGGCGACCTCGGGGACATCGACTTCGGGAAGCTGCTGGTGGAGGGAAACCGCGCGTTTGCGCGCAGCTATACCGAGGAATACACCGACTACCTCGAGCTCTTCGAGGACGACGCCAACCTGCCGCTCGTTTTCCACTGCACGGCAGGGAAGGACCGGGCGGGCTTCGCGGCCCTCCTGATCCTCACGCTGCTGGGCGTTCCGGAGCGGACAGCGATCCAGGACTACCTCCTCACCCAACCGTACACCCAGGAGCACATCGAGAGCACGCTCACGAAGATCCACATCGTCTCGCTGTTCCGAACCGACGTCGAGCGGATCCGCCCGCTGATGGGCGTCGAGCGGGCGTTCATCCAGGCGGGCCTGGACGCCGCCGTGGAAGACCACGGCAGCCTGGACGCCTACTTCGAGAGCGCGCTCGGCTTCGGGCCGGACAGGCGCACCGCCTTGCGCGAGCGCCTGCTCCGCTGAACTTCAGCCTCGCAGCTTCTCGATCTCCGCTTCGTCGAGGCCGACTTCCCGCAGGACGTCCTCGGTATCGGCGCCGAGGCGGGGCGGGGCCCGCCGCACGTTCGTGGGCGTGGCCCCGAATCGCGGCGCGGTCGCGAAGAGCTTCATGCTGCCGCCCTCGTCATCGTCCAGATCGAAGACCGTCTGATTGTGGACGACCTGGGGATCCTGAAGGAATGCATCGACGTCGTAGACCGGACCCAGGGGCAGCTTGTAGGAGTGGGCACGCTTCACGATCTCCGCCGTCGTGAACTTCCGTACCTCGGTCTCGAAGATCCCGAACAGTTCTGCGGCGTTTCCCATGCGTCCGACGATCGTCGCGTAACGCTCGTCTTCGAGCAGATCCTCGCGCTCGATCGCCTTGCAGAGGGCTTCGAAGTGATGATCCTCGATGATCAGCATCGAGATGTGACCATCCGCCGTCTCCCAAGCCCGATAGATCGCGGCAAGCCCAACGGAGGCCGGCCCGCCGTAGGTCTGCGCCGCGAAGCCGTCGGCGTGGACGAAGGACGCGAACGCGTCGATCATCGGGATGTCGATCCGCTGCCCCTCGCCGCCGTTCTTCTCGCGCGCGTACAGCGCCGCAAGCACCGCGTAGCAGGCATTCATCCCACTCGTCTTGTCGGCGACGAGATTGCTGATGAGCTTCGGGTTCTGCTTGTCGCCCAGGGTCGTCGCGAAGCCCGACATGCCCTGAATCACCATGTCGTAGGCGGGCTGCTCCGAATAGGGACCGTCCGGGCCGAAGCCGCTGATGGCCACCCAGATGAGGCCGGCGTTCTTCTCGCGCGACGCCTCGAAGCCGATGCCGAGCCGATCCGCAACGCCGGCCCGGAAGTTCTCGACGACGATATCGGTCTCGCTAACGAGCTCGAAGAAGGCCGCCTTGCCGGCTTCTTTCTTTAGATCGAGCGTGACGCTGCGCTTGTTTCGATTGAACTGAACGAAGATGCCCGACATGCCCGGCGGGCCCTCCTGTCCGAGATAACGCGCAGTATCGCCCGTGGGCGACTCCAGCTTGATCACATCCGCACCGAAATCGCCGAGGATCTGTGCGCACAGAGGCCCCGAGACGATTGAAGAGATGTCCAATACGCGGACACCCCGAAGCGGGCCCGTTGCCTTGCCTCCCAGCTCGATGCGCATCACGACACCTCCCGTTCTAGGAACCGCCCGAGGATCGCACATGACCACAAGCGGCGATGGGCCTGGCCGAAGAGCCCGATCCGGGCCCGTCGGCAAGCGAACTGCCCGGCTGCCCGGCTACTCTCTTCCCGGGTGTCGCCGGCTTGCGCCCGGGGAGCGTCTGAAGGTGTGGATCAGCGTGCCGTCTCGGAAGCTTCGAGCTGGCTTTCGGTGCGTTCGATGAACGCTTCCGATGGCCTGTTCGACGCGTACCGAAACCGGGTCCAACCGGAGTGGATCGACTACAACGAACACCTGAATATGGGCTACTACGTCGTGGTCTTCGACCTCGCGACGGACGCCTGGCTCGACTACATCGGTCTGGGTGAGGAACACAAGAAGACCCACGGGGTGATGACCTTCACCCTGGAGTCGCACGTCAACTACCTGCGCGAGCTTCGCAACGGGGATCCGCTGCGCTTCTCCACCCAGCTTCTGGCCTTCGACGAGAAGCGCATCCACTACATCCACCAGATGTTCCACGCCGATGAGGGCTTCGTGGCGGCCACCAACGAACTGATGTCCCTGCACGTGACCGAGGTAGCCAGACGGGCCGCCCCGATCGAAGCGAGCATCCAGCGTCGGCTCGGCGAGATCCTCGCCGTCCACCGGACGATCGAGCCGGCCCCCCAGGTCGGCCGTCGCATCGGGCTACGCAATAAATCCACCTAACTCACTGTTCTAATTGAAATAGTTATAATCAGACTAAAGCGGTCCTCTATTTACAGGACCAAGTTGGTCCGATATATTCTCCGGCTCACCAGGTCGAGGCAAAGATTGTTCCGACTCAGCAGGGGCACCGACTACGGGATCCGGATCCTCGCGCACCTCGCTCGCGACGAGCAGCCGGTGACCCACAACGCACGCGAAGTCGCCGAGAGCCTGCAGCTGCCGGCCCCCATGGTCAGCAAGGTCATGAAGTCGCTCGCACGCGGAGGCGTACTCGAGTCGCACCGGGGACCCGGCGGCGGCTTCCGCCTCGCCCGGCGCCCCGACGACCTGAGCGTCGCCGACATGATCACGGTCCTCGAAGGCCCGGTGGCGCTCACCGAGTGCCAGATTGGTCCCTCCGTTTGCCAACACGAGGGCAACTGCTCGGTGCAGGAGCCCTGGAGCGTGATCAACCGCTCGGTTCAAAACACGCTCGCGACCATCACGCTCTCCGACATCGTCAACCCGAACTTCCCCCTCATCCAAGTAACGAGTCCCCAATGAGCGGAGCCAACGAACAGCTCGAGAACCTCGCGCGGGCCGACTACAAGTACGGCTTCGTTACGGACATCGAGGCAGACCAGGCCCCGCCCGGACTCAATGAAGACGTGGTACGGCTGATCTCGGCGAAGAAGAAGGAGCCCGAGTGGCTGCTCGACTTCCGCCTGAAGGCGCTGAAGCGATTCTTCGAGATGCTCGAAGAGGATACGGAGCCCACCTGGGCGAACATCGACTATCCGAAGATCGACTACCAGAACATCATCTACTACTCGGCACCGAAGCCGCAGAAGCAGCTCGAGAACCTCGACGAGGTGGATCCGGAGCTGCGCCGCACCTACGACAAGCTCGGCATCTCTCTCGAAGAACAGAAGCGGATCAGCGGCGTCAACGTGGCGGTGGACGCGGTCTTCGACAGTGTTTCCGTAGCGACGACCTTCAAGGCCGAACTCGAGAAGCAGGGCATCATCTTCGGCTCCTTCAGTGACGCTGTGAGGAGCCACCCGGAGCTGGTTCGGAAGTACCTCGGATCCGTGGTTCCGTATTCAGACAACTTCTTCGCGACCCTGAACTCCGCCGTCTTCACCGACGGCTCGTTCGCCTATATCCCGCCTGGTGTGCGCTGCCCGATGGAACTTTCCACCTACTTCCGCATCAACGCCGCGGGCACCGGCCAGTTCGAACGCACCCTGCTGATCGCCGACGAGCGCGCCTACGTTTCCTATCTCGAAGGCTGCACGGCTCCCCAGCGCGACGAGAACCAGCTGCACGCAGCAGTCGTCGAGTTGGTCGCCCTGGAAGACGCCCAGATCAAGTACTCCACGGTTCAGAACTGGTACCCCGGGGACAAGAACGGGGTCGGCGGCATCTACAACTTCGTGACCAAGCGCGGCGCGTGCCGTGGCGACCGTTCGAAGATCTCCTGGACCCAGGTGGAGACTGGCTCGGCGATCACGTGGAAATACCCGAGCTGCATCCTCCAGGGAGAGGGTTCGGTCGGCGAGTTCTACTCGGTAGCGATGACGAACCGGAAGCAGCAGGCCGATACCGGCACCAAGATGATCCACCTCGGCAAGAACACGACGTCGACGATCATCTCGAAGGGCATCTCGGCCGGGCAGGGCCAGCAGTCGTACCGGGGTCTCGTCTCGATCGGACCGAAGGCCACCGGCGCCCGCAACTACTCGCAGTGTGATTCGCTGCTCCTCAGCGACGAGTGCGGTGCGCACACCTTCCCGTATCTGGAGGTCAAGAACCCGTCCGCCATCGTCGAGCACGAGGCGACAACCTCGAAGATCGGCGAAGACCAGCTGTTCTACTGCCGGCAGCGCGGCCTCTCGGAAGAAGATGCGATCTCTTTGATCGTGAACGGCTTCTGCAAGGAGGTGCTCTCGGAACTCCCGATGGAGTTCGCAGTGGAAGCGCAGGCGCTCCTGGGCGTGAGTCTGGAAGGCAGCGTCGGTTAGGAACCCTCATGCTCGAAATCAAGAACCTCCACGCTTCGACGGGCGGGACGCCCATCCTCAAGGGCATCGACCTCGGCATCGGTGCCGGCGAAATCCACGCGGTGATGGGCCCGAACGGGTCCGGGAAGAGCACCCTTGCGAACGCGCTCTGCGGGCGCCCCTCCACGGAGGTGACGCAGGGTGAGATCCTGTTCGAGGGCCGCGACCTCACCGAGATGGATCCCGAGACCCGCGCGCGGGAGGGCCTCTTCCTCGCGTTCCAGTATCCGGTGGAGATCCCCGGCGTCGGCAACAACTACTTTCTGAAGGCGTCCGTGAACGCGATCCGCGCCCACCGCGGCGAGCCGGAGCTCGACGCCATGGACTTCCTCAGCCTCAGCCGCGAGAAGATGAAGCTCGTCGAGATGCCCCCGGAGTTGATGAATCGGCACATCAACGACGGCTTCTCGGGCGGCGAAAAAAAGCGCAACGAGGTGCTGCAGATGCTCCTGCTCGAGCCGAAGCTCTGCATTCTCGACGAGACGGACTCGGGTCTCGATATCGATGCACTGCGCGAGGTGGCGGCCGGCGTGAACGCCTTGCGCTCGCCCGATCGATCGATGCTGATCATCACCCACTACCAACGCCTGCTCGACTACGTCGTGCCGGATCGCGTGCACGTTCTCTCGGGCGGCCGGATCGTTCGCTCCGGCGGCAAGGACCTCGCCCTCGAACTGGAAGAGAAGGGCTACGCGCAGTTCGAGGAAGGCGCAGCATGAGTTCCAGAGACCGTCGAAAGCGGCCTCGAGCCAACCCCGTCTACACCGCGCAGGTGCCCCACTACGCGGCACAGCACGAGACATTCGCTGCCGCGCGCGCGGAGGATCCGAGGTGGCTGGTCGAGCTTCGCGCGGATGCAATCGCGCGCTTTTCGGAGCTCGGCTTTCCCAGCACCCGGCTCGAGGAGTGGCGTTACACGAATGTGGCGCCGCTCGCGAAGCTCGCCTTCGAACTCGAAACCGGTGAAACCTCGCCCGAGATCCCCACGCACCTGGGCAGTATTCTCGACTCGAAGGATCGCCCCTTCGCACTCCTGAACACGGCCTTCGTCTCGAAGGTCTCGGTCGTGACCGCTCGTCGCAACGAGTCCCGGAATGAGGTGGTTCGGCTGGACTTCGAATCTTGCGCCGCGATCCAGCACCCGCGCGCCTTCATCCAACTCGAAGAGGGAAGCCGGGCCACCGTGGTGGTCGATCACACCTCGGGCGCCGCTGGCCCCGGCTTCACGAATCTGGTCGTCGAAGCCGATATTGGCCCGAACGCCCATCTCGACCTCGTCTTCCTGCAGCGCGAACACGACGAGCATTTTCACGTCTCGAACATCGGCTGCCGAGTCGCCCGCGACGGGCGCTTCACCGTGAACACGCTCACGGTTGGCGGGGCGCTGATCCGCAACGACCTCGATGTCCTGCTCGCGGACGAGGGCGCCACTTGCGACCTGCGCGGGTTGTTCATTGGTGAAGGCCGCCGCCTCGTCGACAACCACACCTCCGTCGATCACGCGATGCCCCATTGCAGCAGCCGCGAGCTCTACAAGGGGATCCTAGGAGGCCACTCGAAGGGCATCTTCCGGGGCCATGTCCTCGTTCGCCCGGACGCCCAGAAGACCGACGCCACCCAGTCGAACCCGAACCTGCTGCTGGGGGAAGGCGCCGAGATCGATACCAAGCCCCAGCTCGAGATCTACGCAGACGACGTGCGGTGCGCCCACGGCGCGACCATCGGCCAACTCGATGAGGACGCGCTCTTCTACCTGCGCAGCCGGGGCGTCGGCCTGGACGACGCCCGCAGCCTGCTGATCCACGCATTCGCGAACGAGATCGTCGCTGCGCTGCCGGAGGCAGTCGGCGAAGTCGTCCACGACGTGATCGACGGCGCCGTCCGGAGAGCCACGGAATGAGCGCTGCGAACGCCCTGCATCCCAGCGCCGAGTACGATGTCGAAGCCATCCGCCGCGACTTTCCGATCCTCGCCAGCGAGAACCGCGGGAAGCCCCTCGTCTACTTCGACACGGCTGCCAGCTCCCAGAAGCCCCAGGCCGTAATCGACGCGATTGTCGATTTCTACCGGTCCGGCTACGCGAACATCCATCGCGGCCTCTACCAGCTCTCGGTAGAAGCCACCCAACGCTTCGAGGCGGGTCGCGAGAGGGTACGTTCGTTCCTCGGCGCCGCGGACGCGAGCGAGATCGTCTTCGTCCGCAATGCCACCGAGGCGATCAACCTCGTCGCCATGAGCTGGGGACGCCAGGAGGTGCGCCCCGGCGACGAAATCGTGATCTCCGCCATGGAGCATCACGCCAACATCGTCCCCTGGCAGCAACTCTGCCTCGAAAAGAACGCAGTGCTGCGAGTCGCGCCGGTGAACGATCGTGGCGAACTCGAGCTCGACGCCTTCGCTGCGCTACTGAACGATCGTACGAAGCTCGTGGCCATCACCCACGTCTCGAACGCCCTCGGCAGCATCAACCCCGCGAAGCAGCTCGTCGCGACCGCCCATGCACGCGGCATCCCTGTGCTGCTCGACGGCGCCCAGGCGGTGCCCCACATGTCGGTGGACGTCCGAGACCTCGATTGCGACTTCTACGCCTTCTCGGGCCACAAGCTCTTCGCTCCGAGCGGGATCGGCGTCCTGTATGGGAAGCGCGCGATCCTGGAGGGGATGCCGCCGTTCCTGACCGGTGGCGAGATGATCGAGAGCGTCACGTTCGAGAAGACGACCTTCAAGGCCCCGCCGCATCGCTTCGAGGCGGGTACACCCGACATCGCCGGTGTAATCGGCCTGGGCGCCGCCATCGACTATGTCGAAGACGTTGGGCTCGATCGGATCGCCGCCTGGGAGCGCGAGCTGCTCGAGTACGCGACGGCGGCCGTGTCGCAGGTCCCGGGCCTGCGCATCATCGGCACCGCGGAGAGAAAGGCCGCGGTGATTTCCTTCGTGCTCGACGTCGCTCATCCGCACGATGTCGCAACCATCCTCGACCAGGAAGGCGTCGCCGTCCGGGCCGGACACCACTGCGCGCAGCCGCTGATGGAACGCTTCGGCGTGGCGGCGACCACGCGCGCCTCGCTCTCCCTCTACAACACGCGGGAGGAGGTGGACGTGCTCGTTCGCGCGCTCCGCAGGGTACTGGAGATCTTCGGCTGATGGATGATCTGCGCGAGCTCTACCAGGCCACGATCCTGGACCACAACAAGGCGCCTCGGAACTTCGGCGCGCTTCCGGACGCCAACCGCACGGCAAACGGCGACAACCCGATCTGCGGCGACAAGCTCGCGGTCCATCTGGCGGTCGACGACCAGGGCCGTGTGGTCGACGTCCGCTTCGACGGCAAGGGCTGCGCGATCTCGACCGCATCCGCGTCGTTGATGACCGAGTGCGTGAAGGGCCGCGGACGGGAAGAGATCGACGAAACCTTCGAACGATTCCACGCTATGGTGACGGGCAACCCCAGCGAGAGGGTGGACGCTCCCGAACTCGGAAAACTCGCCGTGTTTTCCGGGGTCCGTGAGTACCCGGTGCGGGTGAAGTGCGCGACGTTGTGTTGGCACACCCTGCGTGCGGCCCTCGCCCAAACCGACGACACCGTGAGGACCGAGTAGATGACCGAGATGCAGACCGCCACGACCCCCTCGGATGGCGGCGACCTCAAGGAAGCCGTCGTCACCGCGCTCAAGAGCTGTTACGACCCCGAGATCCCGGTCGACATCTACGAGCTAGGCCTCATCTACGAGATCGACATCCGCGAAGGCAACGTCGCCTACTTGAAGATGACCCTCACTTCCCCCATGTGTCCCGTCGCCGAGATCCTCCCCCTCGAGGTGCAGGAGAAGGTCGCCGCCGTCCCCGCCATCAGCCGCTGCGAACTCGACCTGGTCTGGGACCCGCCCTGGGACATGGAGATGATGTCCGAAGCAGCGAAGCTCGAGCTGAACTTCTAGGGCGACGGCGAGTCGTCCGCGGCTCTAGAGTGCCACCGGCAGCACGGCCGCGAAGATCCACGCGAGCCACGCCGACTCGATAACCGCGGGGACGACGTAGTTGCGCGACTGCGCGTAGACCGCGCTGGACACGATCTCGAAGACCACGAAGAGCAGGACCAGGACCGGCAGCATCAGCATCACCACGCCCGAGAGAACCCCGGTCGATACGGCGAGCACGAGTCCGCCGACGATGAGCAGACGCCCGACGAGTGACGCGACCGCCGCAGCGGCGGTTCCCCCACGTCGAAGCAGGTAGTGGAAGGCGAACTGGAACGGCAGCACGAAAATCGTCGCTCCGAGCGCGAGCAGCGCACGCTCGGGGGTCAGACCGAGGGAGTGCAGCACAGCACCGAAGGGCGTCAGGAGCAGATACACGGCCACGAGACCCAGCAGCGCGGCGCCGAAGCTCGAAGCCAGCCCGACGCGAAGCGCCGACGCATCGAAGCGCTTCACGAGCAGCAAGCCGCCCAGGATCGCGAATCCGGCGGCAAAGAAGTGGACGACGACGACGTTGCCGACGACGAGCGGCAGCACTCGCGCCGGATCTCCCACCGAGACAAGGGGCAGCGTCGCCAGGAGCGCAGCGGCGAGCAGACCGATCCGCCCGACCGCGCCGGCGCTGGGTCGCTCCGCGAGCTTCGGCGCGAGACGACCCACCGCCACGCCCAGCCCCGGCAGGACCAGTAGAAACGCGAGCATCCCGATTCCGGCCGTGCGGAGTCGGGGATCCGCGCGCAGGAAGAAGGTCCCGCGCTCGACCCCGTAGCTGTCATCGAGCCAGTCGATGATCTTGCGGGCCGCGTACTGGGAGCTCAGGATCGTGATGTGGTCGGCCCGGGCGACCTCCACGTGCGAGACCGCAGTCGCCTCCTCGAAGCTCCCGGCCACCACCCCGGGATCGAGCCTCGAAACTCCCGCAAGTTCTGCCGCGGTGCGCGCCAAGCCCTCGCGAGTCCGGTCGGGGTCGCCTGCCGCATAGATGAAGAGCGCGTTCGAGGGACGGTGGGGCCCATCGAAGCGCCAGCCCCCCGAGATCATCACGGCGGCATCCAGGGCCGGATCGGACCCCGCGTACGCAAGCGCCACGCCGGCTCCCATCGAGTGACCCATGACCGAGATGCGGGACCCATCGATGTCTCGTGAAGACCTCAGGAAGTCGACGGCGGATCGCATATCGGCGTGGAGTGAGCCCTTCGAGCCCCAGCCACGGGCAAAGGCATTCCGGTTCGCTCCGTGGCCGCGGAAGTCGAACGTGAGCACCGCGTAGCCTGCCTGGGTGAGCGCCCGCGCGAGAAGGCTCGTGCCTGCCCGATCGGACGCAAATCCGTGGGCGAGCACGACTGCGGGAGGCCCCCCGACGTCTTCGGCACCCCGGTCGGCATCGGCCGAGGCAGGCAGGTACAGGGTCGCGGGGGCACCGCCATCCAGCATCAGGTCGATGTGCTGCGGCCCCGCGGCTTCCAGACGCGCCAGCCACAGAATACAGAGGAGGTTCGCTGCCAGGGCGAGGAGCGAGACCAGCGTCCAGATTCGGGCCACAGGGGCATTGCAGCGCACCCGGCCGGGAAGTCAATCGCGCTATCGTGCGCCCATGGCAAGCCCCCGGGTCCTGGTGACCGGTGCAAACGGCCACCTCGGCCGTGGGCTGATCGCACGGACCCTCGAGAGTGGACGCGAGGAGGTCCGCGCCGTCGTCCGATCGCAACGCGCGGCAGATCAAGTCGCCGCTGTGGGCTCGGTCGACGTCCGAATCGTCGACTACAGCGATGAGGAGGCTCTCGGCGAGGCCGCGCGCGGCTGCCAGGCCGCCGTCCATTTCGTCGGGATCATCAAGCAGGTGAAGGGCGCCAGCTACGAGGCAGCCCACGAGGCAGCCTGCGAGTCTCTCGTATCGGCGGCTCGCGCGGCCGGCATCGATCGCATCGTCTACCTGAGCATCTTCGGATCCACGCCGGGCTCTCCGAACGCGTGCCTGGCATCCAAGGGTCGTGCCGAGCAGATCCTGCTCGGGGGCCCGGTGCCCGCCTGTGTGCTGCGGGTTCCGATGGTGCTCAGCCCGGGCGACTACGCGTCCTTCTCGCTTCGCAAGCAGGCAACGAGTGGCACTCTCGCCATGCTCGGCGGAGGACGCACGCTGCAGCAGCCGATCGACGCAGACGACGTCCTTTCCGCAGTGCTCGCCGCTCTCCGCTGCAGCGACCCGATTCGCGGAACGCTCGATCTCGGCGGACCCGAATGTCTCTCGCATCGACAACTCGTGGAACGCACCGCAGCCCTCCACGGAAGAAAGCCCAGGGTCGTGCCCATCCCGCTCGGGCTCGCGCGAGTCGGGGCCTCGATTCTCGAACGCCTGCGTTCGAATCCGAACGTGACCGTCGCCATGCTCGACGTGCTGCAGCACGACGATCGCGTCGATACCGCGCCCGCCTGCAGGCAACTCGATCTCGAGCTGACACCCCTCGACGAAACCCTGCGAAGATGCGCAGGGCCGGAGCCCGAACCCAGATGACGGAAGCCGACCCTGCGTCCCGCCCGCCGCCCATGAAAACCTGGCAGAAGCTTCTCCCCTGGGCGATCACGATCGCCTGCTTCGCCTATCTCTACACGCGCATCAGCGGAGCCGCCGCGCGCGAGGAAGTGAGCGTTGTCGCCTACGTGGCGGTCGTGTTCGCTGGAGTGAACTGGGGCGAGTGGCTGCTGATGATGATCCCCTACTCGCTGCTCTTCTTCCTGATCGATACGGCGGTCGTCTGGTCGGTGGTGAGCTGGTTCAACGCGAAGCTCCGCTACCTCGACATTCTGCCAATTCGCGGTAGCAGCTACATCCTCTCGATCCTGAACGAGCAGGTCGGCAAGGGCGCGATGGCTCTGTACCTGAATCGCCGCTACAGCGTGCCCGGCTGGGAAGTCGGCTCGAGCATGCTCTTCATCATGTTCTGCGAGTTCTACTACCTGCTGGCGTGGGCGACGATCGGCTACGCGATGCAGGCCGACAGCCTGCCCGAGCAGTTTGCGCTGATCCCGAGAGTCGCGATCGTCGCGGGGATCGTCCTCATCGCCTGGCTGCTGTTCTTCAGCGGCAGGGTCACGGCGGGAGCGGGCCTGCGAAACCGTCCCATCCTCGCCGCCTTTCGGAAGGCGAAGCCGTGGCATTACCTAGTCGTGGTCGTGCTTCGCTCACCCGCGCTGCTCTCCGCGGTCGTGGTCTACACGCTCGCCCTGCGGCTCTTCGGCGTGGAGGTGGGCTTCGGCGCGATGCTCGGCTACCTGCCGGTAATCTTCTTCGGAGCGGCGACGCCCGGACCGATGCGCACGGTGGCGATCACGTTGTGGGTCGCACTCTTCCCGGGTCGAGAAGGCCAGATGGCGGCCTTTGGCTTCGTGCAGCACAACTTCTTCATCTTCTTCAACGCGGCGATCGGCCTGATCTTCCTGCGGAGAGCCAATCGCGAGCTGTTCGGATCGAGCGAAGAAACCGTCAGCGGGTAGCCAGCGCCCAGGCGCGGTCCGCCATCGAGGCGACCGTCGACACGACGAGGGCCCACCCGATCGCGATCACCAGGCCGGGACCGGGCCAGCCGATCCCCAGTGCGTCTCGTACGATCGGTATGCCCAGCATCACGAAGTAGAAGATCCCGTTCCAACGGCCGAGAAAGCTCGCGCGGAGCGGCTGGCCGGCGATGCTGCGCGAGTCGAGCATGTACTGGAGGAAGGCGGCCGCCACCAGCAAGGGAAGCACAACGGGGACGACTCCCAGCCAGGCGAGCGCACCGAGGCCGACGCTACAGAAGAGCGCGTCGGTGCCATGATCGAGGAGCCCGCCGAGGCTCGACGCCCGCCCAGAGCGCCGGGCCAGGCTTCCGTCCACGAAGTCCGTGGTGACTGCCCAAAGGAAGAGCCCGAGCGCAACGCGCTCGGCTCCGTGCAGGATCGAGAGCGCCAGAAACGGAACGGCGGCGGCACGAGACAGCGTGAGCAGATTGGCGGCTGTCGCCAGACGACGCGAGGTCGGATCGGAAAACCTGCCGCTCATCCCGTGAGACGATATCGCGGCTGCTGTAACCTGCTCGCATGAGTTCCAGAGTTCCGGCCACGATGCTCGCCGTTGCGCTCGCGTGGGTCATGGTCGCCTGTTCGGAAGCAGGCGCGCCGAGCACGCCTTCGGTACCGGAGCCCGGGAAACTCGTCGCCGAGGGTCGCGCCACCTACCATGGCAGCTGCACCGCCTGCCACAACCCGGATCCCACACTCGACGGCGCGCTGGGTCCGGCCGTGGCGGGTGCATCCGTGGAGTTACTCGAGGCGCGCATCATGCGCGCAGAGTATCCGCCGGGCTATACACCCAGGCGCACAACGGCGGCGATGCTCGCTATGCCCTTCCTGGAGAGTAAGATTCCCGCCCTCGCGGCCTTCCTCGCGAACGAGGGCTGAAACGTAGAACGACCGCAGCAAGGCCGCGGCCGTTCTCGAGAAGCGAACGAACTGAGTCGCCGCTACACGCTGACGCCCACGATGTAGAGCAGCAATGTCAGCGCGAACCCGGCCTGGATCGTGCCGGAGACCGAGGTGAGCGGCTTCTGGGTCGCAAGCCCGGGGCCGATCAGCGCGTGGATCTCGACGCCGACAATGATGATCAGCGCGATCACCCAGTAGGTGGCCGAGTTGGCGTTCGCGAGCAGACTATCCAGGTGGCTCGCCGCGCCCATGAAGAAGAGCATCGGAATCGAGAAGAGCGTATTGATGCGCGAAGCGGTTCCCGCACGCGCGCCGCGGGCCGCCGCCTCGGGAATCGCCTCGCCGCCGCCCGCGATCTGCTCGGCCGATGCGATCACGACCTTCTGGGCCGGCCAGATCACGAACCACACGTTCGCCCACATGAAGGTCCCCATCAGGGCGCCGGTGAGAATCGTGTCCATGTACGATTCGCCCAGCATTGCAGCGCCGCCGGAGTGGAACTTGAAGAGGACGAGTGTGACCCCCGAGAGGAATGTGAACATGGCGCCCCAGCGGAACCACCAGAGCGCATTCGGGACGAGGCCGCGGGTCATCGCGCCCTTTACGCCACCCCCGAGCTCCGAGCCAAAGAACGGGGTCTGAACGAAGTTGAAGTACCAGAGCATTCCGATCCACGCGACGCCAGCGAGAAAGTGAAGCCAGCGGATCAGGAATTCCCAGCCCGCTAGGGTCGTGATGATATCCATGGAAGGTCTCCTTGGTCTCCGGGTGTTGGGGCGGACCTATTCTATAGGCGACTAGCGACGTTCGTCCAGAATGGTATCGATCGTGGTCTCCGCTGCCCGATCGATCGGAAGATCGCGCGTCTCGCCGGTACGGCGCGTGCGCAGCTCGACAACTCCGTCCGCGATTCCCTTCGGTCCGACGGTCAATCGGTAGGGGATCCCCACCAGATCCGCGTCCTTGAACTTGACGCCCGGCCGCTCGTCCCGGTCGTCGAGCAGCACGTCGATCCCGCCGGCGATCAGCGCATCGTAGAGGCGATCCCCTGCTTCGCTACAGGCGATGTCCTTGGGCTTGACCACGGTGATCACTACTTCGAACGGTGCGACGTCCAACGGCCAAACGATCCCGGCTTCGTCGTGGTGCGCCTCGACGATCGCGGCCAGGCTCCTCTCGACACCGATTCCGTACGAGCCCATGACGATCGCTCGCGCGACGCCGTTCTCGTCGAGCACCTTCGCATCCATCGCCTCGCTGTACTTCGTGCCGAGCTTGAAGATGTGGCCAACCTCGATGGTCTTGTAGATCGCCAGCGGCTTCTCGCACATCGGGCAGGGCTCGCCGTCCTCGACCTCACGCAGGTCGAGCCAGGCTTTCACGTCGATGTCTCGTTCGATATCGACCCCGCGCAAGTGGAAGTCGTCCTCGTTGGCGCCGGTCGTCATGCTGCGTCGGCCGCGGAGCGCCTCGTCGGCAATCACGTAGTGGGAGACGCCGACGGCACCCAGACTTCCCGCCGATGCGCCCAGGGCGGCCTGGATCTCGTCGCCGCTGGCGGGCCGGATCTCCTCGGCGTCGACACTATCGAGTAGCTTCTGTTCGGAGAGGCTGTCGCACCCCCGCAAGAGCAGCAGGATGTTCTGGCCATCGACTCGGTAGACGAGCGTCTTGATCTGGCAGATGCCGGGAGCACCGCCTGCGAAGTTCTCGAGATCCTGGATGCTGCGCACATCCGGGGTCGCAAACTTCTCGGGCGAATCGGGGCCCGGCTCGTCTTCCACTGGCGGGAGCTTCGACGTGGCCTTCTCGACGTTGCCCGCATAGCCGCACGCCTCGCAGGATGCGATCCAGTCTTCGCCGGCGTCGCTTCTGAGCATGAACTCGATCGATTGGTTGCCGCCCATCATGCCCGACGACGCTTCGACCGCGATGGCGTCGAAGCCGATCCGCTTGAAGATCTTCCGGTACGCCTCGAAGTGCCGATCGAAGGCGGTATCGAGACCGGCCTCGTCGAGGTCGAGGGAGTAGGAGTCCTTCATCGTGAACTCTCGCACCCGGAGCAAGCCGCTCTTGGGTCTCGGCTCGTCGCGGAACTTCAATTGGAACTGGTAGAAGATCTGGGGCAGCTGCTTGTAGGAACGCAGCTCTGATGCCACATCGGCGAAGATCTCTTCGTGAGTCATCCCGAGGGCGATGTCTCCGCCACGGCGGTCCTGCAGCCGAAACATCTCCGGGCCGATCGCGTCCCAACGTCCGGACTTCTTCCAGATCTCACTGGGGTGCATGACGGGGAGCTCGAACTCCTGGCCCCCGATCTCGTTCATCTCGCGCCGGATGATCTCGATGATCTTCAGCCGAACGCGCTGGCCGAGAGGCAGCAGGGAGTACACACCCGACATCAGCTGCCGTGCGAATCCCGCACGCAGCAGCAACTTGTGGCTTACTGCTTCGGCGTCCGTCGGGTCGTCACGAAGAGTGGGGATGAACGCCTTGGACCACCGCATGGTCCGGAGAATAGCGGCGAATACCCTAGAAGGGCGTTCCGTTTCGGCGTGTGAAGGCCGGGAACGCGTCGAGGATCTGGCGAGTGATCGGTCGCCTACCCGGGACGACGTCGAGCCGGCCGATGGGCTGATCGTCCAGGCTCGCAACCGGAACGATCCGGGCGCCGCTGCCGGTCAGGAAGACCTCGTCGGCCTCCAGGAGATCACCCCGCGAGAGGCTCTCTTCCCGGGCTTCGATCCCGAGCGAGACGCCAATCTGCATCACGCTGTCTCTCGTGATGCCGGCGAGGGAGCCGTCGTTCGGAGGCGGTGAAGCCAGCGCGCCGCCCCGAACGATGAAAACATTCGCAACGCTCGCTTCGGCGACCTTCCCGGCCGCGTTGAGGATCAAGCCCTCGTCCGCCCCGCGGAGCTTGGCCTCGCGCTTCGCGAGCACACTGTTCAGGTAGTTGAGGCTCTTCACGCGGGGATCCAGCGCGTCGAGGGCCGGCCGTCTCACGCTCACGGTCACCAGGTCGATTCCCGCCTGCACGCGCTCGGGTGAGAAAATGTCGATCTTCGCGGCGATGCAGAAGAGCTGCGGGTTGTGGCAGGTGGTCGGGTCGACTCCGAGCCCGCCCTCGCCGCGCGTCACCACCAAGCGCAGGTAGGCCTCGTCCTCCCCGAAGGCCCGGGCGGTCTCGAGCACGATCTTCGCGACGCCGTCGAGATCGAGCGGAAGCTCGAGCCCGATCGCGCGGGTCCCCGCGGCGAAGCGCGCCAGGTGGTCGTCCAGCCGGAAGACCTGGCGGTCGTAGATCCGGATGCCCTCGAAGATGCCGTCCCCGTACAGGAGCCCGTGATCGGTCAGCGGGA
>JAYGDB010000010.1:0-17775 GCA_046583095.1 Myxococcota bacterium | reverse complement strand
GCCGCCTGCACGTCCACGAGGTTGTTGAAGGAGAGCTGCTTGCCGTGGAGCTGCTCGGCGATCGTGTCCAGAAACGAACCGTAGAGGGCGGCCTGCTGGTGGGGATTCTCGCCGTAGCGGAGCGTGGCCTTCCGCGGCAGTCCCGTGAGCAGCGTCGCCGGGAACGGCGTGTGCCCGTCTTTGCTCGTCTCTCCCACCTGGTCTGCGAGCCAGGCCTGGATGGCTGCGTCGTAGGCGGCCGTCCGGCGGAAGGCCTCGAGAGCGAGCCGACGACGGGTGTCGTCGCTGAGGCCTCCGTTCTCCCTCAGCTCCTCGAGCACGACCGGGTATTCGGCGGGCGAGACGACGACACCCACATCGGCGTGGTTCTTCGCGGCGGAGCGCAGCATCGACGGACCGCCGATGTCGATTTTCTCGATGATGTCCTGAACCGTGGCTCCCGGTGTCGCGAGCGTGTCCTCGAACGGATACAGATTGCAGATCACGAGGTCGATCGTCGCGATCGAGTGGGCTTCGAGATCCGCGCGATCCTGATCGAGATCGCGGCGGGCGAGGATGCCCCCGTGCACCTTCGGGTGCAGCGTCTTGACGCGACCGCCGAGCATCTCGGGGCTGCCCGTCAGCGCATCGACCTGGGTAACCGAGAGGCCGGCATCGCTGAGGGCCGCTGCGGTTCCGCCCGAGGCGACGAGCTCGACACCGAGCTCCGCGAGACCGCGCCCGAACTCGACGAGCCCCGACTTGTCGTAGACGGAGAGGAGAGCCCGCACAACGGGGCGCGTCGTGTCTCGGGGGGTCATCGAACCGGGCTCCTCGCTCGCAGGGCCTGCAGGTGCGTCAATCGGTTGGGGCTATGTGTCTGGGGAGGGCGCGTCCGGATTTGTACCCCAACCGGGAGGCTCGGTCGACGACCACCCGGGGAACGCGCGCACCGACGCGCACAAGCAACTCGTAGTGCAATGTGCCCGCGTCCTGCGCGGCGGCCTCGACCGACATCAGAGACGGCGTTTCGGGGGCGTCGTCCAGCGCGCCGAAGAACACCGCCTCGTCGCCCACTGAAACCCGAGAGTCGTCGCCTAGATCGACCGCAACCGAATCCATCGATACCCGTCCCACGATCGGGCGTCGAGCACCGCCAAGCCAGACGTGCCCGCGATTCGCAGTCGTCCAGGGAACCCCGTCCGCATAACCGACAGACAGGGTCGCAACCCGAGTTCCAGAGGCCGGTGCGCACCAGCTGGCGCCGTACCCCACTCCACGGCCCGCCTCCACGTCGTGAACCGCCAGGACACTTGCCCGCAGGGTCATGACCGGCTGCAGCTTCCCCTCCAGATGCGGCGCGGGACGCACCCCGTACAGCATCAGTCCGGGTCGAACCGCGGTCGCCTCCGGCAGCGCGTCGCACAGGGGGCTTCCACACATCAGCGCGGCCGAGTTGTCGGCATGAATCAGAGCTGGATCGATCCCGTTCTCGCGCGCTTCCTGCAGCACCGCTCGGAATCGCTCGATCTGCTCGAGGCTCGGCTGCAAATCCGGCTCGTCCGCGCAGGCGAGGTGGGTAAAGACCCCTTCCAGCTCCAGCTGGGCAGATCCGTGCACTCTCTTCAGGAAAGCGACAGCGGCCTGGCTCGGCACGCCCATGCGGTGCATTCCGGTATCGATCTCGACGTGCACGGGCAGGCTCCCATCGGCTGCAGCGGCCGCCGACTCGAGCCGCGAGGCCCCCTCTGGGTCGTGGAGGACCGGCGTCAGGCGAAGCGAGACGGCCGCCCGCGCCTCCTCATCGTTCCGGGCGCCGGCCAACACCAGCACCCCCGCCCCGACCCCGGCTTCGCGGAGGGCGGCTCCCTCGGGAACCGTGAGCACGGCCAGCCGCGTACAGCCCGCCTCCAGCAGACACTTGGCGACGGTCACCGCCCCGTGCCCGTAGCCGTCGGCCTTGACGACAGCAATCACCTCCCGGCGACCTGCAAGCTCCCGCGCCAGGCCCAGGTTGGCCCGCAGCGCTCGTAGATCGATCGTGGCCTGGCACGGAAATCCCATCCCGCCCAAGCGTATCGGACATCGGCGGAAGGGATGGAGTCAGGCTCCGCTACGCTGCCTTCTGATGGAGAGCGCCGCCGCCACGACGAACCTGCGGGTCGAGGTCAACGGCGAGCCTCGGGACTTGCCTCGGGGTTGCACGCTGGACAAGCTGCTCGCGCAGCTCGACCTGACCGGCCGCCGTGTCGCGCTCGCCCTCAACCGCGAGGTAGTCCCGCGCAGCACCTACACGGATGTCGCGATCGAAGACGGCGACCGGATCGAGATCCTCGAAGCCGTCGGCGGAGGATGAAAGAAATGTCGACCCAAGACCCCCCGGCCTACCAGCTCGGCGAACATCGCTTCGACTCCCGGCTGGTGATCGGTACTGGCAAGTACGACTCGTTCGAGCAGAATCGCGAGTGCCTCGAGGCGAGCGGCGCCGAGATGATCACCGTCGCCCTGCGGCGCGTGAATTGCGATCCCGGCAAGGGACCGAGCCTACTCGACGTCATTTCCCCCGACCGGGTGAAGTTCCTACCCAACACGGCCTGGAGCTTCACTGTCGACGACGCCGTCACGACCGCGCACCTCGGCCGCGAGTTGCTCGACACGGATCTCGTGAAGCTCGAAGTGTTCGGCGACGAGCGCACCCTGTTTCCAGACGTGCCGGCCACCCTCGAAGCCGCGAAGATCCTCGTCGAGGACGGCTTCACCGTGCTGCCCTACATCACCGACGACCCGGTTGCGTGCCAACGTCTCGAGGCGATCGGGTGCGCGGCGGTGATGCCCCTCGCAGCACCGATCGGCTCGGGACTCGGGATCCAGAATCCAGCCAACTTGCGCATCATCCTCGAGACCGTCGAGTGTCCGGTAATCGTAGATGCCGGCGTGGGAACCGCGAGTGACGCGTCGATCGCGATGGAGCTGGGCGCCACGGCTGTCCTCATGAACACCGGCATCGCCGGCGCGAAGGACCCGCTGAAGATGGCGCGCGCGATGAAGCTCGCAGTCGAGTCGGGGCGGCTCGCATACGAGTCGGGACGCATCGCGCGACGGCTCTACGCATCGGCGTCGAGCCCACTCGAGGGCACGGCTGTCTTCTGAAACGCAGGGCCGTCGTCTGAGTTCCCGCCGGATCCTGTGTCTCGTCGTCGACCGCAGCTGCGATCGCCACCCGCTCGCGCCGACGGTCACGGCGGTGGTGGAAGCCGGGGTCGACTGGGTGCAGCTACGGGACCGCGCGCTCGAGGGGGCCGCTTGGCTCTCGTGGGCGAAGCAGATCGCGGCGGCTGCGCGAGGCGCCGAGATCCTCGTCAATCGACGCATCGACGTCGCCCTGGCGATTGCTGCCCAGGGCGTGCACCTGGGTTTCGACGCCGTGTCCCCGGCCGAGGCCGCCGCACTGCTGCCGGACGGCTGTCGGATCGGGGTCTCGGCCCACTCTCCCGCGGACGTGCGCGGCGCCCACGCCGCAGGAGCCAGCTACGCCCACCTGGCCCCGGTCTGGGATCCCCTCTCCAAGCGGCCCGAGCGACCGCCGCTGGGCCCCGGGCTGCTTGCAGAAGCCTGTGAGAGCGGGTTCCCCGTGCTCGCCCAGGGGGGCGTGTCAGCCGCTCGCTGCACGGAGGCGCTCGAGGCCGGTGCGGCCGGGGTGGCCGTGACCGGCGACCTGCTGCTGGCCGACGATCCGGTTGCCGCGGCCCGTGCGCTGCGCGCCGCACTCGATCGCTGAGCTTCAGCCGCCGAGGTCGATCTCGCCGGCACCGTCCGCGGTCTCGATCGAGAGGACCGGAGGCCGCCGCCCGTAACGCTGCTCGAAGCCATCGGTCACGGCACCGGCCACCTCGTCTGCGGACTCCGGATCGACGAGGTGCAGCGCGCAGCCACCGAAGCCCGCACCTGTTAGGCGTGAGCCATACACGCCGGGCTGGGCGTCGGCAAGCTCGCACAGAGTGTTCAGCTCCGGGATCGAGACGTCGTAGTCGTCGCGCAAGCTGCGATGTCCTGCGCGAATGATCGCGCCGGCCGCGCTGAGATCCGATGACTCCATGGCGGCACAGAAATCGACGACGCGCTCGTTCTCGCTGATCACGTGCCGGACTCGTCGAAACAGCGCCGGCTCGAGCAGCGACTCGAGTCGGGGAAGATCATCCGGCGTCCAGTCGCGCAGGCTGTCGGCACCGCCAATCTCGAGAGCTTCCCGGCACTCGCTCACCCGCATCCGATAGCCCGAATTGGCTTCGACGTGAGAATGTCGGACCCCCGAGTCGCTGACGAGCAGGCGGGTGGCCCCGACCGGCAGGGCAATCGGCCGCACGTCTCGGGACCGACAGTCGATCACGAGAGCACGGTCTCGCTCGCCGAGCGCGCTCGCGAACTGATCCAGGATCCCCGAGCCGATGCCCAGATACTCGCTCTCGGCCCGGTGGGCGATCTCGGCACGCTCGCGAGCGGGCAGGTCCCAGCCTTCTGCAAGTGAGAAGATCGTCGCGACGGACACCGTCAACGCAGCCGAACTGGAGAGACCGGCACCGACCGGGACGTTACTCGAGAGGACGAGATCCAAGCCCCGGGTCTCGTGACCCGCCGCAGCGAGGACGAACACCACGCCCCTCAGATAGTCGCTCCAGTGGTTTGCGGAGTTCGAGGGGCGGTCCACGCGACCCACCTCGAAGGAGCATTCCTCGGCCCGGTTCTCCGAGAACACCCGCACGACGCCGTCAGTCCGACGCGCCGCAACCACCAGGGTCTCGCGATCGATTGCGCACGGCAGGACGAGTCCGTCGTTATAGTCGGTGTGTTCACCGATTAGATTCAGACGTCCGGGGGCGCGGGCAGCGAGTTCCGGGCGCCGCTCGAAGCGATCCTCGAAGGAGCGCCGCAGCCGACCCAGTACCGCCATCGCCCGGGCGTTCAAAATCTCTTCCCTCCCCTACACTTGCGAGGTGCTCGTGAAGCTACCCCTGAGACCC
The DNA here is from genome assembly GCA_046583095.1 of Myxococcota bacterium. Taxonomy (GTDB): domain Bacteria; phylum Myxococcota_A; class UBA9160; order UBA9160; family UBA4427; genus JAJDAN01. Next base: position 12,778 of record JAYGDB010000010.1, on the reverse strand, counting down.
GTCAGACGCCCATCGCGACGTTTCTACGGGGTCGGTGTCCAACCCAGCATGCGTCTCTTCTCTGCCCACGTCTTCGCGCTGCTCGTCGCGCTTCCCGCGTTCGCGAGCGATCCCTTCCTGAGGCACACCGCCACCGTCGCCGCCGTTCAGAAAGTCGGCCCCGCGGTCGTCACCATCACGAGTTCGCGCGCCATGAAGAACCCGTTCCGAACTGCGGGGAACGAGTCGGTCTTCCAGCGCTTCCGGCAGGACTTCGGTCGGCGGCAGCCCTCGGACGTCGAACTCGGTTCGGGCATCATCATCGATCCACAAGGTCACGTGTTGACGAACGAGCACGTAACGGCCCGGGCCTCGCAGATCCGCGTGAAGCTCGCCGACGGGCGCAGTTTCGCGGCGAGCGTCGTGGGCGCCGACCCCAACAACGACCTCGCCGTCCTGCAGATCGAAACGGAGGAGAGTCTCCCGTGGATCACGCCCGGGCACTCGGACGACCTGCTCGTCGGCGAGCCGGTGATTGCGATCGGCAACCCATTCGGGTTCTCGAACACGGTCACCACGGGGGTGGTCTCTGCGCTCGACCGGTCCTTTCACACCCAGAGCCAGTCCTTCCACGGATTCATCCAGACGGATGCATCCATCAACCCCGGGAATTCCGGCGGCCCGCTGCTCAACGCAGAGGGATCGCTGATCGGAATCAACTCCGCGATCTACGGCGGCGCCCAGGGAATCGGCTTCGCGATTCCCATCGACATCGCGAAGCGGGTCGTATCCGAGTTGATCGCACACGGCGAGGTGACGCCCATCTGGCTCGGGCTCAAGTTTCAGGTTCTCCAGCCCGCGCTCCACGAAGTCATGGGCGTGCCAGTCGGCATCCGAGGCGTACTGGTCAACGAGGTAACTCCGGACAGTCCGGCACTCCGCGCCGGACTTTCGCGAGGCGACGTGATCCTGCAACTCGATGGCCGCGCAATCGGCGGAGCAAATCAGGTGCTCGACTACCTCGAGAAGGTGCTCGTCGGGCAGGATCTCGCGATCGAGTTCTGGAGAGACGGCAAGCGAACTACGGTTACCGTGCGCGCCGAGGAGATCCCGGCCCAACAGGTTCGGCTTCTGGCTCACAGCATGCTGGGCCTGGCCCTTGCCGCGCGGACTGAGACCGAGGGCTTTCGCATCTCCGGCGTCCGCCATGGAAGCCCCGCCGCGAAGATGGGATTTCGGGCGGGAGATCGGTTGATGGCGGTCAATGGACGACGTCTGAACGCAAGCGACGATCTACGGCGTGCCATCGTGGACCTGAGGGGGCGCCTGCGCGCCGTCCTCGTGGTTCAGCGCGGCAGCGACCGGTACCACGTGACGATTCCGCTGGGCTGAGGCGCCGAATCGGGGTCGTGATCCTCGAATTCGACGGCCACAGGCTCGGCGACCGCCGGCAGCCTGCCGAACGCCGCAGCCTAGCCCCCGCGGGCCGGATTCACGGAGTTTCGCTCGTCGCGGTTGCCCCGAGCCGGCTCGTGCGTACGGTTCGCGGCCATGAAATTCGACAAACTCACGATCAGCAGCCAGGAAGGTGTCAGCGAGGCCCAGAACCAGGCCAGCTCACGCGATCACTCCAGCATCGAGCCCGCACACCTCTTGCGCGCCCTGCTCGCGCAGCCGAAAGGCAGCACCATCCCCGTACTGCAGAAGCTCGGGGTCCCGATCGAGCCTCTGCAGCACGCAATGGAGCAACAGCTGGCCCGGATCCCGAAGGTCACCGGCGGCGTGCAGCCGCAGATCTCACGGGCGCTCGGCGCAGTTCTCGACGCCGCCTTCGCCCAGGCCGATCAACTCGACGACGAGTACGTCTCCACCGAGCACCTGCTGATCGCACTCGCGCAGAACCCCGGCGAGCCAGTGGCCGCCACGCTTCAGGAGGCCGGAGCCACCCCCGAAGCGATCCTCCAGGCCCTCGCCGCCGTTCGAGGAGGCGCGCGCGTGACCGACCCCGATCCCGAATCCAAGTACCAGGCACTCTCCAAGTTCGGACGCGACCTCACCGAGATCGCGAGCAAGGGAAAACTCGATCCGGTGATTGGCCGGGACGAGGAGATCCGCCGGATCGTCCAGGTACTCTCGCGACGCACCAAGAACAACCCGGTACTGATCGGCGAGCCCGGCGTGGGCAAGACCGCCATCGCCGAGGGCCTCGCCCAGCGCATCGTCGCAGGCGACGTTCCCGACACGCTCAAGGATCGCAAGTTGATTGCCCTCGACATCGGGGCGCTGATCGCGGGCGCGAAGTATCGCGGCGAGTTCGAGGATCGCCTGAAGGCGGTGCTGCGGGAGGTCGCCGAGGCCGAGGGGGGCATCGTCCTCTTCATCGACGAACTTCACACCATCGTCGGTGCGGGCGCAGCGGAAGGCGCCGCCGACGCCGCCAACATGCTCAAGCCGGCGCTCGCCCGCGGCGAGCTGCACTGCGTCGGCGCGACGACCCTCGACGAGTACCGCAAGCACATCGAGAAGGACGCAGCTCTCGAGCGCCGCTTCCAGCCCGTCTTCGTGGGCGAGCCCAGTGTCGAGGACACGATCTCGATCCTGCGCGGACTCAAGGAACGCTACGAGATCCACCACGGCGTACGCATCCACGACGCCGCCCTGGTCGCCGCAACAACGCTCTCGAACCGCTACATCAGCGACCGCTTCCTGCCCGACAAGGCCATCGACCTGATGGACGAGGCCGCGAGCCGGGTGCGTGTGCAGATCGATTCCAAGCCCGAGGATCTCGACCAACTCGAGCGTCGCTCGGCCCAGCTCGAGATCGAGCGGGAGGCGCTCAAGAAGGAGGACGACCCGGCGAGCCTGGCGCGGCTCGAGAGCGTGGAGCGCGAGATCGCCGATCTGCGCAGCGAGCACGACGCGCTCGAAGCGCGCTGGAGCAACGAGAAGGGGCTGATCGCCGACCTGCGCGAGAGCAAGGAGCGCAAGGAGGAGTTCGAGGCCGAGCTCGATCGCACCACCCGCCAGGGCAACTACGAGCGCGCGTCGGAAATCCGCTACCGCGACATCGTCGACATCGATGCCCGGATCGAGCAGCAGCAGGACGAACTGCGCGTGCTGCACGAGCAGGGCTCCGTGCTCTCCGAGGAAGTCACCCGCGACGAGATCGCCGAGATCGTCGCGAAGTGGACGGGCGTGCCCGTCTCGAAGATGCTCGAGAGCGAGCAGCAGAAGCTCGTCCACATGCAGGATCGCCTGGCGGAAAGGGTGGTCGGCCAGGGCGAGGCGCTGGTGGCCGTCTCGAACGCGGTGCGCCGTGCCCGCGCGGGCCTCCAGGATTCCGAGCGTCCGATCGGCTCGTTCATCTTTCTGGGGCCCACGGGTGTTGGAAAGACGGAGACCGCCCGGGCCCTCGCCGAGTTTCTGTTCGACGACGAGCACGCCATGGTACGCATCGACATGAGCGAGTACATGGAGAAGCACTCGGTCTCGCGCCTGATCGGCGCCCCTCCCGGCTACGTGGGCTACGACCAGGGAGGCGCCCTCACCGAGGCGGTCAGGCGCCGCCCCTACTCGGTCGTGCTGTTCGACGAGATCGACAAGGCCCACCCCGACGTCTTCAACGTGCTGCTCCAGATCCTCGATGACGGCCGGCTCACCGACGGGCAGGGTCGCACCGTGGACTTCCGCAACGCCGTGCTGATCATGACCTCGAACATCGGCAGTCGGCACATCGTCGAGCTGGGACAGGACGACGAAGCCGAGATCGAAAGTCGGGTCATGCAGGCGCTGCGCGGGCACTTCCGGCCCGAGTTCCTGAACCGCGTCGACGACGTGGTCCTCTTCCACCAGCTCGACCAGCAGCAGATCCACCGGATCGCGAACATCCAGCTCGCCCGGGTGCAGAAGCTGCTCGGCGAGCGTCGCCTGACTCTCGAGCTGACGGAGGCCGCCAAGACGCTCCTGGGAGAGCGGGGCTTCGACCCCCAGTACGGAGCCCGCCCCCTCAAGCGCGTCATCCAGCGGCTGCTGCAGGACCCGCTCGCGATCCGGATCCTCGAGGGCGAGTTCGCGGAGGGCGCGAAGATCAGCGCCGACGTGTCTGCGAGCGGCGACGCGCTGGAGTTCCACGCGACCTGACGCCGCGCGCCCCGGGTCACGGCGCCTGGCGGCGCACCTGGTACAAGCCGGCGGACTCGAAACCGAGCTTACGGTACCAATCGCGGGTTCCGATCGCGGAGATCACGGCGAGACGGTCGTAGCCCGCCGCCCGCGCGCAGCGCGCCGCCTCCTCGACCAGACGCCCGCCGAGCCCCCGGTGCTGGGCCTTGTTGTTCGCGCGGTCTCCGAAGCCGAGGGACGCGCCATAGACGTGCACCTCGCGGATTACCGCGCTCTCTCCGAGTTCGACGACGAAGCTCTTCTCGCGCGGGAGTGACAAGCGCAGGAAGCCGACGATCCGGTCCTCGGGCGTGACGAACTCGAGGAAGTGCTCTTCCGATACCTCCGCGTCGTAGACCGTCGCGCGCAGGGAGAGCGTTTCTGCATCGAAATCGTCGCCGCGGATTTCCCGCGAGCGAATGTCCCGGCAGACGCCGCCCCGATTCGCAACCTCCTGCTCGGCCAGCTGCCGGAAGTTCGTCAGCTGGTTGCCCGTGACGATGTCGTCCGACGAGATGTCGCGAATCACCCGCGTGACACGGCAGTAGCTCGGCACGCTCGCGAGCACGCTCGCGAGCACGTCGAGGAGCTCAGCATGCTCGTAGGGGCGCCACTCGCCCCGCGCGTGGTAGTGCATCAGCTCGGCGCTCTCGACCAGGCTGCAGGGATAGATCTTGAGCTCGTCGGGACGGATCGCCGGGTCTGCGAAGAGCCGCGCGAAATCCGCCACGTCGCTCTCGGGCGTGGCAGCGAGCAGGTTCGGCATCCAGTGGGCGTGGATCTTGAAGCCCGCGCGGCGCAGCCGCCGGATCGCCTGTCGAGTCGCCTCGACGTCGTGGCCGCGTTGATTCGCAGCCAGCACGGCGTCGTCGAGGCTCTGGATTCCGATCTGCACCTTGGTGGCACCCAGGCGGCGGATCCGGAGCACTTCCTCTTCGGTCACGTGATCCGGACGCGTCTCCACCACGAAGCCCACGCTGCGGCAGCCGGCCGACTCGTTGGCAGCCTGGGCCGCCTCGAGCCGATCCCAGCCCGCCCGCTCGCTCGGGGGTACGAGTTCACCGTCGAGTTGCTGCTGCAGGAAGGCCTGCACGATGCGGTTGTACGGGTTCGTCGCGTGCTCGCGTCCATCGATCTGAGCCGGCAACTCCTCGAAGCTGGGCGCGCTCGGCTCGACCCGATTGCGGGCATCGATGCCGGCTCCGAAGTCGTTGAGGGCCTCGAAGCAGCGGGTCGCGAACCACACCTGGTAGGCCTCGGGGTAGAACGACCAGGTGCCGCCGAGCACGATGACCTCGACCTTGTCGGTGGGATGCCCGATGGCCCGGTAGGCGGCGAGCCGATTCCAGGTCTGCAGGTACGGATCGAAGTGGTTCGTCGCAGCGCGCTGGGCGCCCGGTTCGGCGGCGAGGTAGCTCTTCGGCATCCGGACGTCGTTGGGGCAGAAGACGCACTTCCCCGGGCAGGGGAAGGGCTTCGTGAGCAGCGTGAGAGGCGTGACCCCGCTCTGGGTACGAACCGGGCGGCGCTGCACCCTCGCGAGAAACGCCTCCTCGCTCACCCCGAGGCTCTCCTCGCCGCTGCCGCCACTGAAGAACGCGCGGTAGCCCGCGATGATGTCGGAGCGCGAGAAGAAGCCGCGTCCGGCACGCGGGTGACGCCGCAGGATCCGGTCGAAGGCACCCGTATCCAGGTCGCCGGCGGCGATCCGCTCGGCGACGGCGCGGACGATCCCCACCAGCGCCTCGCGATGAGGCAGCGGGTCGAAATCGGGAGGGCTCGCGGGGCGGGCTGTCACGCTGGAGCGCAGCGTACAATACCCGGCGATGGACGAAGCAACCCGCAAGCGCCTGCTCGCGTTGAACCGCGACTTCTACACGCGAGAGGCGGCCTCGTTCTCGGCCACCCGGAACCACGCCTGGCCCGGCTGGGCGCGCGTCGTCGATGGCCTCGCAGCCGGCCCTCTCGCGGTGCTCGACGCGGGCTGCGGTAACGGACGCCTGGCGCGCTTCCTGCGCGAGCGGAGTGAGGACGACCTCGACTACCTGGGGATCGACTCCAGCGCTGCGCTGATCGACGACGCGCGAGAGGCCAGCCCCGCACCCGGCGTGCACTTCGAAGTGCTGGACCTGGTCGAGTCGCCCGAAGCGATTCCCGCCGGGCCGTTCGACCTGGTGGCGGTCTTCGGCCTGATCCACCACCTGCCGGGCTTCGAGACGCGCCTGCAACTGATCCGGGAACTCGCTTCGCGCCTGACTCGCGGCGGGAGACTCGCCGTCACCTGCTGGCGGTTCGGCGCGGACCCGCGGATCGAAGGACGACTGCTCGACTGGGGCGACCTCGTCGACCCCGCCCAACTCGATCCCGGAGACCACCTGCTTCGCTGGGGAAACTCCCCGGGCGTCAGCCGTTACTGCCACTTCGCGGGCGACGACGAGATCGACGAGTTCGCAGACAGCGTCTCGGCAATCGGCCTCGAACTCGTGGATCGCTTCCGCAACGACGGCAAGAGTGGAGAGCTCAACGAGTACCTCGTCTGGAGCCCGCGATGAAGGCGACCCGGAGCCAGCACCCGGGCGCCGCGGGCGTCGCCGCGGCCCTCGAGGCCGGCGAGTCGATCCGTCTGCTGATGGTGCGCGAGGGTGGACTCTCCCCCGCGGCCCGCGAGGTGCTCGCACGCTGCAAGGCGGCGGAAGTTCCCATCCGCAAGGCCGGCCAGCGCGAGATGAAGCGAATGTCGGCGGCGGGCGAGCAGCCCGAGTTGCTGGCGCTCGTCGGCCCCGACCCGGACGCGACACTCGAGGAGGTGCTGGCAACCGGGGGCGCCCTGTGGCTCCTGACCGGAGTCGCCTACCCGGGCAACGCCGGCTTCGCGATCCGCACCGCGGAGGTGTCGGGTGCGGCCGGGATCGTCCTCGATGCGAGCTTCGATCGCGAAGGACGTCGACAGGCCGTGCGGGCCTCGATGCGCGCGGATCGGTTGTTTCCGGTGCTCTGGGCCCGCGCCAACCCGGTGCTCGAGTTGGCGCGGGAGGCGGGCTACCGGCTGATCGGCATCGAAGACCAGGGCAAGCAGTCACCCTGGGAGGTGGATCTCGCGGGCCCCGTCGTCTTCCTGGTGGGCGGAGAAGCACGCGGAGTCGCCTCGTCGCTGCTCGAGCGTTGCGACGTCACGATCCGCATCCCGATGACCGGCTTCATCCAGTCCTACAACCTGCAAGCCGCCCTCGCGATCGTGGCGGGCGAACGCCTGCGCCAGACCTTGCTCGAGCCCTGAGGCAGGTCGCTAGATCGACAGGAAGACCCCGACACACAGGAGCACCCCGGTCACGTAGGTGCCGAGCGCGCCGGTCGCTCGCATCGGATTCGGCTTGTCGAGGCTTCCGACGAGCAGCCCGGCGGCGATCAGGTACCGGGATGCCACCGCCGCAGCCATCACCCACGAGAGCCACGGGGCCGGCTCCAAGCTCCCGAGGGCCAACATCAGGATCGCCAGCATCGGGGCGTACTCGCTGGAGTTGCCGTGGGCGCGAACCATCTTGTGCAGCACGTCCGTTGGCGAGGGATCGAAGCCGATCACGGTCTGGGCGCGGCCCCGGGCGAGCGACACCCCGAGTCCGAGAACGAAGATCAGCAGGCCGAGCAGCGCGATACAGGGAAGTGCAGTCGTCAACTTGGGTCTCCTGGTGGGGTGGAGGTTTCGGGCGGGAGATTGATACGATCCAGGAGTAGCACGGCAGGCTTCCTCGGAGGAATCGAAGATGGCACTCAAGCTCGGACTGCAGCTCGGATACTGGCAGGCACAACCCCACAAGGGTTTCGTCGAGACGGTCCAGGAGGCCGAGAAGCTCGGCTACGACATCGTCTTCACCGCTGAGGCCTGGGGCTCCGACGCCTTCACGCCGCTCGCCTGGATCGCGGCCCACACCGAGCGCATCCGCCTGGGTACCGCGGTCGTTCAACTCTCGGCACGGACTCCGGCCGCAACCGCCATGCACACGCTCACGCTGGATCACCTGTCGGGCGGACGCGTGAGCCTCGGGCTCGGCGTCTCGGGCCCCCAGGTGGTCGAGGGCTGGTACGGACAGCCCTTCTCGAAGCCGCTCGCGCGAACCCGCGAGTACATCGACATCATTCGGCAGATTCTGCGGCGCGAGGCGCCGGTCACGAACGACGGCGCGCACTACCCGCTGCCCTACAGCGGAGAAGGCGCCTGGGGGATGGGCAAGCCGCTGCGCTCCATCACCCACCCGCTACGCCCGGACGTGCCGATCCTGCTCGGCGCCGAAGGCCCGAAGAACGTCGCCCTCGCGGCCGAGATCTGCGACGGCTGGTTGCCTCTCTACTACTCGCCCTTCCGCCAGGAGGTCTACTCGGATTCGCTGGTGAACGCGAAGCCGGGCTTCGAGATCCTCTGCGGAGCGGGCATCAGCGTCACCGACGACATCGAAACATCGCTCAAGGGCGCCAAGATGGGCCTCAGCTTCTACATCGGCGGCATGGGGAGCAAGAAGCGCAACTTCCACAAGGAGCTGATGGGGCGCATGGGTTTCGAGGCGGAGGCCGAGAAGATCCAGGAACTCTTCATGCAGGGCGATCGGGCGGCCGCGATGGAAGCGGTGCCGGACTCCTTCGTGGACGAGATCTCGCTGGTCGGGCCGCGCGAGCGAATCCGCGAACGGCTGCAGGCCTGGGAGGAGACGCCCGTCACGCACCTGCTCGTGGCGGGCAATGACGCCACGAAGCTCCGCGAAGTCGCCGAGATCGTCCTCGGGGCCTGAACGGGTCAGACCGGTCGGTCTGCCTCACCCGCTTCGGCATCCGCCGGCGCAACCGCGGGGTTGGCAACGACGCCGTCCGGTGCGGACTCGAGTTCGCCGTGTTCCTTCCCCGCACTCTCGTGTCCCTGGGCGGCGGCTCGAGCGAGCCAGCCGAGCGCCTCGTCGCGGCTGAGGGTCGCCGAGAGATCTCGGCTGTACATGCCGCCCAAGTTGTACTGGGCGGCCGCGTACTCCTGGTCGGCGGCCTTGCGCCACCAGGCCTCCGCCAGGACGAGATCCTTGGATACGCCCTGCCCCGCGTAGAAGAGATTGCCGAGCATGTTCTGTGCTGACGCGTGGCCTGCGTCGGCCGCTCGCTGATACCACGCCAAGGCCTGCTGGAAGTCCTGGGCGACCCCGAAGCCCTTGAGGTACAAGACCGCGAGATTGTTGCATCCGTCCGGGTCGCCCTGGTCGGCGGCCCGCTGCGACCACTTCGCAGCTTCCTGGTACTTGGCCGAAACCCCGTCTCCGGTTGCGTACATGTATCCGAGCTGTGCCTGGCTAGGCGCGTACCCGCTCTCGGCGGCCTGTCGGTACCAGCTCACAGCCTTCGAAGACGATTGTCGGATGCCGCGCCCTTCGCGGTAGAGGCCGGCCAGTTGGTGCTGGCTCTGCACATGTCCGCGCGCCGCGGCGCGCCGGTACAGGCGTAGCGCAGCGTTGTCGTCCTGCTCGACGCCGACGCCCTGCTCGTGGGCAACCGCCAGCGCGTACTCGGCGTCCGCATATCCCACGTCTGCGGCCTTGCGCCACCAGATCACCGCCTGAACGGGATCCGGATCCACGCCGTGACCCTGCCGGTACAGCTCGGCCACTCGGAACCACGCCGCGGGGTCGTCCTGCTCGGCGGCCTGCTGGATCAAGCGAGCGCTATCGGCCTCGCTGAGCAACTCGGGGTTCGTCGCTGCGTCGGTAGCCGCAGCCGGCTGGTGCTCGACACGGTTGCAGCCGAACGACGCGATCACGAGAACGAGGAAGAGGATTCTGCGGAAGTGCATGGGTGGCTCCCAACCGGGGGGGGCTACTCACGTTTCGGCAGAGGGGGGTCAGGGCTTGAAGCCGACCGCCTCGCGGCAGCGAGAGAGCACCGAGGCTGCAATCGTCCGCGCCCGGCGTGCGCTCGCCGCCAGGATGTCTTCGACGTCGTCGGGGCGCTTCGCGTAGTGCTCCCGAAGCTCTCGCATGGGGCCGAAGTACTCCAACATGCGCGCCAGCAGGTCCTTCTTCACGTCGCCGTAGCCAACCCCGCCCTTCGCGGCCTTCGCCTTCATCTCCTCGCGCTCGGCGGGCGTGGCAAACAGCGACCACAGCCGGAAGACGACCGCTCCGAAGTCCTTCGGATCCTCGACCGGCGTCGAATCCGTGACGATCCCCATCACCGCCTTCTTGACCTGCTCCTCGCGGGCAAACATCGCGATCACATTGCCCGTCGACTTGCTCATCTTGCCGCCGTCGGTGCCGGGAACCACCGCGACCGCTTCGGAGATGTACGGCTCGGGCAGCTTCAGCGCTTCGACCTCGTAGGTCTGGTTGAAGCGCTGCGCGATGTCGCGAGTCATCTCGACGTGCTGCTTCTGGTCCTGGCCGACCGGTACCGCGTCCGAGTCATAGATCAGGATGTCGGCGGCCATCAAGACCGGATAGGCGAACAGACCGTGGTCGGCGGACTGGCCCTTCGCGATCTTGTCCTTGTAGGCGTGCGCGCGCTCGAGCATGCCCATCGGCGTCACGGTCGAGAGCAGCCAGCTGAGTTCGCACACCTCGGGGACGTCGCTCTGCCGGAAGATCAGCGACTGCTCGGCATCGACCCCGGAGGCGAGGTAGTCGAGCGCGACGTTGAACGTGTACGTGGCGCGCACAGCCGGGTCGCGCAGGCTCGTCATCGAGTGGTAGTCGGCGATGAAGTAGAGCGCCTCGTCGTACTTCGCCTGGAGCGTTACGTACTGGCGCAACGCACCGAAGTAGTTGCCGAGGTGCAGGTACTCGTGGGTGGGCTGGGTGCCGGAGAGGACGCGGGACATCGTCAACCCTCCTCGACCGGGACAAGCCAGTGCGCGAAGTCGGGATCCTCGCCCGATGTCACCTTGCGGAAGCGGCCCTGCAGCCGGCGCGAAACGGGGCCGACCTCTCCGTCGCCGAGCTTCTGGCCATCCACCGAGATCACGGGCCAGACGCCGGCCGTCGTGCCGGTGAGGAACGCCTCGGCGGCGCTCTGCAACTCGTCCGGCGTGACGCTCCTCTCGACCGCGGCAATGCCGTCGGCCTTCGCGAGTTCGAGGATCGACGCGCGAGTCACCCCGAGCAGCACGTGGGCGGGAGGCGGCGTAACCAGGGTGCCCTCGTCATCCACGAGAAACAGGTTCGTGGTGGGACCCTCCGCGACGTTGCCTTCTTCATCGATCAACACGATCTCGTCGTAGCCCGCAGCCCGGGCCTTCGCCTTGGCGATCATCGGAGAAGCGTAGTTGGCCGACACCTTCGCCTGGGGCGGCATGATGTCATCGCGCCGGTTCCTGCGCTGCTTCTCGATCCAGAGCCGCACCTCGCGCACCTGCGGCAGCGGGGAGCCGGGCTTGTTCTGGATGAGATCCGCGTAGGGATCGTAGGCGGCGAGCGCCACCGCGACGTGATCGTCCTGGGCAACCACGTCGACCTCGCACGAAGGCAGGTAGGCACTTGCCTTTACCGCCTTGGCGCCGGGGTTTCGCCGCACCGTGGCCAGGATCGCGGCGGCGATCTCCTCTTCGCTGCGCCGCAGGTTGAGCCCAACCAACTCGCACGAGCGAAAGAATCGCTCGACATGCGGGCCAAGCCGAAATACGCAGGCCCCGCGGGACGTCTGGTGAACGCTCATATAGTCGAAGACGAGCGAGCCCCGCTGGACGCTGTGGGAGAGCACGTGGACCGTGGCATCGCGCCAAGGCACGAACTCGCCGTCGAGCCAGATCAGCCGATCGACTTCGGGTGCCTGCACGAGGCCGACTGTACCGGATCCCGCGGGTGTGGCTGCATAAAGGCTGCCACCCCAGGGCCGGTCGCGTCCACTTCCCAGACATGAGCAAGCTGCCCCGAAAAGCCGCAGACGCCGTCGTGCTCGCCGCTCGCCTCTATCGCGAGTTGGCCGTGTCGGCGCTGAGCCTGCTGCAGGTTCGCCGCCCCATCCGCGAGTTCTGATCCGATCCCGCGGGCTGCGTTATCGCGCGCCTTGCCGCTGGCCCAGCGTTGCGATGCCGTTCTCCCCATTTGCCCCGGCATTCGCGGGTTGCCCCTCTGCCACCTGATCCTGCGACGTTGCTCGTGAGTAGGCTCTCGCGTTCGCAAGAGCCTGCCGGCTGGCGCTGAGCGCCGGCTCATTCAGACGCACCCAGGTCCGCGCGGCGAGAGTGAGCGCGAGACCGAGCAACGCGAGTGAAACGAGAAGCAGATCGACCGGCGTCAGACTGAGAAAGGTCGGGCGATAAGTCGTTGCGATGTAGATGGCCTTGAGCAGGCCACCTGCGGCGAGGGTCGTCCAGCCGAGAAAGATCAGCAGGTCGATGATCGGAAGCACGGGCATCTGAGAGGCTCCTGTGGCCTGGATCTCATGGGCCGGCCCCCCGTGCCGGTCAGAACGACACATCCTACGCGGAATCAGCCCTGGGGGTCAATGATCGCATTCCCGCTCCGAGCGGGGCCGATTGAACGAGGGCTGCACGCCACGCTTGCTGCGAACCCGCAACCCCGCAGCTATTCTCGCGCCCGATCCAGGGCCCCGTGCCGACGTAGCTCAGGTGGTAGAGCAGCTCACTCGTAATGAGCAGGTCGTCCGTTCGAAT
>JAYGDB010000065.1:0-25771 GCA_046583095.1 Myxococcota bacterium | reverse complement strand
GCCACGGCCTTCTGGAGTGAGGCGGGAAAGCGCGCCCCCAGTGCGAGCTCGGCCATTCGCTTCATCCCCGATGCAGTCGTGATGGGCATGATGCCCGCGACGATCGGGATCTGGATGCCGGCGAGCTGGCAACGCTCGCAGAAGTCGTAGAAGTCGTGATTGTCGAAGAAGAGCTGCGTGCAGATGTAGTCGGCGCCTTCATCGACCTTCGCCTTCAGGTAATCCATCTCGTCGAGGCGGTTCGGTGTGGCGGGATGGCCTTCCGGAAAACCCGCGACGCCGATCCCGAAGCCGTCCGGATTGCTGTGCCCGCCGCTGTCGTTGAAGCGCCGGATGCAGCGCACGAGGTCGGAGGCGTGCTGGAAGCTGTCCGAGGCCCGGTCGTAGTCCGCCCGGTTCGCGGGCAGGTCGCCTCCCAGCGCCATGATGTTGCCGACCCCGGCCTCCGCGTACCGCTCGAGGATCTCGCGGATCTCGGCTTCCTCGTGCAGCACGCAGGTCAGGTGCGGAATGGGTTCCAGCCCAGTGGTGGTCTTGATGCGAACGACGAGGTCGTGGGTGAGGTCACGCGTGGATCCGCCGGAACCGTAGGTGACCGACACGAAGGCGGGCCGCAGCGTCTCGAGCCGTCCCACGGTGCGGAAGAGCGACTCGGCGCCCTTCTCTGTCTTGGCCGGGAAGAACTCGAACGACCACGAGGTGCTGCCGCCCTGGTAGACATCGCGCGCGTGCATGGGCTTCCGATGCTAGCCCGCATTTCGCTGCGGGCCGCCGGCCGAGAGATGCGGCCTAGCCGAACGCCGCCGGGTCGAGATCCACCCCGACCGGGCAGTGGTCCGAGCCCTGCGTGCGCTTCAGGATGAACGCACGATCGACATAACGCATGGCCGAAGGCGAAGCGAGCACGTAGTCGATCCGCCAGCCGATGTTGCGCTCCCGGACGCCTTGGCGCTGGCTCCACCAGGAGTAGTGGCCCGGTCCGGGCTCGAAGCGACGGAAGCTGTCAATCCACCCGGCACGGATCCAGCGGTCGAGTTCCTTGCGCTCGATCGGCAGGAAGCCGCTCGTCTTCTGGTTGGCCTTCGGCCGGGCGAGGTCGATCTCTCGATGGGCCGTGTTGAAGTCCCCCATCACGAGCACCCGGTAGCCGCGTTGCCGCAGTCGCTGGAGCTTTTCGAAAAGCGCACGGTAGAAGGCCAGCTTGTAGGGGACCCGGCTGTTGTCGCGTGCCGAGCCGTTGCCGTTCGGGAAATAGCCGTTCACCACGACGACTCTTCCGAAGCGGGCGATCTGGAGGCGTCCCTCGCGATCGAAACGCGGGGCGCCCAGGGACGTCTCGATGGCATCCGGCGGCCGGCGGGAGAACAGGGCAACGCCGCTGTAGCCCCTCCGCTCGGCCGACGAGTAGTGGGCGTGCCAGCGTCCTGCCATGCGCTCGGGGGTGAGCCGCGGGGGCAGGTCGGAAAGCTCGGCGCGCACCTCCTGCACGCCGACGATGTCCGCGCCGCAGCGGGAGAGCCAACGTGTGAAGCCCCGCTTGGCGGCGGCTCGCAGGCCGTTTACGTTCCACGACAGGATACGCACGGGATCCGCCACCAGAGCACTAGCTTAGCGGCGAATTCTGCGAAGTTGCTCGCTGCCGATGCGCGGCTTTCTGCGGCGCAAGCGCCTAATCGGCGAGCTTTTCTTCTCGCTGCTCGCCTGTGGCCAGATCGCGAACCGTTGCGACGCCGCGCGCCGCCTCCTCGGGTCCGATGAGCCACACCCGGGAGGCCCCGGTCTTGTCGGCGTCCGCCATCACCCGCTTCAGGCGCGGTGTGCCGAGGATCAACTCGACGCTTCGTCCGTCCCGTCGCAGCCGTTCGGTCACTCGGACGGCTGCGGGACGCTCGTCCTCCCCGAACGCGAAGACGACATCGTCGATCCCGGCCGGAAGCTCCAACAGGAGATCCTGGTCGGCGAGCAGTTCCATCAGGACGACGTCCCCCATGCCGAAGCCGACGGCCGGCAGCGCGGATCCGCCCAGGCTTTCGAGGAGCCGGTCGTAGCGCCCGCCACCGCAGATCGAGCGAAGCTCTGCCTGGCTGTCGAAGGCCTCGAAGACGATCCCCGTGTAGTAGGCGAGGCCTCGGACCACGGAGGCGTCGAAGTTGACCTGCTCCGAGACGCCGTAGGCGTCCAGGAGTTCGAATAGCCGCCGCAGATCAGCGACCGACTGGGAGTTCTTGGGCGCGAGCGTTGCCGCATCGTCGAGATCCCCCGCCGCGAGCATATCGATGACTGCCTGGGCGGCCGGCCGGTCGAGGGCCACCAGGCCGGCGGGGTCGACCAGTTGCTCGATCACTGCCTCGGCGCCGATCTTGGCGACCTTGTCGATGATCACGCACAGCGGTGCGAAGGCCTCGGGGCGGCTCGCAAGGGGCCCGGCCAGCAGGGTTTCCTCGACCAGCGAGCGGCTGTTCACCCGCATCACCAGTTTCTGGCGATCGAGTCCGACGGCGTCGAAGAGGTGGAAGCAGGCCGCGATCAGCTCGGCTTCGGCCGTTACCCCGGGCTCTCCCCAGATGTCCATATTCCACTGGTAGTGCTCGCGCTTGCGCCCGCGCGCCATGCGTTCATAGCGCCAGCACTGGGCGATGCTGAACCAGCGAATCGGAAGCCGCAGGGAGCCCGCTCGCGCTTCGACCATGCGGGCCAGCGAAGGGGTGAACTCCGGACGCAGGGCCAGATGCCGATCGTGCAGCTCGAAGTGGTAGAGCTGGTCGACGATCTCCTCACCCGCCTTGCGGATGAAGAGCTCAGCGGGCTCGAGCATCGGGGCGTCCACCTGCTCGAAGGCAAAGCGGGATGCCACGCTGCGGAAGTGGCCGAAGAGCCACTCCCGTTGACGGTGCTCTTCGGGGTAGAAATCGCGTGTTCCGCGCACCTTCTGGAAACCCGAGCGACTCACGCGGGGAGGGATAACACGCCTGCCCGAGGGCTGCCTCTACGCGCTGCCTGCCGGTCCGGAGAAGTCGTGCCCGGCTGCCCTCGGCCTGCTAAACCAGCGGCCCACGGAGGTCTCCAGGCATGAAGCCGCATCGCTCCCCGATCGCTCTCGGGGTTGGCATCTCGCTACTCGTCACGGCCTGCACGCTGGGCTGCGGAAGCGACGCCGGCCCTTCGGATCCTCAGGCGCTCGTCCTCGCCCTGGCGCAGTTCGCCGAGAAGCCGGGGAAGGATGGGATGCCCCAGCCGCTGCCGGCGGGGCTCGAGTTCCTCGTACAACAGGACGACGGTAGCTGGCAGCTGACCACCGCAGACGATCCGGAGAGCAACGTCTTTCACAAGGCGATGGCCTACGACCACGCGGGCAGCACCAAGCTCTTGACTGCCGGCGGCACGGAAGCCGTGCTCAAGCTCTGGAGCCCGGGCCCCGACGGCCAGCTCCAATCCGAGACCGTCTGGAAGCAGGACTTCGGCGGCAAATTCAGTCGCATGCGCGACGTCGAGGTGGCGGACCTCTACGGCGATGGCCAGGCCTCGATGGCCGTCGCCACCCACGATCAGGGTGTCGTTGCCGTCGTGCACGCGGATGCAAGCGGCGGATTCACTGTGCAGAAGATGGACGAAGAGGCGGACACCTTCGTTCACGAGATCGAGATCGGTGACCTGAATGGCGACGGCAATCTCGAGGTCTACGCCACGCCGAGCGAACCGAATCGTCTCGACGGCTCGGTCCAGACCGGCCAGGTGGTTCGCTACGTCCCGAAGACGGGAGAGGGCCGCGTCGTGGTCGCCGACCTCGGCCAGCGGCACGCCAAGGAGATCCTGGTCCACGACGTGGACGGAGACGGCAGGGACGAGCTCTACGTGGTGGTCGAGGGCCGCATGCATCCCAAGACGAACACGCTCGAGCACGGCGTCGAGATCCGGCGCTACGACGCGGGCACCGACCCCACCCAGGGCGTCGTGATCGCGGAGCTGCGGGACCGGCTGTGCCGCTTCCTGGTCGCGGGTGACGTGGACGGGGATGGCAAGCAGGAACTCGTCGCTGCTGCCTTCCAGAGCGGTTTGTGGCTGTTGCGCCCCGGAGCTCCGGGTAAGCGCTGGAAGGTGACTTCGATCGACCGCAAGTCGGGTGGATTCGAGCACGCCGCCATCATCGCCGACCTCGATGGCGACGGTGCGGGAGAGCTCTACGTGGCGAGCGACAAGCACAGAGAGGTGCGTCGCTATGCGTGGGACGGCGCGCGCTTGGCCCGCGAGGTGATCTACAGGCGTAAGGGTGGGGGGGGTGTATTCACCTGGAACCTCATGCCGATACCGATCAGCCTGGTTCCTGGACGCCGATAAGATCGAGGCTTCGGCGGTCTAGCCGCCTGCTAGCACACGACCGGCGGCGCTACTCGTTGCTCGCGACTGCGATCATCGCGCTCTTCGCCACTTCGATGCAGGCTTGCATGTTCAGGTCCAGGTCGATCTTGGCGGGACCCGGCCAGGGGGTGCGGTCCGAGACGACACAGATGCAGCCCGCCCGCAGGCCGAACAGGCCCGCCAGGGTGAGCAACACCCCGGATTCCATCTCGCAGTTGAGGACCCTCGCGGCCTGCATGTCGCGGATGCGGGTCTCGAGGTGGCTCGGCCAGTACCCCCCGACGCTCATCGAAGCCATCTCGCCGTTCTCGTCGATGCGGGCGTTGCGGGCATAGAACGCATCGAGGGACCAGGTGATCCCCGCGTGGACTCGGAGCCCGTCGTTCCGTGCGGCAGCCAGGAGAGCGGCCACCAGCTCGTGATCCGCAACGGCCGGGTACTCCGGCAGCACGTAGCTTCGCGAGGTGCCGTCGTCGCGCACGGCCCCGGTCGTCACCACCAGATCGCCGAGTTCGAGGCCACTCGCCAAGCCGCCGCTGTTTCCGATGCGCAGGAAGGTGTCCGCGCCGAGCTTTGCGAGTTCCTCGATCAGGACGGCGGTTCCAGGTGCCCCGATCCCGGTCGATGCAGCGGTGACCGGCAGCCCCTCCAACTGTCCCGTGACGATCTGGTACTCCCGGACGTCGCACACCTGCCGGGCGTCGCTCCAGCCCTCGGAGATCTGGGTCACCCGGGCCGGGTCGCCGCACACGAAAACATGCCGTGCGATGTCTTGCGGGCTGCATCCGGTGATCGGTTGGGCTTCAGTCACGAGCGCGCTCCATCCGTTGTCGTTGAGATAAATGTTGTGTTTTCACCACAGTCCGATCTGCCGTTCTCGGGCTCTCGGGCGGCACCGTCGATCCTTCAAAGCCGCGGCCCGGCCCGCGAACCCGCCGAATTTCGTTGTTTTGTTGGCGGCGTGCGGGCTATAACTGCCACTGCCGCAGAGCGGATCCTACGCAGTCCCCGCCTTCGCGCCAATCCACGGCCAGCGGGGACTTCGCTCCCTTTTGTGGCCCAGATCGCCCCCCAGACCCGAACGAGCATGGTGGGCCGTCTGGTCCGAGACGAAGTCGGGAGTCTGGAGGAGACATGCGCGAGGATTCTGCAACTCGGCTGGTTTCGCGATGTGTGGCGGTTCTGGCACTCGGCCTGCTCGTGTCATCCCAAGCGACAGCCTTCGAGGCGTTCGACGGGAAGCTGCAGGCGCACGGCTTCTACGAGATGCAGCTCCGCACGATGAACGAGGACTACTCCGAAGACTGGGACGTCACCCAGTGGTACCACGTCTTCAACCTCGAGATCGAGTTCGACCTCGTCGACGACACCATCGGTATTCTCGATCTGCTCTCGGCGTACGTTCGGGCGGAGGTCCGGTACGACTGCATCTACTCCCGCGGTTGCGGGATGTTCCGCTCGATGAACACCTATGGGGATCGCTCGAAGAGTCTGCCCCGGCGACTCGCCAACGCGACCTCAAACACGAACTCCGGCGAGATCTTCATACGGAACGATGGCCGTGAGAGGCCGAACACCGATCCGGTTCTCCTCGAAGAAACGCTGGCATTCGATGGCATCGCAGAGACCGCCGGCGCGTTCATTACTGGCTCGAAGACCGACTGCGCGGCCGGCGATCTGGAGGGCGTGGACTGCTTCCCGGACGGCCAGGACGGGATCAAACCCTTCACCTACATCTTCGAGCGCTTCAGCGACTTCAAGTTTACCCAGGTGAACACACTGGGCGGCGGCGGCTCCGGCCTTCCGGTTTCGCTCCTCGGCCCGTGGTTGCCGAAGAACAGAGTCGCGACGAACGCCACGATGTCCGACCGGGTGAATCCCTTCGACAACAGCAGGATTAACCCAGTCCTGAATTGCCGATTCGCGGCCACGGAAAACTGCTTGAGCGGTCGTTTGCCGGGCGGCGGGGCGCGGCCGTTCCGGCCGATCCCGGTCTTCGCCGAGGACCGCTCTCGCAGCGGGCCTGAAAAGATCCGGGTCGTCGTCTACCGGGATCGAAAATCTGCGGCCCTCGCCAACCCCAACGATCCGTCCACCTACCGGATCTTGGAGGTCGATCCGGCCAGGAACCACGGCGACGCGCGCTTCCAGCCGGATGGTCGCCGGAAGCTCTTCTTGACTGTAGATGCTCCCTTCCCAGGCGATACGGGTTCGTCGGAACGGAGGGCCTACGACGTCCGCGATCTGAGCCGCGACCCCGCTGCGGCTCCGTTGCCCAACCTGAATTTCGCGATTCCCGGCTCGGCGGACTACTCAGGCAGGCCCGGCGACAGCGCGCCGCTGGTCACGGGTAGACTTTTCCCCGACGGATCACCTTTTGACGATGACGGCGGGATCAACCAGTTCGGTCCCAGCGGCGTCATTGCGGGCCGCGACCTCGCGCCTCGAACCGTTGTCATCGACGGCGAGTTCGTAACCACCCCAGCCGCCGTTCAGGCCCGTGGCCTGTTCGTTCCGAGCCAACCTCTCCGCGAACTTCTGCAAGAGAAGGGCAAGCTGACGCCGACCTGGCTTCTCAACCTCAGCCAGACCAATCGAGCCTGGAACCGAGGCCTCGCCCAGCGAGACGAGAAGGAGCTGAAGGAGGCCTACCTCGACATCGAACTCTTCGACAGCCAGCTGTGGCTGCGAATCGGTAAGCAGCAGATCGTCTGGGGCAAGACCGAACTCTTCCGGACGACAGACCAGTTCAATCCGCAGGATCTTGCTCTCGCCACGCTGCCGAGCCTCGAGGAGTCGCGGATCGCGTTGTGGTCGGCGCGCGGCATCTGGTCCTTCTACGAGGTCGGGCCCCTCGAGGACCTGCGCGTCGAGATCGCCGTCAACATCGACGACTACCAGCCCAGCGACTTCGGATCCTGCGGTGAGCCCTACGTGGTGAACCTTGTGTGCTCGGCGAACTTCGGAGCCTTTGCCCACGGTTTCACCGGCATCGGGATCATCGGAATCGAGAAGGTCCGCGAGCCCTGGCAGTCGCTCAAGGGTTGGGAGATTGGCGGCCGTGTCGAGTGGCGCTGGGGTCCCTTCAGCTTCGCGCTCTCGGACTTCTGGGGCTACGCAGACCTTCCCTCCGTTCGTCGAATCAGCACCTACGAGCGGAACGTGGATTCGCAGACGGGACGACCGCTCGTCTACCAGGGCGGGATCGATCCGGCCATCCGCCGGACGAACCTGCAGCAGAGCTTCGCGCGCGACGTCTCGCTCAAGTCGGACATGGTCACCTCGTTGTGGGATGGCATCGGCCAGGGCAACGACCCCTGGGAGGATCCGTACGGCGATCTGCGAGCCCTGGTCGTGGCCCAGCAAGCGGCGCCCGACTTCGGACCCGGCAGTGTCGCGAACGGCGATTTGCCCCAGTTTCGCGATGTGCGGAGCTTCCGGGTCAACACCGACCGGGTCAACTGCGGCAGCAGCCAATCCGGCCTCTTCCCCCAGGTTGCGCCGACCGACGCGATCCGTTTCTACCCGAACATCGACTCGCTCACGAACAGTGCGGGCTCGATCGATCCGGGTACGAACTGCCTGACCGCGGGACCCAGCCGACTTAGCAGGGAGAGGATCTTCGACACCGAGGAAGTGGGTAATCGCGAACCCGACATCTATCTCGCGGATCCGCAGTTCGACGTCGAGTACCTCGTGGAACCGAGCGCCACAGACCCGCTAGGCACTCCAAACCCGTGCTTCCTCGAGGGGGGTCTAGTCCCGGACGACTGCCCCTACCGGCCGACCAACGCGCTCGACTCGCACCACGCCAACCTCACCCTGTTCACGTGGCTCTGCTCGGCGACGATCGGCTTCCTCGATCTCGACAAGACATCCTGTGCCCAGACGGTCTTCGGGAGTACCGCGGAGCCGGCGGCTGGGCTCGCTGTGGCCGAGATCATCGGGCGTATCCTCGCCGGGGACCCGCTCCTGAACGCGCTGCTGAGTACGAACACCAACGTGACGTGCAATACTTTCCCCGCAGCCTGCATGGGCTTCGCCCCTAACGGGCCGGATGCGCAGACCCGAAACGCGGGCAGCAAGTTCCTGCCCTTCGCGCTCCCCACAGTGCTGCTCAGCAACGATGCCGGCGACCAGGACTCGATGGATTGCGTGGACTTCCAGAACATCGACCTGCCTGCGTCGGAGCAGACGCCCTGCGGTGGTAGTGGCGACCCGATCACCCCCCTGTCTGTCACGCTGAGCCCCGAGCAGGAGGCCCTGCTGGGTTGTGGTCCCTTCTGGGGGACCAACTGTGACTCGTCCGGGATCGATCTCTTGAACATGGAGCCGAGCATCATCCTGCAGTCCTTCGCGGGCGCGTCGGGCACGCTCGCGGCCATCGCGCTGAAGCAGCAGGGGATTAACCCGCCGGGTACCGCGATCATCGATCCGCTGACCGGGCAGCCGGCAGCCTTCCTGAGTCCGAACGAGTACCGCACCGACGAGGGGCTCCAGCCCGGCACACTGCCCTGGGAGGTAGCGGGCATCGGTGGGCCGCTGTGCTCGACCGCCGACATCGGCGGCAATCCCTACCCGCGCGGCCAGGATAAGATCCTGGTTCCCGGCGATAGCGGTCCCGTGGCCGTGGCGCGACCGGCAACCCGCAAGGAAGCACTCCCGGGTTGCCATCGGAAGTGGGTCGACAAGGTCAACGGTTACCTCAACCTCGCTTGGGGGACGCCGGAGTACATGACCGGCGCGAACGGCAGGTTGCTCTTCGATGAGGCGAGCGGCCTTCCTCTGCAGGTGCGCGACCTTCAGGGCAACGTGTCGATCGAGAGTTGGTACTACAGCGGCGACCCCGATCCCCTGGGCGTCTACCTGTCGGGCCCCCTGTCATACCCCGATTCGGTCAGAGTCTCCGATTTTAGTGCCGGCACGGAGTCGCCCATCTTGAGCGACCTCCGGCCGGCCTTTGGTCCGGGTCACCCGTTTGCGGGCCGTCGGGCGGTAGCGGCGGGTGACGACGGTCCGGGTAGGGATGAGCTGACGGTTCCGTTCGCCAGCGAGATGGCGGGGTTCTCGTGGAACTTCCAGATGATCGGCGTGGCGTTCTCGGAGGAATTCCAGGACGCCCTGGAGACGGTCGGCGACCTGGCAGATCCGGATCGCGTCAATTGCGGTGGAGGCTTCGAGTTCTGTGGCGCGAGCCTCGAGGGCGGCTCGGTGGATGTTGCGGGCAACCCGGACAATCCGAACAGTGTGGGCTACAACCGGCGGATCGTCGCGCAGATGCTCTTCGCCTACTGCGGCTCGGACTACGGTGTCATCAATCCGGCCACCGGCCGCGGAACCTGCCGGATCGACGGCCTCGCGAATGGGCTGGAGGAGCTGAATGAGCTCTACTTTGCTCCCACGAACCGCGGGGGTGCCGGCTTCACCAACCTGGGGGACCTAGTCGATCCGGTAAAAACCCAGGAGTTCCTGGACACCCTCCAGTTTATCGACGTTCAGCTCGTCCAAGCGCACGATAACGCCGGGGACAACGATCAGATCGATCCCAACGAGCCCAACACCGACCCCCACAACATCATCCTGAGCGAGCACTGCAGCTTCATCACGCCGCAGTACTGCAGTACGGTTCGCAACCTCTTCTTCCTGGCCGGGCTGAAGCGGAACACCCTGAACGCCGGAGGCAACGGCATTTACGGGCGCCGCACCATGCAGTGGCACTCGGGCGGTGAGATCACCCTCTATGTGCCGAAGCGCAACGTGCTGGGCTTCGGGATGGACTTCGCCGAAGACCGCTCGAAGACGAACTGGGGCCTGGAGTTCACCTGGATCGAGAGCGTCCCGACGGGCGACGCCAACGAATTCGACAACTCCTTGTACACGGACACGTTCAACCTGACGATCTCGGTGGATCGCCCGACCTTCGTGAACTTCCTCAATCCGAACCGCACGCTCTTCTTCAACTCCCAGTGGTTCTTCCAGTACCGTCGGGGCATGAAGAGGGGCTTCGGTGGCAACGGTCCGTTCAACGCGCTGGCGACCTTCACGGTGTTCACGGGCTACTTCCAGGACCGGCTGAATCCCAGCCTGACCTTCGTGCACGACTTCAATTCGGGCTCCGGCGGTCTCCTGCCGACCATCAACTACCGCTTCGACGAGAATTTCTCCGCGACTGTGGGGATGGCGATCTTCTACGGGCGGGAGCAGCGAGCCGACATCTCGTCGAACGGCATCGGTCCGGCCTCGCAGCAGCAGGGCGACTGGGCCTACCAGGGCGGGGCCCAGAACGGAATCTCGATCGTTCGTGACCGGGACGAGGTCTACATGCGGCTCCGCTACACGTTCTGACCGCTCAACGTCCCTTTCCGAGATTGTCCGCCGAGGTCATGACTCTTCTCTCGGACGCTCCGAAGGGCGTGGAGAGCAGATCGTAGGACTCGCGGCGCCAGCCACCGCCTCCGGAGATGGCGCTGTAGAAGCTGGCGCCGACCGGCTCGAAGACGTTGGCGGGGAAGCCGCCCGGCCACTCGGGGTAGTGCGCGATGTCCCCACTGAAGCGGTGGACCAGGATTCCGATGTCGAGCAGGCGTCGGCGGCCCGTTCGCGTGATCCAGTAGAGCGGCTGCTGGGTCTGGTAGTCGATCCAGATCTCCACGCTGCGGACGTCAGAACTGCCGATCCGAAGCGCTCCTTCGATGACCACCGCCCAGCGCACATCCCAGCGGTCGCTTGCAACCGAGAGGCCACTGAAGCCAAAGTTGCGCTTCGGGTCCCTCGGATAGGCTGTGCGTGACGCGTTCAAAGGTGCCAAGACAGCTTGCTCGCCGAGGTAGCGCCAGACGTAGGCGTTCGGGCGAAGCGAGATCCCGGTAAAGCCGTGGTCCTTGTGCTCGCTCATCGCGATGTTGAGGCCCGCCGTGGGTGCGATCGTCCCGCTGCCGGAACTGCCGTCCCCGTAGAGCATCCCTCCGCCGGCTCCCTGGCCGCCTGCGGTGTAGGTCGGGACATAGAGCCCGTCGACCCAGGTCGTCGCCGCCCGGCGTTGCTTTCGCATCTCCGGCACGTAGACGAACATGTTGTCGGGCTTGTCGTAGTCCTCCTGGGACTTCCGGGTTCGGAACTGTCGCCAGGCGAGATGACGGGCGTCGTAGGGGCGATCGAACTTTCCTCCGGCGGCCCACACCATGTCGCTGGCGCCGTCGGTCCGGTACCCCTGCTCGGAGAGGTCCGCCCGGTGACCCGTTCTGACCAGGAAGAACTCGCCCTCGTAAGTCAGGATTCCACCGATCCGCGACGGGATTTCGGTGATCCGGAAGCTCCCGCGGAAACCGGCCCCCCGGTGACGCTGCTCGAGATTCCAGGCCCACTTGCCGGCGGCCATGTCGTCCTTCTCGGAGTCGATCGAGTCCGGCGGGAAGGGGATGCCCGCCGTGTAATTCTCGAGATTGTTCTTGTCGTCGAGCCGGGCCTGCGCCCGGAATTTCTCGGTGGCGGCCCGGTACGGGCTAAAGGCGGGGTAGCGGTAGTGACAAGCTCCGATCTGCATCCGCATTCCTTCGTAGAAGAACACTTCGCGGTGCTGCCAGATCACCGCGGGTAGCAGCCGGCGGAGCATCAGCAGCTGATCGGCCTCGATCACCATGCCCTCCTTCAGGAGCACCGGCGGCGCGTCGACCATGCCCTTCCCGTCTTCGAGCACGGGAGCGCCGACGACCGACGGGCACTCGCCCTGCGCCGGAGGTGCAGCCGAGATCGTCCGGGCGCTCGCGAGAACCAGTGCGAGACACAGGGTGCAGAGGAGCCTGAGCACGAAAACCCCCTTTCGAGTGGCCGCGTATACTACTCTAGATCCAATGTCGAACCGTTCCACGGTTACGCCGCTGACGATTGGCATCGTGCTGATCGTGTTGCTGCTGACCTTGGCCGTGGGTTGGCAGGTGCTCGTATGGACCGATCGTCCCGACGCGACGCCTGCGTTCCGCGCGAGCGACTGGCTGCTGCTGGTGCTGGGCTCGCTCTTCTTCCTCGTCGTGATGATCGGGCTCGTGTGGATGTGCCTGTGGCTGATTCGCGAGATGCGACTCAACCAACGCCAGCATGCCTTCCTCGACGCTGTGACCCACGAGATGAAGACGCCCCTGGCGTCGTTCCGGCTCTACCTCGACACCCTGTGTCGCCACGATCCCGATCCCGTACAACGGGCCGAGTTCCTCGGGCGTATGCGAGAAGACCTGGACCGGCTCGATGCAACGGTCGAGCAGGTGCTGGCAGCTGCGCGCGCCGAGGAGATCCGGCGCGTGGTTCTCGAGGGATGCGTCGATCTGCTCTCGGTGATTCGCCAGTGCATCCGCGACGTCCTGCAACGCCACCGGCTTCCCGCCGAGGCGGTGCGCCTCGAGGCGGAGCGCGAGAGCCAGGTGCGGGGAGATCCCGGCGAGCTGATGATGGTGTTTGCGAATCTGCTCGAAAACGCGGTCAAGTACTCGGACGCGCCCGTGGATGTTCGCGTCGAGGTCTCGGAGGCGCGCGAGGGGCGCGTCCAGGTTGCGATCGCCGATCGCGGCATCGGCATCCCGCATGGCGAACTGCGCAAGATCTTCCAGCGCTTCTATCGGGTGGGGCGAGACGTACAGCGGAAGGCGGCGGGGCTCGGTCTCGGCCTCTTCGTCGTACGAAACCTCGTTCGACGCCACGGTGGGCGTGTCGTCGCCAGCAGCGAGGGGTCGGGTCGCGGGAGCCGCTTCGTGGTCACCCTGAGAGCTGCCCCCGATGGGGGCTGAGCGGTCGCGGGGGTTGGAGGGCGGATGAACGCTCGCATCCTCGTCGTTGAGGACGACGGGCATATCGCCGAGGGGCTGCGCTTCAACCTGGAGGCGGAGGGCTACCAGGTCGACGTGGCTGCCGACGGACGCCAGGCCGTGGATCGACTCACCGACCCCGATCAGCGCTTCGACCTCGTGATCCTGGACCTGATGCTGCCCGAGATGAGTGGTTTCGAGGTGGCTCGCCGCACCCGCGCCGCCGGAAACTACGTCGCCATCCTGATCCTGACGGCCAAGGAGGACTCGAGTGACGTCGTTCGTGGCCTGGAGGAGGGTGCCGACGACTACCTCACCAAGCCCTTCCAACTCGGTGAACTGCTTGCCCGGATCAAGGGCCTGCTACGGCGACGGCGCTGGGACGGCGCCCAGGAACACGAGGCGCCGCGTGAGTTCCGCTTCGGGGACGTCATCGTGCACTTCGATCGCTTCGAGATCGAGACGCCACGCGGTAACGTGTCATTGACCACCCGGGAGATGGGGCTGTTGCGCGCGCTCGTGTCTCGCGAGGGCGAGGCCGTCGAACGCGGCGACCTGCTCGAAGAGGTCTGGGGGCTCCGCCCCGATACCCAGACGCGCGTCATCGATAGCTTCGTCGTGCGTCTCCGCCGCTACATCGAGCCCGACCCGTCGCGACCTCGTCACATCGTGTCCGTTCGCGGCCACGGCTATCGCTTCACGAGCTGAATCGTTCTCGAGGGCCCGAAGGCACTTGTCGAGTTGGTACGGATCGTGTCACCCTTCGTAGGTGCCCGGCCCGTTGCGCTTACACGTCGAACCGGTTCTCCGAAACCCAGCGATGATCCTCGCGTTCGCCGGGTGGAACGATGCGGGCGACGCATCGACCGCCGCCGTTCGCTACCTCGACCAGGGCATCCAGTCGGTTCCCCTGGCCGAGATCGAGTGCGAGGACTTCTTCGACTTCACGGTGCGGCGGCCGGACGTCGTCCAGCGTCCGAATCGAGAGGGGAAGGGAGCAGAGCGCGTCATCGTGTGGCCCAACACCGAATTTCGGTACGGCACCGTTCAGGACGGACGCGAGATCATCACGGGGATCGGGATCGAGCCGCATCTTCGCTGGCGGAGCTACTGCGATAGCGTGATCGAACTCGCGCGTCGCCAGGCGGTCGGGCGTGTCTATCTACTCGGTGCCTACCAGGCCGACGTCGTCTACTCCCAGCCGGTTCAGGTGACGGGCTTCGCGACCGACATCGACGCCTTCGAACTGCTGGGCGTTGCGTCTTCGGACTATCAGGGCCCGACGGGGATCGTCGGGGTGCTCGCGAGTCGCTTGGAGGAAGCGGGGTTCCCGGTTGTGAGCCTGTGGGCCGGACTCCCGCACTACATCAACATCTCGCCCAATCCCCGCGGTGCGCTCGCCCTGGTCCAGAAGCTCGTCCAACTCCTGGGCTTCCCGGTCGATGAAGAGCCGCTGCGAAAGCACGCCGCCGAATTCGAAGAGCGAATCAGCAAGCTGGTCGGGTCGGATACCGAGCTCTCGGAGTACGTGCGGCAGCTCAAGCGGAAAGAATTCGCGAACTAGCTGGCGAGTCTGAAGGTTCGCTTGCAGCGGCGCCGGACTCGCTTCTCGGGTTGGGTCGCTAGCCGAGCTCGATGGATTCTTCGATCAGCATCACCGGGATGCCGTCATCGACGATGTAGAGGATCTTGCCGTCTTCCCGGAGGAGGCCTTCGCCGATCGGGGTCGTGACCGGTTCGCCTCCGCGGTTGCGAAGGCTGCCGGATTCGATCTCACCGTTGAGTCGCGCAAGCAGGTCTTTGGGAGCCACCGCGACGGGTTGGCGGCTCTCGGGGCAGACGAGGATTTCGAGGAGTTCAGGACTGACAGGCATCTCGGGTCTATTCTACCAGCTGTAAGAGGCGATTTCTCACGCGGCCGTCGGTGGATCGGTGCAACGATCCGATGCGTTGGACGCCCATCAGGGCACCCCGATACTCCTGCAGTTCTCCGCATTTCCGCCCTCCCGAGGACCGCAATGAGCCTGATCTCCAGGACGCGTCGGCAGTGGCTCGTCACGCTCGGCTGCGCGTCGCTCGCTGCGATCGCAAGCACCTTTGTCCTGTCGGACCGCTCCTCGGCGCAGGACGTGCTCGTTGCCGGCAGCGTCTGCGAGGCCCAGGAGCTGAAGGCCAAGAGGGCCCGCAATCCGCGGATCGAGATCGAGATCCCACCCGAGCACGACAAGTCGCACCCCACTCTGGCGGCCTGTCGGGCTCACGACGAGGCCTGGAACGAGAACAACGAGGGCCCCCGGCAGCCGATCCCCTTCAGTCACAAGCACCACGCCGGCTACCTCGAAATGGACTGCCAGTACTGCCACTCGGGCACCGATGTCTCGCGCGCGGCGGGAGTTCCCTCGGTAGAGGTCTGCATGGGCTGCCACGCCCAGTTCCCCGCCGAGTACGACCAGATGGAGGGGATCAAGATCCTCAAGCAGCACTGGGCAGAGAAGAAGCCGATCGAGTGGAACCAGGTGTATCGCCTGCCCGAGCACGTGAAGTTTCGCCACAATCGCCACATCCAGTTCGGTCTCGAGTGCCAGCAGTGCCACGGCCCGGTCGAGACGATGGACCGCGTGCGCGTCCAGCCGGACACCACTTGGAAGTACTTCGTGCCCGCCAAGACCCTCGAGATGGGCTGGTGCATCCAGTGTCACCGAAAAGAAGAGCATCAAGCGACGACGGACTGCATGAAATGTCACATGTGATGGAATCTCTTCGTCTTTTCGAACGCCTCCAGGTGGGACGCACTGATGCCTGAGTTAGATCGCCGCGATTTCCTGAGACTTGCGGGGCTCGGCGCCGGAGCCGCTGCGGCGAGCGCCTGCTCGGATCCGATCGAGAAGCTGGTCCCCTACGTGATCCAGCCCGAGACGATCACGCCGGGCATCGCCGTGAACTACGCATCGACCTGTCGAGAGTGCCCGGCCAGCTGCGGTCTCCACGTGAGGACCCGCGAAGGGCGCCCGGTGAAGCTCGAGGGCAACCCCCACCACCCCATCAACCAGGGCAAGCTGTGCGCCCGAGGTCAGGCGGGCATCGGACGCACCTACCATCCGGATCGCTTCGCCGGCCCGATGGCGATGGGCCCCGATGGCAAGCATACCCCCGTCACGTGGGTCGAGGCCGAGGCTCAGCTCGTCTCGAAGCTGCGGACCGGTGCTGCAAAGACATGGGTGCTGGGCGCCGACCGGGGTCCGAGCGTGAACGGCATCATCGATTCGTTCGTTGCTGGCATGGGTGCAGCGGGACGCGTGATCTACGAGCCCTTCGCCCACGACGCGCTCCGTGCAGCGACCGCGCAGGTCTTCGGCCGGGCGGTACTGCCGATCTTCGATGTCTCCGGGGCCGACCTGATCCTCGATTTCGGCTCTGACTTCCTCGACGGGGGTCTCTTCTCGCTCGAGACTACGCGTCAGTTCGCCGAAGCACGGGACCTGAAGAAGCACCCGGACGGCGGTGCCCGGCTGGTTTCGATCGGTCCGCGCCTTTCCATGACCGCATCGAACGCCGACCAGTGGCTGCCTGCCAAGGCGGGTAGCGAGGCGGTGGTGGCGCTGTCGCTGGCGCTGGCAAAGGCGGTCTACGACGCGAAGGGCGGGAAAGATCCGAGCCTGGCGTCGGCCCTGGCCGGCGCCGATGCATCGGCGGCGGGTCTCGAACCGGGCGCACTGGATGGCCTTGCCGAGCGCGTGCTGGCCTCGAAGCACGCCGTGGCGTTGCCGCCGGGCGTTGGAGCCAGCGGCCCTGAGGCGACGACGGCTGCTGCGGCGGTGCTCGTCCTCAACGCCGCGCTCGGAGCCGTCGGCAGCGCGGTGGTGCTTCCCGAGGAAGAGACCACCCCAGCCGCGGCCGACCTCGCCACCCTGAAGCAACTCACCGACGAGATGAAGGCCGGAAACGTCGACGTGTTGTTGGTGCACGACTCGAATCCCGTCTACTCGATGCCGGGCGGCCTCGGCTTCGAAGAGGCCCTCCGGAAGGTCGGGTTCGTCGTCTCGTTCGCATCGATGATCGACGAGACCGCCGCCCGGGCCGACCTCGTCTTGCCCGATCTCACACCCCTCGAGAGCTGGGGGGACGCCGAGCCGCGCAAGGGTGTCCGCTCCATCCAGCAGCCCACCGTGCGGCCGCTGCAGGACGGGAAGGCCCTCGGCGACACGCTCCTGTCCGTGGGCGCCGCAGCCGGTGCCTCGGGACTGCCCATGGGTGACACCCACGGCATCGTGAAGGCCAACTGGGGTTCGGGTTGGCGCGAGGCCGTCGACCGCGGTGGCCGCTTCTCGGCGACGCCAACGACGGGCGCCAGCGTGGCCGAGGGCGCGTCCCAGATCGACGCGAGTGCGGGAAGGCTCGCAGGCGAGGGCGATTTCGCTCTCGTGGCTTACGCACATTCGTTCCTGGCTGACGGAAGCGGTGCGGCACTGCCCTGGATGCAGGAGATTCCGGATCCCGTCACCAAGGCGAGCTGGGTCTCGTGGGCCGAGATCAGCAAGGCCACGGCCGAGCACCTCGGGGTTGGATTCGGCGATGTCGTGAAGGTCGAGACGAGCATCGGCTCGGTCGAGCTCCCCGCCTACCCGCGTGGTGGCGTGCGGGACGACGTCGTCGCCGTGGCGATCGGACAGGGACACACCGAGGGCCACTACGCGTCGATGACCAACGACGGCGCTCCGGGGGTCGCCCGCGGCGTGAACATCCTGTCGGTTCTGCCGGCGACTCCGGACGCGTCCGGTGCGCGTACCTTCACCGGTACGCCGGCGAAGCTGTCGAAGACGGGTGCCTTCAGCCGGATTCCCCTCTCGCAGTGGACCGACAACCAGCGGGGTCGCGGGCTGGTCCCGGAGGTCTCGCTGGCTTCGCTGGCTCACGGCGATGCCGCCGCGGGCGGCGGCGCTCACCACGAGGGCCCGCCCTTCGAGTACGACATGCAGAACGACGCGGCTCCCGACAGCGATTACCGCTGGGCGATGACCATCGACAACGATCGCTGCACCGGCTGCTCGGCCTGCGTGGCGGCCTGCTACGTCGAGAACAACATCCCCGTCGTTGGCCAGGACGGTGCGACGCGCCACCGCGAGATGAGCTGGATTCGGATCGAGCGCTACATCGGCGAAGGCGATCGCAGCGGCGGTCACGAGCGTCGGCCTCACCCGGATCGGGAAGAGTACGGAGAGGTAGACGTCCGACAGGCTCCGATGCTCTGCCAGCAATGCGGCGCGGCGCCCTGCGAGTCGGTGTGCCCGGTGATCGCCACCTACCACACGCCGGACGGCCTCAACGGCATGGTCTACAACCGCTGCGTGGGGACGCGGTATTGCGCGAACAACTGCACCTACAAGGTTCGGCGCTTCAATTACTTCGACTACAGCCGGGAGAACTGGCCGGGCCTGCTCGGCTTGATGCTGAACCCGGATGTCACCGTCCGTGGCCAGGGCGTGATGGAGAAGTGCACCTTCTGCATCCAGCGTATCGAGGAGGCAGGACAGACCGCCAAGGACGAGGATCGGCCTATCGCCGACGGCGAGGTACGGACCGCCTGCCAGCAGGCCTGTCCGACGAGCGCGATCACGTTCGGAAACTCCAGGGATCCGAACAGCCAGATGATCGAAAAATCACAGGACACGGGCCGGGGTTACCACTCGCTGCAGGTTCTGAACACGCGCCCCGCGATCACCTATCTGGCGCAAGTGAAGCGTGATGAAGAGAGGCATCACGGATGACGCCGCCTCCCGCCACGGCAGTGGTCGATCTGATGCGGCCGACCTCGATTCCCGAGGATTCCCAGATCAACACTGACGTGATGTCGGTGACGAAGGGAGTCTCCTGGCAGTGGGGCTTGCTGTTGAGCCTGGCGGTGATCGGCGTTCTCCAGGCGCTCTTCTCCTACGCCTACCAGGTCTACTGGGGTCTCGGGGTTGCCGGCTACCAGGCGCCGGTCTTCTGGGCCATCTACATCATCAACTTCGTGTTCTGGATCGGGATCGGGCACGCGGGCACCCTGATCTCCGCCATCCTCTTCCTCTTCCGAGCCAAGTGGCGCAACGCGATCAACCGCGGCGCCGAGGCCATGACCGTGTTCGCGGTGCTCACCGCGAGCCTTTTCCCGCTGATCCACGTTGGGAGGATCTGGAAGGCCTACTTCCTGATTCCGTACCCGAACCAGCGGGGGCTGTGGGTGAACTTCAAGAGTCCGCTGCTCTGGGACGTGTTCGCGATCAACACCTACATGATGATCTCGATCATCTTCTTCTACGTCGGCCTGATCCCCGACATCGCGATTGCCCGCGATCGTGCAACCGGCGTCAAGAAATTCGCGTACACGGTGCTGTCCCTCGGCTGGCAGGGCACCGGGCGACAGTGGAAGGCTCACAACCGGACGGTTCTGCACCTGGCAGGCCTGGCGACCCCTCTCGTGCTGTCGGTGCACTCGGTCGTGTCCTGGGACTTCGCGATGTCGATCGTGCCCGGCTGGCACGCGACCATCTTCGCCCCGTACTTCGTCGCCGGCGCCATCTTCGGTGGCTTCGCGATGGTGCTCGTGGTGCTGATTCCCGTGCGACGGATCTTCAGGCTCGAGGCCTACATCACCGACTACCACTTCGAGAACATGTCACGCTTCATTCTCTTCACTTCGCTCATCTGCGGTTACGCGTACGCGGCGGAGTACTTCGTCGCGTGGTACAGCGGGGTGGAGTTCGAGCAGACGTCGTTCTGGCTGCGCGCCTTCGGCCCGTACTGGATCTCGACGTGGATCATGATCTCGTGCAACGTGATCTTCCCGCAGTTGCTGTGGATCAAGAAATTTCGGACGAAGGTGCCGTTCATCTTCGTCCTCGCCGTGCTCATCAACATCGGCATGTGGTTCGAGCGCTACGTCATCATCATCACGTCGCTCTCGCGTGACTTCATACCGGGGGCATGGGGGCTCTACATTCCGAGTGTCTGGGAGCTTTCGATCCTGGTCGGCTCCTTCTGTTGGTTCAGCATGTTCTTCCTGCTCTTCCTGAAGTTCCTGCCGATCATCGCGATCGCGGAGATGAAGGAGTTGATCATCCACCAGAAGGCCCACGCGCCGCAGGAGGTTCACTGATGCCGACGCTCTTGAGCATCTTCGACCTGCCGGACGACGCGGCGACGGCGATCACCAAGCTGAAGGGACGCGGCTTCGACGTGCTCGAGTCCTACTCTCCCGCACCCTTCGAGCAGATCGACGAAGCGATGGACGAGCGCCCCAGCAAGGTCCGTATCTTTACCCTCGTCGGCGGCCTCACGGGCGTCGTTACGGGTTTCCTGATGCAGATCTGGATGTCCTGGGAGTGGCCGATCAAGATCGCCGGCAAGGCGTACGCGTCGATTCCGCCCTACGTGATCATCGGCTTCGAGTTGACGATCCTGTTCGGTGGCATTCTCACGCTGCTCGGCTTGCTTTTCGTCGGTCGCTTGTACCCGCGGCGCCTGGACGCCGCTTACAGCGCCCGGTTCTCCGCCGAGGAGTTCGGGGTCGTCGTGAAGGTGGGTGAGCGTGACGTCGGCGAAGTGGACTCGCTGCTTCGAAGTCTCTCCGCCAAGGAGGTCTCGCTTCTCGATGAGTGAGCCCAGGCGTTCCCATCGGGCTTCGCTGCGTCCGTTGACGACCCTCGTGATGCTGGCCGTGGCGGGATCCCTCGGCTGCTGGGAGCAGATGGACGACGGCAATTGGTTCCCGCAGATGAAGCGACAACCCGCGGTTCAGGCCTTCGAGCAGGTGCTTCACCGCGGCCAGATGCAGGGGTTCACGCCGCCGGACGGCACCGTCCCGGTCGGTGGCGCGTCGTTGCCCGACCTGGAGTCCTTGGAAATGGCGGCCCAGGACGCGCTCCCCAATCCGGTCCCGGCCAGCCTCGCTTCGCTCAAGAACGGCGAGGTGCTCTTCGCCCGCTACTGCGCGACCTGTCACGGAGCCGAGGGCCTGGGTGACGGCCCGGTGGCCGCTGCCTCGGGTTTCGCGCCGAACGCCACGGGCCCCTTCCCGCTGATCCTCCCGATCAACGGGCCGGTCAGCATGGCGCGGGTGTTCAGCGACGGGCACATCTACACCTCGATCTCACTCGGTCGCGGCCGGATGCCGAGCTATCAGCGGATTCCGGCGATGCAGCGATGGGATCTCGTGAACTACCTCCGCGAAATCAACGGTCAGGGAGTGCGACAGTGAGTGCCCCGCTGGTGCAGGCGATCGAAAAGGCGAATCCCCGCGCGCTTCCGCAGCCGCTCACGGCTTTTTTCGGCGTGCTGGCGCTGCTCGGAGTCGGGACGTTCGGCTACGGCTTGACGACGGATCCCCAGACGACGTGGCTGGCCTTCCACACGAACTTCATCTACTTCGGCACGCTCTCGACGGGCAGTCTCATGCTCGTCTGCATCTTCTGCACCGTGGGTGCAACCTGGCCTGGCCCCTACCGGCGCATCGCCGAGGGGTTGGCGGCCTGGGTGCCGATCACGGCGATCCTCGCGTGCGTGGGCTACTTCGGTCGGCACTACATCTTCGAGTGGTCGCGCGAAGGCGCCGTTCATGGCAAGGAAGTTTGGCTGAACGACGCCCGGGTCTATGGCTCGGACATCGCGATCCTCGTGATCCTGGCCCTCTGGACGATCCTCTTCCTGCGCACGTCCCTGCGTCCCACTCTCGGTGGGGGCTCGCCCGGGGCGAAGGGCTTCGCGGAGACGATGTCCGAGCGCTGGACGTCAGGCTGGCGCGGCGATCGTCCAGAGCGGGACGCGTCGGAAGCAAAGCTCGGTCGCATGGCTCCGCCCCTGATCCTCTTCATGGCGCTGGGCATCTCGGTCGTGGTCTTCGACCAGGTCATGTCGATGGAGCAGACCTGGTTCTCGAATCTCTTCGGCGCCTACGTGATCTGGGGCGGCATGGCGGCGGCGCTGTCCCTGACGGCCGTGATCGGACTCCTGCATCGCAACGCCCCCGGCTTCGAGGGGCAGATCACCGACAAGCGGATGCACGACATCGGCAAGCTGATCTTCGGTTTCGGGATCTTCTGGATGTATCTCTTCTTCTCCCAGTATCTGGTCATCTACTACGGGAACCTGCCCGAAGAGACCAGCTTCCTGCGGGATCGGCTCGGCCCGCAGTTCATGATCGACAAGGGCTACACGGAAGCCGCCTGGGTGCTCGCCTGGGCTGACTGGGACTTCGAGTGGTCTCGGCTGCTGGAAGGCTGGGGTTGGATGTCGATGCTCGTCTGGACGTGCTGCTGGATCCTTCCATTCTGGATCTTGCTGGGCCAGCAGGCCAAGAAGACGGGATGGATTGCGGGTCCCGTCGCCTCCATCGTGGTGCTCGGGTACTGGTTCGAGCGGAACCTGCTGATCTGGCCGTCGGTCATCAAGGATGACCAGTTCGCGTGGTTCGGCCTGATCCAGATCGGCATCCTACTCGGCTTCATCGGAGCCTTCGCGCTGGTGTTCCTGATTTACTCGCGGGTGTTCCCCTCGCTGGCCGTCGAGAAGTCCTCCGGCTAGGCCTGCTGCGGTCATGGCTGCCGGATGCGAGCCCCGGCCGTCGAGGCGCTACTCTGCACTGGGATGCCCGAAGAGTTTTCCGCCGAGTCTCGCTGGGAGCTTCACCCGTCGGGGTGTTTCGTTGCACTCGTACCGGAGGGCCTGCGCTTGGGGCACCGACGGTGGGGGCTCGAGACCTCGTTGGTTCCGTTTGAAAAGCTCACCCACGTCGAGGCGACGGCGCGGGGGGTGTGGGTTGCGACCCAGCAAAGCACCCTGATCATCCGGCGCAGTCACTTCGTTCGTGACGGGGCCCCGGAAGAGTTCGTGCAGGCGGTCCGCTCGCGGTTGGCCGAAGAGCCGGGGGGTGGGAAACAGCTGGCTCGCATGCAGGACATCGCCCAGCGGGCACGGAGTCCGTATTCACGCTGGGCCACCAGCGTGATCGCGGTCTTGTGCATCGGGATCTTCGGCCTCCAGTTTGCGGATCCGTACACCCGGTATGCGGCGATATTCGTTCCCGAGCTGGTGAGCGCAGGAGAGTGGTGGCGAATCGCAACCGCGAACCTGCTTCACGGCTTCTCTCCCATCCCCTTGCACCTGATCCTCAACATGCTCTGCTTGATGGCGTTCGGGTTGCTGGTGGAGCGGCCGCTCGGGGCGACACGGACCTTCCTGGTGATGGCGGCAGGCGGGCTGGGTGCGATGGCCGGGAGCGCGGTCGCAGGCTACGGCGAGGTGCTCGGTGCTTCCGGGATCGTGGCCGGCCTCGTCGGCGCAGTTTTGTGGCTCGAGTTTCACGAGCCGAAACGTCTGCCGGCGTGGTGGCGGATCCCGCGGAAGCTCTTCATCGCGATCGTCCTGCTGCAAGCCTATGTCGACCTGAGGATGCCCTTCATCGCGGCGGGAGCTCACCTCGGGGGCCTGGTGAGCGGCTATCTGGTCATGCCCTTCGCCGCTCGGGGCGCCCTGGAGCGTGAGGCGCCCAGCCGCGATCAGCGCTACCTGGCTGCAACGCTGGTCGTGTTGATCCTGGTTTCTCTGTTCAGTGCCGGACAGCTCGTCCGCCGGGATCCCGAAGCGCTCGCCAACCACGGGCGGCACCTGATGGGAATACCGAACGTCGGCTGGCATGCGCTCAACGAGTTGGCCTGGCGGATGGTCACCGAGAGCAAGCCCGACTCGGGCGATCTGCTCGTGGCGGCCCAGCTCGCCGAGCGCGCGGTGGCGAAGACCAGCCGCCTGGACCCGAACGTGCTCGACACGCTCGCCGAGGTGCTCTTCGTCGCCGGCGACGACGAGGGGGCTGTAGCGGTGATCGACGAGGCCATCGTCCTGGCGGGGAGCGAGGTCTACTTCCGCGAGCAGCGTCGTCGATTCACCGGCCAGCGAGCCGCCGACGATCGTCCCGATCCACCGACGCTGTGGATCCGTCCGGAGCCGGAGTCCGAGGACCTCTTTCCGCGGGAGACCCCCGGGATCTCGATCTAGCGGCGAGTTCTGCGACGTCGCCTGCCCTGGCTCCGCAGGCCGCTGCCGCGCGGGTTCCTAGGGAGTCAACTCGTCGCCGTCCTCGGGGATCCACACGCTGCCCGAGAAGGTGTTGTCCACGTGGTTCGTGACCTGGATGTCGTAGAAGGGTGGGGGACGCAGCCGGATCAGGACCAGGGTCTCGACGCCGGCCCGCCGAGCCAGCTCGCCGATGTCGAGGAGCGAGGTGTGCAGCTCACCCTCACGGCGCAGCCGCTCGGGGTCGGCGAGAATGCCCGCGGCTTCGATGTCCTCGGGCGGAGGCACGTAAGCCGCTTCGTGGACGAGCATGTTCGCGCCCTTTGCGAACGCGATGAGCTGTTCCTTCCCCCAACCGACGCCTCCGACGACGACCGTCCTTCCGCCCGCTTCGAAGCGCCAGGCGAGACCCGGTGTCGGCCCGCCCGACAGCGTGACGGCCGAGACCGACAGGCCGTCCCAATCCGCCTGGAAGACGTCGCCTACTTCGACGACCTCGACGCGAATCCCCTCGTCCGGGAGCGGCAGCGCGCGGGCGAGGGCCTCCCGGCCGGGCCGGTAGGCCGCGAGTAGCGCCTCGACGAATGCCCGGGTGCCGCTCGGGCCGATGATCTCGATCGGGTGTTGCCGGTCCTGGCGCCAGCCGGTGAACAGGAGGTCATCGACCCCCAGCGTGCTCTCGGGCATCAGGCTCGTCAGGAGCACCCGTGAAGGCTGGGACACCGGGATCTTCGAGAGTCGCAAGCCCTCGGCGACTCCGCGTCCCACATCCACCAGCAGCACCTGGTCCTTCCAACCGATGCCAGTCGACGGCCCGAGGCGCTCCGGGTTCTCATACGGGCTTCCGGTCCCAACGGTGATCACCGTCAGGGCGTCCCAGCTGCGCGGGGACAGCGGGCCGACCAACTCGTTCACCTCGGCAGCCCGCCAGATCACGCAAGAGGCCGCCCAGCCCACAGCCAATACTGTCGCCGCGAGTATCAGCGCGAAGAGGCGGAAGGGCATCTCAGTCGACGACGACCGGCTTGCAGGGGGAGGATCTGCTCATGGGGCAGCTGAGTCTAGCGATTCCGAAGCTCCGGCGGGGGGTTGTCGGCGGTCCTGCATGGCTGCTACCGGAAGTCACTATGGCGGTTCCGAGGGCGTCCGATACGTTTTGGGACAGGGGGTCTCACTCACTCCCGAGTTCCGACTGCTTTCGGGCATGTGTCCGTCAGGAGTGGAGCGGCCTGGAGGGGCGGGTACGGCGCCCACCCTGGACCCGGGATCGAAAGCGAGGTACTGGGCCTCGCTGGTCATCTCTTCGCCGGTATGAGGAGGAATCAAATTGCAAAGTAGCTGTACTACGGCGAGTGAGGTGACGGCGCTCTAGCTAGCGCATTGATCCGCGGTGCTACTGGGGTGCAGAGCAACCAGCGTCATCGTCCTCGGGAGTGCGGATGCCGTAGCCGCTATAGGGTTCCAACACCCGCTCCCGAGGGTCCAGCTTCCCGGGTTGGAGTCGTGCTCTCCGTCGATGCGGACGCTCTCCGCATCGACTTCTCGATCACGCCAGCAGCGCCTCCACGCGTGCG
>JAYGDB010000162.1:0-45951 GCA_046583095.1 Myxococcota bacterium | reverse complement strand
ACGTCGTCGCCGTGCTCGGCGGCGAGGAGCTGTGGGTTCGTGAAGGTATTGAAAACGAGCTGGCTCCGGAAGCCGAGCAGGTCGAGGGCCCGGGGCCGATCCTCCCGGATGAACGACCCCGTTGCCTTCCAGTTCTTGCGGAGCATGATCTCCGTCTCGTCCCGGGCGCGATAGCCAGGATCGCGGTGTTCGACGCGGAGCTGCTCGATGAACGTGTCTTCGCCGGGTCGCGTCGAGGCGACGAAGACGGGCTCCATCTTCTCGCGCACGTCCGCTGTCACGTAGTCGAACATCCACTCGGGTGTCTCCATGATGTGGCTGTCTGCGTCGTGGATCTCGGCGTTTTCGACGTACGGCATGAACCGCAGATGCTAGATCCCGCTCCGCGATTTCGCTCGGTCGCGATTGGGGCTTGCGAGGGAGGTTCAGCAACCCGACTGCTAGGCTCTGCGCCCGTGCTTCGCTGCTCCGTCGCTCTCGCGCTGGCCGTCGGCCTGTTGGCCCCCATCGTCGAGGCCTCGTCTCCCAAGCTCGTAGTGTTGATCGCCGTGGATCAGCTGCGTCGCGATCGTCTCGATGCAACGCTGCCCGGTGGGCTGGGGCGGATCGTGCGCGAAGGACACGTGTTCAGCGACGCGGTTCTCGATCATGCGATGACGGAGACGTGTGCCGGACACGTGACGATGCTGACGGGACGTCATCCCGGTCCGTCGGGGATCGTCGGAAACACCTATATCGACGTAGAGACCGGGGCGCGTCGCTACTGTGTCGAGGACCACGCCGTCGATGCGGCTGTACTCGGCGGAGGGGACGACCCCGAGGATGGCCGCTCCCCCCGGAACCTGCGGGTCGATACCCTGGGCGATTGGCTGAAGGCCGCTGATCCCGAGGCCCGGGTCTTCAGCGTTGCCGCGAAGGACCGCTCGGCCATCACCCTCGGCGGTCGGCGTCCCGACGGCGCCTACTGGATGATTCGCGAGGGTGCGCCGATCTTCACGACGAGTCGCTACTACCGTGGAGAGCTACCCGAGTGGGTCGAGGCGTTCAATCGCGCGGACGGCGGGGGGCTCGTATCCCGGGTTCCGTCGCACTGGACGCACGCGACGGAGCCGCTTCCCGGGCGTCATCAGAGGCTTGACGACTTCCCCGGTGAATCCGACGAGCGGAGTCGGGTGAGCCCCCATCCGCTGCACGCGGCGAGTGACGAGGACTTCGCCGACAACCTCTACGCCTCGCCCTATGTCGACGATCTCACGCTCGCCTTCGCCCGGACGCTGGTCGAGCAGGAGGGCCTCGGAGACCGCGATCACCCCGATGTGCTCGCGATTGCGCTCGCGGGTACGGACACCGTCGGGCACGCGTACGGCCCCGGAAGCCTGGAGGCTCGGGACGCCCTGCTGCGGCTCGACGCGTCCCTCGGCGAACTGCTCGCCTTCCTCGAGTCGCGGGTGGGCGAGGGCCGGCTGCTGGTTGCACTGACGGCCGACCACGGGGTGCTGCCGTTACCCGAGTGGCTGGAGGCGACGGGCGCCCTCGAGTGTCCGGTCGAGGGCGGCCGGCAGGGCCTCATCAGCTTCATCTTGCGCCTCGAGATAAAGCTGCACCTCGCGCTTTCGCCGTTCTCGTGGCCCGGGTTCTGGGTGCACGCGGCGAGCCAGCTCACCGTCAACCGCCAGCGCGCAGCTGACTGGGGCATTCCGATCGAACGCGTCGTGGCGGTGGCCGAGCAGTGGCTCGAGGAGCAGCCCGCTGTTCGCGAAGCCTGGACCCGGCGAGAGATCGCCCGAGGCAAGGATGACTTCGCGCGTCTCTACCGCAACTCTTTCGATCCCCAGCGAAGCGGCGACCTTGCGATTCAGCTGGAGCCGACGTGTCTTCTCGATTTCCAGGGGGCCGGGACGACCCACGGAAGTCCCTACGACTACGACCGTAACGTTCCAATCGTGTTCTTTGGGTCGGGGATCGCGGCTGGAAGCACGCCGGGTCCGGCGGCCACGGTCGATATTGCGCCCACCCTGGCCGCGCGCATCGGGTTGGTCCCGCCCAGTGGCCTGGACGGTCGCAACCTGCTGCCGGCCGATTAGGTCGACGCGGCCGGGTTTGCGAGGCATCCTGCCTGAGTGCTCCAACGACTCGCCCGCTTCTGTTTGAAACTTGCGGGTTGGACGATTGTCGGGAAGAAGCCGGATGTTCCGAAGATGGTGATCACGGCGTATCCCCATACGTCGAACTGGGATCTCCTCTTCTACCTTCTGTCGGCCTGGGCGCTCCGCGTTCCGCTCTCCTGGATGGGGAAGGAGTCGCTCTTCCGGGGGCCGGCGGGTGTGATCCTGCGCCGGCTCGGCGGCATCGCGATCCGCCGTGATCGCAACGAGAACGTGGTCGCGCAGATGAAGCGGAGGTTCGATGAGCGGGACGAGTTGTGCCTGCTGATCCCGCTGGAGGGTACCCGTCGCTACGTCCCCTATCTGAGGAGCGGCTTCTATCACATCGCCGTTACGGCGGGGGTTCCCATCGCCCTCGGCTTC
Organism: Myxococcota bacterium; assembly: GCA_046583095.1. Taxonomy (GTDB): domain Bacteria; phylum Myxococcota_A; class UBA9160; order UBA9160; family UBA4427; genus JAJDAN01. The sequence goes on along the minus strand of JAYGDB010000162.1, from coordinate 43,423 downwards.
CTCGACTACGGGGAAAAGCAGGCGGGAATCGGCGGCCTCATCGAGCCGACAGGCGACGTTCGCAGGGACATGGACGGGCTGCGGGACTTCTTCGACGGTCGCGTCGGGCTCTACCCCGAGTGCGCCGGAGAGGTGCGCCTGCGCGAGGAAGACGCCTAAGACGGGTCGGCGCCAACGTCCGCTTCGCCGGACCTGTAGATGTCCGGCTCGATGAAGACCAGCTTCGCCGCGGGGACACGCTCGCGGATTCGCCGCTCCGCGTCGTTGATGCCATCAACGATGCCTTCGGTCGTCAGGTCCGCCTCGAATTGCACCTTGAGGGCGACGAGCAGTTGGTCGGGCCCGAAGTGCTGGGTGCGCATGTGGATCACGCGTTCGACGGAAGGAGTCTGCGAGAGAGACTGGCGGATTGCCTCTCGATCCTCGATCGTCGCGGCCTCACCGATGAGCAGGCTGCGCATCTCGGTCGCCAGCAGCGCGGCGATCACGCCCAGCAGGACGCCGATGGTGATGCTTCCCAGAGCGTCGAAGCGCGGATCGCCGGTCAGGCTCGCGAGCCCGATGCCCATCAGGGCCACCACGAGTCCCAGGAGCGCCCCGAGGTCCTCCAGAAGGATGACCGGAAGCTCGGGACTCTTGGTTTGGCGGATGAACGCCCACCAGCCGAGTTGCTTCTTCTGCTTCGTGGCTTCGACTACTGCAGTGCGGAACGAGACGCCTTCCATCCCGATTCCCGCGACGAGGATTGCCACTGCCACCATCGGGCTCGTGAGTTCGTGGGGGTGGAGGAGCTTGCTGACGCCCTCGTAGATGGCGAAGAGCGACCCCAGCGAAAAGATGACGAGGGAGACCACGAAGGCCCAGAAGTAACGCTCCCGTGCGAAGCCGAAGGGGTGCTCCTCGGTCGCTGGCCGCTCGGCTGACGCACCGCCCCACAGGAGCAGGGCCTGGTTGCCCGAGTCGGCTAGCGAGTGGACGGCTTCGGCCAGCATCGAGGCCGCTCCCGTCATCGCCCAGCCGACGAATTTGGCGACGGCGATGCCGATGTTCGCGGCCAGTGCGGCCAGGATTGCTCTGCGGTTGCCCGGTTGCACGCGGCCGACTCTATCCCATTCGCGAGGGAGATTTTCCGAAGCACGTGACTGCCGCGGCGACCGTCGCGCTCACGGGAATCCACCAGGTCCATGCAAGCCACGTTTCTCCGAGCACGATCGGATGGACGAAGAGCGAGAGCCCGAGCACGGCTCCTGTTGCGAGCCCGGCGACGGCGCTTCGCTCACTGCCGACTCCCGGTGCCAGGACTGCGATCGCGAACACGCCGAGCAGCCCGCCGTAGAGGATCGTCATCGCCGAGAGCGCAAACTCGACGAGGCTCGGTCCGGAGCCTTCGGCGAGGGCGCCGTGGTAGCCCCCCATGGCAAGTGCCGAGACGATCAAGCCGCCGGTGGCGAAGACCGCGGCCCGACGCGTGCGAGCGGCAAGCCGATCTCCCGTGACAGGCTCTCTCGCGAGGTCCACTGTCCAGGTCGTTGCGATGGCACAGATCGCCGAGTCGAGGCTCGACATCGCGGCTGCAAACAGGCCCGCGAAGACCAGGCCGCGAATGCCGTCCGGCAGTGCGTGCAGCGCGAAGGTGGGGACTACCCGGGCCGACTCCCCGATCTCGTAGCCGGGAGAAGAGAGCGCGTGGCTGGCCGCGATCGCCGTGCCGACGGCCAGGAACAGCGCGGTGAGCGGGAAGTTGAGCAGGGCCGAGCCCGAGAGTGCCAGGCCACCCTGCCGTCCTCCTCGGGCCGCCAGCAGGCGCTGCACCATGTCCTGATCCGTGCCGTGGGTGGCCAGGGTGAGGAAGAACCCGCCGACGAGCGCGGTCCCGAAGCCCGTCGTGTCCGTCAGCGAGAACAGGGGTGTGAAGGTAAACACGTCGTTCCGTCCGTGGACGCTCGCCCACTCCCAGATGGCGCCGAAGCCTCCATCGACCGATGCCACGGCTGCGAGCAGGAGTGCGGTAGCGCCCGCCAGGAACACGAGGGCCTGGAGAACGTCGGTCCAGATCACGGATCGGAGGCCTCCCGCACGCGTGTAGATGCCGGCCACCACGCCGCACGCCAGGATTGCGACGGGAACGCTCGTGCCGGTGACGATCGAGAACGCCAGGGCCGCGATGAACAGCCTCACCCCCGACGCCATCAGGCGACCGACCAGGAAGCAGCTCGCCGCTGCGCGTTGGGTGCGCTGGCCAAAGCGATCTTCGAGGAGTTGGTAGATACTCACCACGCCGACGCGGTGGTAGAGGGGAATTACCCGGAGTGATATCGCCAGCTTTCCGAGGAGCGCTCCAAAGGCCAGTTCGAGATACGACCAGCTTCCCGAGTACGCGGCGTCGGGAACGCCCAGGAAGGTCGCGGCCGAGAGTTCGGTTGCGATCATTGAACCGAGCACCGCCCACGTGGCCATCGACCGCCCAGCGACGAGGAGATCCTCGGCCTTGCCGTGTCCGCGTGCTGCGAGCTTTCCCAGGCCCAGCACAGCGGCCGCGTACACGCCGATGACCGACCAGTCCAGCCAGCTCAAACGAATCCCCCCGCGCGTGTCGTCACCTCAGCGCGGCGCCCCAGGGGGTCTCAACGGGGTTCGCCGAATCGCTGTAGGTCAGGGGGATCGATTCAGGGTAGAATAGACCGGAGCCCCAATCGAGATCGCGCCTGGCCGGGGCTTATCCTCTCGACTCGTTCTGCCGCCCCCCGGTTCTCGCTGCCTCGAGAGGGGATGCACTCGCGGCCGCGCGAACCTGGGAGGAGAGTCCATGCTGCCCGACCTCGACGGCGACCACGATCTCGATGACGACGGATACTTCGACGAGCCCAAGGATCGGCCGACTGGGGTCTTCGATGCTCACCTGCTCCGGCAGTCGCTCGCCGCGCTTCCGAGCCGTCCCCCGATCTGCTTCAAGGGCTCGGATGCCGTAGCCGAGGCCATGAACGCGATGCAGCGCGAACACCGCGGCTGCGTCCTCGTCACCGAAGACGGTACGCCGCGTTCGGCGCTGACCGGGATCTTCACTGAACGCGACATCCTGCTCCGCATCATCAACCGCGGCCGCAACCCAGCGACCGTGACCCTCGACGAAGTGATGGTGCGCGACCCGGAGTGCCTGCCGGTCGATGCCTCGATCGCCTGGGTTCTCAACAAGATGTCCGTGGGTGGCTTCCGGCACGTGCCGGCTCTGGATGCCAACGGATGCCCGTCGATCATCGTGTCGGTGCGGGACGTCGTCGAGTTCCTCGTGGAGAAGTTCCCGAACGAGGTGCTGAATCTCCCGCCCATGGGCGTGCAGCGGTACCGGACCCGCGACGGCGCTTGACGGAAGGATCCGGGCTAAGGTGCCCGGATGACCTCTGCCGCAGAGCGCTACCCGAAGAAGACCGCCGAGGTGCGCGGCCGCAAGATGGCCTACGTGGAGGTGGGGGAGGGCGACCCGATCGTCTTTCTGCACGGCAACCCCACCTCCTCCTACCTGTGGCGAAACGTCATTCCCCACCTGGAGTCGCAGGGCCGCTGCATTGCCCCCGACCTGCTAGGCATGGGCGACTCGCAGAAACTGGACGACGCGGGGCCGGACTCGTACCGCTTCGTCGAACACCGGGACTACCTCGACGGGCTCCTCGAGGCCGCGGGTGTCGACGCCAACGTCACCTTCGTGATCCACGATTGGGGCTCGGCCCTCGGGTTCGACTGGGCGAACCGCAACCGTGATCGCGTCAAGGGCATCGTCTACATGGAGGCCATCGTGCGCCCGATGACCTGGGAGGAATGGCCCGAGATGGGTCGCTCGCTGTTCCAGGGGTTCCGCTCGGATGCCGGCGAGGAGATGGTCCTCGAGAAGAACATCTTCGTGGAGAACGTGCTCCCGGGCTCGGTCCTGCGCGGGTTGACCGACGAGGAGATGGAGGTGTATCGCCGACCGTTCCTCGATCCAGGCGAGTCGAGACGCCCGACTCTCACCTGGCCTCGACAGATTCCGCTCGGCGGCGAGCCCGCGGACGTGGTCGAGATCTGCCAGAGCTACGCGGAGTGGTTGCCGGACTCTCCGGTCCCGAAGCTGTTCATCAATGCCGAGCCCGGTGCGATTCTCGTCGGCCCGCAGCGCGACTTCTGCCGAACCTGGGCGAACCAGCAGGAGGTCACCGTCGCGGGGACGCACTTCGTACAGGAAGACTCGCCCGACGAGATTGGCCAGGCCATCTCCAGCTGGCAGGCCGGCCTCTGACTTCCGCCAGCCGGCGAGTCGGCTGACTGGGCGAGGGAGGAATCTCGCATGAGCGATCACTATGACCTTCTGATTCGCGGTGGCACCCTGGTGGATGGAACGGGTGCTGCTGCCCGCCGGGGCGACCTCGGGATATGCGACGGACGCATCGCGGCGATGGGCGACGTCTCCGGCACCGCGGATCGAACCCTGGAGGCCGACGGCCTGGTCGTGGCGCCGGGCTTCGTCGATATCCACACGCACTACGACGCTCAACTCTTCTGGGATCGCATGCTCACGATCTCGCCCTGGCACGGCGTCACCTCGGTGGTGATTGGCAACTGCGGCTTCGGCATCGCGCCGACCCGGGTCGAGCACCGGGATCTCATCCTGCGCACCCTCGAGAACGTGGAGGGCATGTCGCTGGCCGCCTTGCGCGCCGGGGTAGGGGAGGACTGGCCCTTCGAGACGTTCCCGGAGTTTCTCGATGCCATTGACGATCTCGGCACAGCGATCAACGTCGGAGCGTTGCTGGGCCACACGCCTCTTCGCATGTACGTGATGGGCGAGGCGTCGACCGAGCGTGAGGCGACGGACGGCGAGATCGAGACGATGCAGCGCATCCTCGCCGAGGGTCTCGCCGCCGGCGCGCTCGGGTTCGCGACGTCCCAGGCGCCCACTCACGTCGGCTACGAGGGACGTCCCGTGCCGAGTCGCGCAGCCAACCTCGCCGAGATCTCCGCGCTCGCGAGCTGTCTCGGCAGCGCCGGGACGGGACTCATGCAGGCGACTCTCGGAAGAGGCTTCTTCATGCAGGAGTTCACCGATATCGCTCGGCAGACGGGCCGCCCCGTCAGTTTCACGGCCCTGCTCGCGGGCATGCTGGGCCCGGACGGGCATCGGGGAATCCTCGAGCAGAGCAGCGATCTCCAGAGGCAGGGGATCGACGTGATTCCCCAGGTCGCTTGCCGACCGCTGATGTTCGAGTTCCAGTGGAAGGCGCCGTTCCCGTTCGAGAGCATGTCGCTCTTCAAAGCCGTCTCCAAGGCGGATTTCGAGGGCCGCAAGCGGATCTACGCGGATCCGGACTTCCGCAAGGCCTTCCGCGAGCATGGCGAGCGGGGTCTCATCTCGGGCCGCTGGGCCGACACCTGGATCTCCGAGTTCGCGCCGGATCGTTCTCTCGAAGAGCGTCGCGTTGCGCACGTGGCCGAGGAGCGCGGTGTCCACCCTGCGGACCTCGCCCTCGACATGGGGCTCGAGACGAACCTGGAAGCGCGCTTCCGGATTGCGATCATGAATACCGACGAGGAGGCGGTGGCAGAGCTGCTCGCTCATCCCGCGTCGATGCTCGGCCTATCCGATGCCGGTGCCCACGCGAGCCAGCTGTGCGACGCGTGTGCGCCCACCGACCTGCTGGCCCGCTGGGTGCGGGAGAAGGGGGTCCTCTCGATCGAGCAGGCAGTGCGGCTCCTGACGTCCCGCTCCGCGGACGTCTTCGGGATCACGGATCGCGGACGTCTCGCGGAAGGGCTTGCTGCGGACGTCACGATCTTCGACCCCGAGACCGTGGGCTGCAGCCCGCTCCGGCGGGTCTACGACTTCCCGGCGGGCGCGGATCGCCTGGTCTCCGAGGCCGAGGGCATCCACGCCGTCATCGTCAACGGCACCCCGATTCGGGAGCAGGGCAAGGACGTCGTCGATCCCGCAGGCCCCTTGCCGGGCGGGGTCCTGCGAGGGGCCGGATCCGCCTGACAGACGAGCGCGTGGATCCATGCGATCGGACCGGCTACGTGCTGAGGCTGCCTCGTGTCATCAGGATCTTGCCGGAGCGGACGAGCTCGGCGACGCCGAAGGGGCGAAGCAGCGAGATGAGCGCGTCGAGCTTGTCGCTGGCCCCGAAGACGCGCAGGACGATGCTTGTCGCCCCGTAGTCGACGACCTTCGCGTTGAAGTGCTCGGCGATTTGCAGGGCCTGCGTACGGCTCTCGTCCTCGACTTCGAGCTTGATCAGGGCGATCTCGGTCTCATAGGCCTCGTCGCCGGTGTGGTCGATGGCGCTCACCACGTCCACGAGCTTCGCGAGTTGACGGATGATCTGGTCGAGGGTTGCGGTCTCGCCCGAGCAGGTGATCGTCATGCGCGAGAAGCCGCCCGAGGCGGATGGGCTGACGACTAGGCTCTCGATGTTGTAGCCGCGCCGCGAGAAGACGAGGGCCACGCGAACGAGAACTCCGGGGCGGTCGTGCACGAAGAGCGAGATGGTGTGGCTGTCGTGCGCGGGAGTCGGTGTCGACTGGGCGGCTGCAGCAGTCATGAGATCAGGTGCTCCCCGCCGGCCTTTGCATCGGTGCCTTGGGCTTCTCGATGAGCATGTCCTTGAGCGCAGCGCCCGCCGGGATCATCGGGAAGACGTTGTCTTCCTTCACGACTTCGGCGACCACCACGCAGGGTCCGTCCCGGTACTCCGAAGCCTGTTTGAGGATCCGGTCCACGTCAGCCGGTCGCTTGATCCGCCAGGCCTTTACGCCAAAGGCCTCGGCGAGTTTCACGAAGTCCGGATTGCCTTCCAGGTCGACGCCCGAGTAGCGGTTGTCGTAGAAGAGTTCTTGCCACTGGCGGACCATGCCCAGGTAGTTGTTGTTGATGATCAGGACTTTCACCGGGAGCTTGTGGTTCTGGGCGGTAGCGAGCTCCGCCTGGGTCATCTGGAAGCCGCCGTCCCCAACCACCGCCCATATCTGTTTCTCGGGCTGGGCGAACTGGGCGCCGATTGCTGCGGGGAAGCCGTAGCCCATGGTTCCAGCGCCGCCGGAGCTGATCCAGTGGCGGTTCGTGGTGGAGAGGCAGAACTGGGCGGCCCACATCTGGTGCTGGCCGACGTCGGTCACGATGATCGACGCGCCCTGGGTGAGAGCATTGAGCCGGTCGAGCACGTGTTGGGCCCGGAGTCCTCCCTGTTTCGGGTACTTGAGGGGGTACTTCCGGCGCCACTGCTCGATCTGCTCGAGCCAGTCGTCGGTGTCGGCCTTCTCGATGTGGGGCAGCAGGTCTTCGACGCACAGGCGGGCGTCACCCTGGATGGTAAGGTCCGTCGGCACCATCTTGTTGAACTCTGCCGGGTCGATGTCGATATGGATCTTGACCGCGTCGACGCAGAACTCGTCGAGCTTGCCTGTGATGCGGTCGTCCCAGCGGGCGCCGATCGACATGATGAGATCGCAATCCACCACGGCCTTGTTCGCGTAGGCGGTGCCATGCATTCCGAGCATCCCGAGGTGCAGGGGATGCGTTTCGTCGGCAGCGCCCTTGCCGAGGAGGGTGTTTACGATCGGAGCCCGCAGCTTCTCGGCGAGATCGATGACGGCCTTCCCGGCACCGGAAATGACTGCGCCGTGTCCGACGTAGAGGACCGGCCGCTTGGAGCGATTCAAGAGATCGGCGCCGGCCTCGATGGTGTCCGGATCCGAGTGCGAGGGCACGCTGTAGCCGGGCAGGTTCACGTCATCGACGAACGGAGCGTCACACGGACCTTGGGTGATGTCCTTCGGAAGGTCGATCAAGACCGGGCCGGGGCGACCGCTGTTCGTGATGTGGAACGCCTCCCGCGTGACGCGAGGTATATCGGCTGCGTTCTTCACGAGATAACTGTGCTTGACCACCGCATAGGTGATGCCGGTAACGTCCGCCTCCTGGAAGGCGTCTTTGCCGAGCATGGGCGCGATGGTCTGGCCGGTGAGCAGGATCATCGGCACGGAGTCCATCTGGGCGGTCAGCAGACCGGTGACGGTATTCGTGGCCCCCGGCCCGGAGGTGACCAGGACGACGCCCGGGCGTCCCACGGCTCGCGCGTAGCCGTCGGCCATGTGAGTCGCGCCCTGCTCGTGGCGAACCATGATTAGCTGGATGGAGGAGTCGACGAGGGCGTCGAAGATGGGCATCGCGGCCCCACCGGAGAGGCCGAAGATGTACTCGACCCCTTCTCGCTCGAGGCACTGGATCAGTTTTTCAGCACCCGTGGGAACCTGGGCAGACATGATCGGTACTCCGGATACGCCGCCAAGAGCCCCCTCAGGGGTCGTTGGGGACTCATCTTCGAGGATCAGGAAGAAGATTGCCTAGCTTGTCACAACTATCCAGTAATTCGTCATATTCATAGTCAAACTTTGCCATTTTATTTGCAAAATAGAGGTTGAAAATGAATCAGGATATGAAAATAGGCATTTCAGTCCTGAAATCTCTTCTGGGGTCACGCTGTCGCGCCGAAAGTGGTCGCAAAATTCTCCCCGGTGGCTCGATGCACCCTGCCGGCGCGGGCCGTCAGTCGTGAGGCTCGCTGGCCCTGATCATGGAGGTCGAGGCGATGCGCTGCGGAGCGGGTCTTCGCCGGCGGCTGCGTTTCGGCCGGAGGGGTGAGGACCCTCAGCGGCAGCCCGTGCCCAACGAATCGGCAATCGACGTCGGGCGAGGAATCTCAATCCAGGTGGCCGGGCTGCCGATCAGGGCGGTAACCTTCGGGACTGTTGCACTCCGGAGCCAGAAGCGAGGGAAGCCAGAATGATCCGATCGGTGACCAGGCAGCTCGACTGTCGACGACTCGTGCGTCGCCTGATGATGCTCGCATGTCTGCTGCCGCTGTTGCTCTCGGGGGTTCCGGCATTCGGCTCGGACGGGTCGAAGAATGACTACGAGCCGGCGGAGGCGGGACATCCGCTTCGGGTGGTCGCGTACGTGTTGCATCCCATCGGGGTCGTTCTGGATACCCTGATCTTCCGTCCGGCACATTGGCTGGGCTCGAAGAAGCCGCTCAAAGGCCTGGTCGGAAACACCGACTGAGGAAACGATCCTGACCGTGCGATGGCGGACGGAGCGAATTCGTCGTGTCGCCGCGATTGGGGGAGTGTCCCCGAGATTTGCGAGGTATGATAATTGCATGGGACCCTCCCGAGTCGACTCCAGACTGAGCGTCGGGAGGTCCCTCATCGGGTGTCTGGCGGTTGCGGCTCTGCTCGCGGGCACCTCCAAGGCCGAGTCGCCGCTCCTCGAGGTCGACGCAATGACCTTCGTTGCGAGCCGTGAAAGTTCGAACGAGATCGTCCTGCGAGCTGTTCACGCGCGCTTCGACACCGAAGACGAGCGGGTCTACATGGAGGACGTGCAGGCCCGGGTCGAGCCGAGCGGTCATGCGGGCTATTTCGACATTCGCTGTGACACCGCGGAACTGGACCTCGAAACCAACGATCTCGAGGCTCGTGGCAACGTGCGGGGACAGACCGACGGGGGGCGTGAGTTCTCCGCCGCCTGGGTGAAGTACGACGACGAGGCCGGCCTGCTCTTCACGAACGCCCGGGTGCTGATCTCCGAGGACGCCATTACGTATCGTGGCGGCGGCTTTCAGTATTTCGTTCGAGAGCGCCGCTTCCGGCTTCTGGGCGGGGCCAGCGTGGTGCAGGAACCGTGATGGGGCGGCGGCGATCTCGAGTCGCTAGCGGGATCGGAATCGCCTGTGTCCTGGGGTTCGTGGCTCCAGTCGCCTCAGCTGTCGAGCAAGGCAGTGGGCAAGCGACGATCGAGCGGCCCACGGTGCCGCCCGCTGTCGCGGCCGCGGCGGCCGAATTTCGAGGCGGCGTAGAGGCGTCCTCGTCGGACGAGGGGAGCGAGTTGACCCTGCTCGGAGGAACCCGTCGCGACGACCCGATCTCGATCAATTCCGAGGAACTCGAGGTTCTGCAGATGGAAGGGGGTCGCCGCCTCGTCTTCTCCCGGAACGTCGAGGTGCTTCATGGCGAGGTCACTCTCAACGCAGACCGGCTCGAGGCCCTGTATCCGCAGGGTGCCTCCCAACCCGCCGAGTTGCTCGCGTCCGGCCACGTGCGAGTCAGCGAAGGCGACAGGCGCGCACGCTGTGACGAGGCTGTTTACCACCGGAGCACGCATACGATCGTGTGTCGCGGTAAGGCCGAGGTGTTGCAGGGTTGTGACCGAATGACGGGAGCGGAAATCGAGTTCGACCTCGACAGGGATCGCGTTCGCGTGATGGGTGCCGCCTCCGTCGAGATCCGCCCGGAGGACGGAGACGGGAGCGATTGCGCCGCTGCGGAAGGGCTGGGGCGATGACCGAGGCTCTGATTGCTTCGGATCTCGTCAAGGTCTACGGCGAGAAATACGCCGTTCGTTCGGTGAGCATCGAGGTGAACCCGGCCGAGGTGGTGGGGTTGCTGGGGCCAAACGGGGCCGGCAAGACGACCACCTTCAACATGATTGCGGGCAGCGTGAAGCCCACTCGCGGGAGCGTGTACCTCGGCGAGCGCGAGATCACCGAGCTGCCGATGTACCGTCGGGCACGTCTCGGTATCACGTATCTGCCCCAGGAGGCGAGCATCTTCCGTCGCTTGACGGTCGCCGATAACGTGAACGCGATCCTGGAGACCATCGAGCCGGACGCCGCAGTGCGTCGTGAGCGACTCCAGGAGTTGCTCCAGGAACTGGGGCTCAGCGACAAGGCGTCCCGGCGTGGAGACTCGCTTTCGGGCGGCGAACGACGTCGCGTCGAGATCACGCGCGCCTTGGTGCTCGATCCCCAGTACATGCTGCTCGACGAGCCGTTCGCCGGCGTCGACCCCATCGCCGTGATCGACATCCAGAAGATCATCGAGCAGCTCAAGAGCCGTTCGATTGGCGTGATCATCACCGATCACAATGTTCGGGAGACGCTCTCGATCTGCGATCGCGCCTATATAATCAAGGACGGAGAGATCCTGCGTCTGGGGACTCCCGCGGAGATCGCTGACGATCCCGAGGTTCGGGAGGTGTATCTCGGAAGGAATTTCAGGCTGAACTGATGGCAATCCAGCTCAGACAGCAGCTGCGACTCTCTCAGCAGCTCGTCATGACGCCGCAGCTGCAGCAGGCCATCAAGCTGTTGCAGCTCAACCGGCAGGAGCTCACTGCGTTGATCGAGCAGGAGCTGCAGGAAAATCCGGTCCTCGAGGAGGTCGAAATCGAGGAGCGCACGGACGCGGAGGTGTCCGACGACACGCCCGGCGAAGAAGGGGGCGGAGAGGCGTCGGAAGTCAGCACCGATGCTGCGAGCGAGACGCCGACGGAGGTCGATCCCAGCGAACTGACCCCGAGTTCGGCCGATGCCGCTGAAGAGGGTCCCAGTGATGCCGACAAGATCGCCGATGTCGAGTGGGACAATTACATGGAGAACTACCCGCAGACCGGGCTCGATACCCGGAGCGCGGGTGAGGACAGTCGGCCGTCGATCGAGGCGACGCTCACGCGCAGGCCTTCTCTCAGCGACCACCTGACCTGGCAGATCCAGCTGTCGGCCTTCGACGACCACGAGGTGGCCGTGAGTCGCTGGATCGTCGGAAATCTCGACGACGATGGTTATCTCCAGGCGAGCATCGAGGAACTCGCGAGGCAGGCCGGCGCCGAGGAAGAACTCGTCGAGCGCACCCTCGCGAAGGTCCAGCAGCTCGACCCGACTGGCGTGGCCTCTCGTGACCTGCGCGAGTGCCTCCAACTCCAGCTCCAAGCGCTCGAGATCCAGGATCCGGTCGTCCTGGCGATGGTCGACAGGCACCTCGACTTGCTCCAGAAACGCGACTTCCGCGGGCTGATCCGTGCCCTCGGGTCTACCCCAGAGAAGGTCTCGGCGGCCGCAAACGTCATCTCGAGCCTCGAGCCCAAGCCAGGCCGCGGCTTCTCGGGAGAGGATCCCATTTACATCACGCCGGATATCTACGTCTACAAGGGGGAGGACGACTTCCACATCCTCCTCAACGAGGACGGCTTGCCGAAGCTGAAGATCAACAATCTCTACCGAGACGTCCTGTCGGGTGGCAAGAGCGTCAGCAAGGAGACCCGAGAGTACGTCCACGAAAAATTGCGCGCAGCCCAGTGGCTCATCAAGTCGATCCACCAGCGCGAGCGCACGATGTACAAGGTGATGAAGAGCATCATCAACCAGCAGCGGGAATTCTTCGAGAAGGGCATCTCGCACCTGAAGCCGCTCAACCTCCGGGACGTCGCGGACGACATCGAGATGCACGAGTCAACGGTCAGCCGTGTCACGACCCACAAGTACGTCCACACGCCGCGGGGGATCTTCGAGTTGAAGTACTTCTTCAACTCCTCGATCTCGCGTTTCGAGGGCGAATCTCTCGCGAGCGAGAGCGTCAAGGAGAGGATTCGAAAGATCATCTCGAACGAGGATTCACGGCGTCCCCTCTCGGATCAGCGGATCGCGGAGATGTTGAAGTCCGCCAATATCAACATCGCCCGGCGAACGGTGACGAAGTACCGGGAGTCAATGAACCTGCTGGCTTCAACGAAGCGCCGGCAGATGGGCTAAACCCTGTCTCCCAAGCGCCCGCCAGGAGAATCCGCTTGAAGATCCAGGATATCCTCGTCAAGGAGGGGTCGATCCTCGACTTGGCCTCGGACACCAAGGACGCGGTCCTCGAGGAACTCGCCCGGGCGGTGGCCGAAGTCGAGCCGTCTCTGAACGCCGAGCGGCTCCAGGAAGTGCTTACGGACCGCGAGGCGCTCCAGAGCACCGGAATCGGCGAAGGGGTCGCGATTCCTCACGGGAAGATTTCGGGCCTCGACCACATCGTCGCCTCCTTCGCGAGAAGCGTGAAGGGCGTTGACTTCCAGTCGATCGACGGGCAGCCCACGCATCTCTTCTTCCTACTGGTGGTTCCGGAACACTCGGGGGGCCAGCATCTCAAGGCCCTGGCCCGGATCTCCCGGTTCTTCCGAGATGCCGAGTTCCGCCAGAAGCTGATCAGCGCCGCGAGCCTCGACGATGTTTTCCGTAGCATCGAGGAGGAAGACGCGAAATTCTAGGGCTCGGGCGGGGGGCAAGGCCGGGGGGGCCAGGAAGAGACGGTGGAGATCCAGCGTCACGGTGCACTGATCGACGTCCTCGACGTTGGTGTCCTGCTGCTCGGTAAGAGTGGCGTGGGGAAGAGTGAGTGCGCGCTCGAACTCGTCACGCGGGGCCATCGCCTGGTGGCGGACGACGTCGTTCGGATTCGGCAGGAAGGCGGGAGGCTGGTGGGAACTGCCCCGGAGCGGATTCGCCACTACATCGAGATCCGAGGAATCGGACTGCTCTACATCCCGGAGCTCTACGGCGAAGACTCGGTGCGCGCGGATTCACGCATCGGCCTGCTGTGTCGATTGGAGGCATGGCGCGAGGACGCCGAGTACGAGCGCATCGGAATCGAGCGGCCGTGCGAGGTTCTGGCCGGAGTTTCGATCCCGACCCTGGTGCTGCCGGTGCGTCCCGCGCGGAACGTCGCGACCCTGGTCGAGGTGGCGGTCCGCGATCAACTTCGGCGACTGGCTGGATCGAACGCCGCCGAGCGACTGGACGCTCGTCTGCGCGCCGAGTACGCGCGCCGATGAGCGCGCGTGTCGTCTTCGTCGCGGGCCTCTCGGGCAGCGGTCGTTCGACCGCGATGGCGGCCCTCGAGGACCTCAACTTCTACTGCGTGGACAACCTGCCCCCGCAGCTCGTCTCCCAGTTCCTGGCGCTTTGCACGAAGGCCACACCGCCGATCGAGAAGATTGCGCTGGCCGTCGATGCCCGGGAGGAGCGCTTCCTGAACATGCTTCCGCAAGTCTTCTCCGAGATGCGCGCGGACGAGATGTTGGTGGAGCTGATCTTCCTCGACTGTGCGGACGAGATCCTCGAGAAGCGCTATCGCGAGACTCGCCGGGTGCACCCACTCTCGCCGACGAACGTCGCTGACGGCATCGTCCGAGAGCGCTCCTTGCTGTCCGACGTTGTCTCGATCGCCGATTTCCGGGTGGATACCTCTTCCCTGAACGTCCATCAGCTGCGGGAGACCGTGACCCAGTATGTCTCGGGCCAACACCGCATGACAGCGGTCAACTTGCTGTCGTTTGGCTTTCGAACCGGAGTGCCCCAGTCCGCCGAGCTCCTCTTCGATCTGCGCTTCCTCCCGAACCCCTACTGGGACGACCAGCTGCGCGGCCTCACAGGGGAGAACGAGGCGGTCGCGAGCTTCGTGCTCGACAGCGAGAAGGGGAGGGAGTGCTTCCACCGCCTGCGCGACTTCGTCGAATACCTGCTGCCGCACTATGATGAGGAAGGAAAGGCATATCTCACGATCGGGCTGGGATGCACCGGAGGCCAACACCGCTCTGTGGCCGTTGCCGTTGCGCTTGCGAAGGCCCTCTCTGAGCAGGGTAGAGAGGTTCATCTGGAACATCGGGACAAGCCGAGGTGAGCCGTCATGAGTAGCCGGGTTGGCGTTCTCATCGTTACCCACTATCGCCTGGGCGAGGAGTTCTTGCAGGCTCTGCGGTTGATCCTGCCCGACGCGCCGCCCTTCGCCGCCGTCGCAGTGGACCCGAACCAGCCGGTCGAAGAGATCCGCCGGGCGATTGCGGCCGGGCTCGCTGCCGCCGAGAAGGGAGAGGGCGTGTTGGTCCTCACCGACATGTTCGGGGGGACGCCATCGAACATCAGCCTGTCGTTCCTCGACGAGCACCACGTCGAGATCGTCACCGGAATCAATCTGCCGATGCTGGTCAAGCTGGCGACCCTCACCGAGGACAAGCCTCTCGAGGAGCTGGCCACCTTCGTCAAGGAGTACGGCCAGCGGAACATCTCGGTTGCGAGTCAGCTGCTGCCTGGATCGAAGGTCTGAGCCCCGTGGAGGCGAAGTTCAGCGTCGAGGGCGAACTGGGGTTGCACGCTCGCCCGGCGGGCCGCTTCGTGACCCTCGCGGGCCGCTTCGAGAGTGAGATCTGGGTCGCCCGCGACGGCGACGAGGAGTGGGTGAGCGGCCAGAGCGTTCTCTCGATTCTTTCGCTGGCGGCGAGTCAGGGCACGATCCTGCGTTTGCGAGCCGAGGGCCCCGACGCCGAGGAGGCGTTGCGGGCCCTGGGCGCGCTGTTGGCTGAGCCCACCCAGACGGTCTGAGGATTACTGCAGGACCGCCTGGGCCACTCACTGGCGTTTACGGGCTCGCACCTGGGTAGGGACTCACTTACCTTGCCGGGCCCGCGAACCGCAGGAGCGCACTGGATGGCACGCCGGATATTCTTCACGTCGGAATCCGTCTCGATGGGTCACCCCGACAAGATGTGTGACCAGATCTCGGACGCCATCCTGGACGCCATGCTGGCGGAGGACCGAACCTCGCGGGTGGCTTGCGAGACGGCTACCACCACGGGTCTGGTGCTGGTACTGGGTGAGATCACGTCCAACGCCCAGGTCGACATCAACTCGCTGGTCCGGAGCGTCGTCTCCGATATTGGGTATAACGATTCGAACGTGGGCTTCGACGCCTCGACCTGCGCGGTCCAGATCGCGCTCGGCAAGCAATCCTCCGACATCTCGCAGGGCGTCTCCGAGGGCGAGGGGCTCCACAAGGAGGAGGGCGCTGGCGACCAGGGAATGATGTTCGGGTTCGCGTGTACCGAGACTCCCGAGCTGATGCCGGCTCCGATCTGTTATGCCCACAAGCTGATGGGGGCGCAGCGGGAGAAGTTCGAATCGGGCGAGCTCGAGTATCTCCGGCCGGACGCCAAATCCCAGGTGACCGTGCAGTACGACGACGAGGGGCGGCCGCTGCGCATCGACACTGTGGTGCTCTCCACTCAAACCTCTGCGGATGTGAGCAAGGAAAAGATTCGTGATGATGTCATCGAGCAGCTGATTCGGCCGACCTTTCCGTCCGAGCTACTCGACAACGACACGATCTTCCACGTGAATCCCACCGGCCGCTTCGTCGTCGGCGGCCCGATGGGTGACGCCGGCCTCACGGGTCGGAAGATCATCGTCGATACCTACGGCGGCATGGGTCGCCACGGCGGAGGCGCCTTCTCGGGCAAGGATCCTTCGAAGGTCGACCGCAGTGCCGCCTATGCGGCCCGCCACGTAGCGAAGAATCTGGTCGCGGCAGGTGCCGCCGAGCGCTGCGAGGTGCAGCTCGCCTATGCGATCGGCGTCGCAGAGCCGGTTTCGATCCGGGTCGATCACTTCGGCACGAGCCCCCTCAGCGCTGACGACCTCGAGCGCATCGTGCGCAAGCACTTCGATCTGACGCCGCGGGGCATCGACGAGGCCTTGGACCTGAGACGTCCGATCTACCGGCCCACCTCCTACCACGGACACTTCGGCCGCGAGAATGAGGGCTTCCCGTGGGAGGAGACGGATCGGGCCGACTCGATCGGCAAGGACCTGTAGAAAGAGTCGTAACTCCGCGCACAGCGACTCTGTTTTCTTTTCTCTCTCTGGGGGGGTGAGGTGAGAAGGATCCGTTCCGGATCGACCGTATCCTTGTTGGTGCTCCTGGCCGCGTCCTGCGGCGGGGCCGCGCCGTCCTGGACGCCGTCCCGCGTGGTGCCGGCCGACGAGCCCCGCATGCGAGTCCTGCTGTTCGAAGGGCGCGACGAGATCGCCGTCTCTGATCCCCAGACTGCTCGTGACATCGTCCGGGTGTCCGTGGCCCCGGGCCAGGGCCTTCGCGTGAACGGGGGGCCGGTGGCGCGCCACTGGCGCCTGACCGGGCACCGCGGTCCGGTCGAAGTCGAGGGCATCTCGGTGCGGGGCGGGGTCGAGGTGATCGCCAGCCGCGACCCGGACCGGCCAGCGGGCCTGATGGTCATCAACGACATCCCGCTCGAGCTGTATCTTGCCGGGATTCTCGCCCGGGAGATGTACGGATCGTGGGGCCCGGAAGCGCTGCGGGCTCAAGCCGTCGCGAGCCGGACCTACGCGCTCCAGCAGCGGGAAGCTCGCCGGGATGAGCCGTGGCATGTGTCCGCGGGCACCCAGAGTCAGGTCTACGCCGGGGTCGAGGCCGAAGCTCCTGCCGTCTGGGCTGCGCTGGCGGCGACAAGGGGCGAGGTGCTCGCCTACCAGGGGGTGCCGATCCTGGCCGCTTTCCACTCCTCGTCGGGCGGACGGACTGCCAGCTCCGAGGAGGTCTGGGGAGAGGCCCGAGACTACTTGGTGAGCGTCGAGGTCGCCGACGAGTGGGACTCTCCGGATAGCTACTGGCGGGCGCCCGTTTCTCGGACCACACTCGGCCGCGCCGCGGCGGCTGTCGCCGAGGATGTCGGGGAGATCGTGAGGGCTCGGGTGACCGAACGGAGCGGGAGCGGCCGGGCGATTCGCCTCGAGTTGGTGGGGGAGAAGGGAACTGTCAGTCTCGGTGCTCGGTACCTGCGGAGCGCCCTGGGAGAGTCGATCTTGAAGAGCACGCTGTTCGAACTGCTCGAGGACGAGGAGGGCTTCGTCTTTGTGGGGGCCGGCAGCGGGCATGGAGTGGGAATGAGTCAATGGGGGGCGCGGGCGATGGCCCGGCGTGGAGATGACTACCGCGAGATCCTGAGTGCCTTCTATCCGGGCACGACGATTACCAAGCCACTTGGCGAGCGCGGGGAAACACGATGACGGGCCTCCTCGGCACGGGATTGGCGGCGCAGCAACAGGGCGCCCCGGGCCCCGACTTCTCGTTCTTCCTGATGCTCGCGGCGATGGGCGCGATCTTCTATTTCCTCATCCTGCGACCCCAGCAGAAGAAGCAGCGGGCGCTGGAAGAGTCGATCAAGAGCGCCGCCAAGGGCGACCAGATAGTCACCTCCGGCGGTCTGCACGGAAAAATCGCCTCGACTGCGGAGGACGTGGTGACAGTCGAGATCGCGACCCTGAAGGGCGGTCAGTCGGTGCGGGTCCAGGTCTCGCGCAGTGCCATCACGAGTGTTACCTCGCTCCCCGGAAAGAAGGAGGGGGGTGACTCGTGAGTCTGCGCTGGCGAGTCGGCATGGTCACCGCGTTGGTGCTGCTGTTCGGGTGGCTCAGCGCAGCGAACTTCATTTCGAAGGCCGATCGGCTGGAGAGCGACTGGCTGCCGGATGACGGCCTGCGCCTGGGTCTCGATCTGCAGGGCGGCATCCACTGGGTGGTGGGCGTCGATCTGAAGACCGCCATCGATCGCGAACTCGATTTCGTTCGTAAGAACATTTCGGACGATCTCGCCGAGCAGGGTGTGACGCTCGATCGAGACCTCGTCGAGGACGGGCAGCTCTTCCTGCAGGCCGGTTCCGCAGCGGATGGGGAGGCCCTTTCGACTCGCGCCAATGACTCGGGTGTCCTGCAACGGCTCGACCGTACGGGCAATGCCTTCCGCTACACCCTTACCGAGGACTGGCAGCAGGAGATCCGCGAGCGCACGATGCTCCAGGTCCTCGAGGTGTTGCGACGGCGTATCGATGATCCGGTTCGGGGCATCCCGGATTCGGTAGTTACCCGTCAGGGAGACGATCGGGTCCTGGTGCAGATTCCCGGCGGACAGATCGACCGCAGTCGTGCGAAGAAGCTCCTCGCCTCCACCGGCTTCCTCGAACTCAAGATCGTGGTGGACCAGGATGTCAACGAGGATCTGCTGCTGGCTCGCTACCCGGATGGGATCGGCGAGAGCCGGGGGATCGTATTCGAGCGCAACCTGGAGACGGGACGCAGCCTCGCCGCCTATCTGGTTCCGAAGGCCCCGGACCTCACCGGGGACTATCTCGAGGACGCCCGGCAGGGCTTCGACCAGCAGCAGCGTCCGATCGTCACCTTTCGATTCAGCCCGGAGGGCGGCGAGCTGTTCGGTGAGCTCACCGAAGCGAACATCAACAAGCCGATGGCGATCATCCTGGACGGGAACGTCTACAGCGCACCCACGATCCGCAGCCGCATTACGACCCGGGGAGAGATCAGCGGCCGTTTCACGTCCCAGGAGGCAGCGGATCTCGCAGTCGTGCTGCGGGCCGGCGCGCTCTCCGTGCCGACTGTGATCGAGGAGGAGCGCACGATCGGTCCCGCGCTCGGTCAGGACTCGATCGACAGCGGCATCAACGCGTCGATCGTAGGCTTGCTTCTCATCCTGGCCTTCGCGGTGGGCTACTACCGCTTGTCGGGTGGCTATGCGGCTTTGGCCCTGGGCGCGAACCTCACGCTCCTGATCGGGTTGATGTCCCTCTTCGAGGCGACCCTGACGCTGCCGGGAATCGCGGGCCTGGTCCTCACCGTCGGCATGGCGGTGGATGCCAACGTGATCATCTTCGAGCGTATCCGCGAGGAGCTCCGCGCGGGGAAGAATCCGCGGACCGCCATCGCGACCGGCTTCAGCAAGGCGCTCTGGACCGTTCTCGACGCGAACATCACGACCTTGATCACGGCCATCATCCTCTTCGAGTTCGGAACCGGCCCCATCAAGGGCTTCGCGGTGACGCTCTCGGTAGGAATCGTGACGAGTGTCTTCACGGCCCTCGTCGTCACCCGAATGCTCTTCCACATCTATCCCGGTAACCGTACGGTGGCCGAGATCTCCATCTGAGGAGGATCCCAGCGTGCCCTGGGAGATCGTACCGCCGGGTACCAAGATCGATTTCATCGGCAAGCGCCGGTTGGCCGCCCTTTTGTCGGGCCTGCTTCTGCTGACTTCGCTCGCCGCGGTCTGGGTCAACGGCGTCCGGCTCGGAATCGACTTCGCAGGCGGCACCGAGGTGCAGCTCGAGTTCGCTCAAGGGGTTCCGGCCTCCGACGGCGCCATCCGGGACGTCCTGACCGAGGCGCTCGAGATCGCCGAGCCCAGCGTCATTCGCTACGGCGAGCCCGAAGACAACGAGTTTCTCATCAAGTTCAAGGGCGACATCAACAGCGTGTCCGAGGTCGGGGGCCAGGAGGGGGTCGACCTGATCACGAAGCTCGGGCTGGCCCTCGAGGGTGCCATCGGCTCGGTCGCGATCGAGCGCGTCGAGTTCGTCGGACCGAGGGTGGGCGCGGAGCTGCGGGTGGACGGCCTGAAGTCCCTGTTCTACGCAAGCCTCGCGATCCTGATCTACATCGCGTTCCGCTTCAGTCCGCGCTTCGCACCCGGTGCGATCGTCGCCGTGCTCCACGACCTCAGCATCACCGCGGGCATTTTCGTGATCCTCGGGATGGAGTTCGATCTGCGTATCCTGGCCGCGATGCTCGCGATCTTGGGCTACTCGCTCAACGACACGATCATCATCTACGACCGGATACGCGAGAACATGGAGTTGCACACCAGCATCGACCTGCCGGAGGTCTTGAACCAGAGCGTCAATCAGACCCTGTCTCGCACGGTGCTGACCTCTGGCACCACCCTGGCGGCCCTGCTGTCGCTGTACTTCCTGGGCGGCCCGGTGATTCAACCCTTCGCATTCGCGATGATCCTGGGCGTGATCGTCGGCACCTACTCATCGATTTACATCGCTGCACCGGTGCTGCTGATGCTCGAGCGGCGCTTCGGGGGCGGCGCTGCGACACAGGTGGCGCAGAAGGAGCGCCAGGCCCGGAAGCGCTAGGGGCCGGCTATCCGGTCTTGCGCGCCGGCTCGGCCGGGGCCGGCGAACTGGTCGCGGCCTTCGCCTGTGCGTCGCCCATCTCGATGTTGCCGTTTACGACGGCGCCTTCCTGGATCAGCAGGCGGGGAGCGTGGATGTCGCCGTCCACGACGCCGGTGGCCTGGATCTCGATCCGCTCGGAGGCGATCACGTCTCCGGCCACGCGGCCGATCACGATCACGTTCTTGGCCTCGACTTGGGCGGCGACCCGGCCGTGGGGCCCGACGGTGAGCTGGTGATTCGGGAGCTTGATCTGCCCCTCGACGCGGCCCTCGATCTCGATGTCTTCGTCGCCGCTGAGATCGCCCTTGAACAAGATCGACTGGCCCAGAATTGCCACCTCGTTTCCTCCCGCCGGTGTTTCCCGGACTCCCGTCCGGCTGCGGCTGCCTGCCTCCGGAACACCGGCGGCTGCAGACACCGGCTCGCTGCGCTCGCGTGCACCCACGGGCGTTCGCTCGTCATTGCGTCCACTGGATCCGAACAGGCTCATTCTCAACCTCGCTGCGGGGCCGACTGAGTTTATCTCAGCGCCGCCGCCTGATCGACGACGATATTGCGGGCTTCCAGGATCGTACCCCGAGCGCGGTGCAGGTCGATCACGGATTTCCGGTAGGTGAACAGCGCTCCGATCTTCTCGTTCTCCGCCTCCACGAGATCCTGTTCCTTCTCGAGTACCTTGAAGGGCGTCGATTCTCCGTATTCGAGCCGCACCTGCTCGGCTCGTAGCTGCTCCGCCGCGGCGATCCGCCGCCGCTCTGCGGCCTCGATTCCCTCCTGGGCCGATGCGAGATTCCGCGCCTCCTCGCGTACCTGGAGGATGATGTCCTGCCGCAGGCGGGTGAGCTGGGCCTTGGCCTTGCGGAGCGCGAGCGCGGATTTGGAGACGTTGTGGCGAGCCGAGACGTTGCCGAGCGGAATGGAGAAGACCGCGCCGACCTGCAGGTCCTCGCCTCCGCGATTCGTCCAGTAGTCGTTGAAGGTGTCCCCGACGTTGTTACCTGTCGTGGGGTTGGGGCTGTTCATCCCGGTCTGGAAGTTGAAGCTGGTAACGCCCTCCCCGCGGCGACCGGAGGTGCCGTAGGAGGCGCGCAGATCGAGCTGGGGAAGCCGCTGGTTCTTCGCGAACTTGAGCTGGAGCTCCTGCTGCTCGATTGCGGTCTGGGCTTCCGCGAGCTCGGGCCGCTTCGCGAGAGCCTCGTTGGCCGCGTCCTCGGTATCGATGTCGTAGTGGACGTAATTCTCGGGGTCGTCGGCCGGCTCGATGTTGAGGCGAGACCCCGCGGTGAGACGGGTTCCGAAGACTGCGTCGATCAGATCGTCCTGCGCCTTCTGGTGACGGTTGATGGCTCGAATCAGGTCGAACTCGCGCGCAGCGGCACCGGCCTCGGCTTCGACGACCTCGACTTTCGACTTCACGCCGACCTCGTACTGGGTCTGGGTCTGGTCGAGAAGGGATCGCGCGGTCTCCAGACTCTTCCTGGCGACCCGCACTGCCTGGGATTGCGCGACCAGGTCCCAGTAGGCCGTCTCGATGAACTGGACGACGTTCATCAGGTCGGCCCTGAAATTCTCGCGGGATCCGTCGTAGGCGGCGGCGCTCGTCCTGACCCGAGTCCAGGGTTCGTTCCAGATCAAGCCCTTCAACAGCGGCAACGATCCGCGGATCGTGAAACCGCTGTCGTAGACCGGTCGCTGGCTGACGAAGGGGTTTCCGATGTCGCGTGTCTCGTTGACGTTCAGATCGACGCCGAGAGTTGCACCCAGATACGGCAGCAGGGTCTCGATTCCAAGGTTCGCCTTGTTTTCCTTGTGGCGATTTCGTTCGTTGCCAAACAGGGAATTGGCCGAGACGGGATCCGTCTGCGAGAGGTAGTCCCACTCGAGCTGGCTCTTGGGGTCGAACGATCCCCAGGAGCCCCGCTGATCCTCGAGCGCAATCAGCGGGTCGTAGCGTTCGACCTCGAGTTGCAGGTTGTTCTCGATCCCGTTGGAAACGGCTTCCGTAAGCCGGAGGGAGATCGGGTCGACCGGCGTGGCGGCCGGTTCCGCGCCGGGCTTGCTCTCGGCGGGCTCCTCGGCGATCGGTCTCGGCTCCTGCGGCGTCGGATCGTCCTGGGCTGTAGCGGCGAGCGGCAGGCAGGCCAAGAGGGTGAGGAGCGCGAGGGATTTGCGGATCATGGGCTTCCTCCAGAGGCGCGGGGCGAACTCTAACAGTTGACAAGCGGATCCGTAGTCCGCCCGAGGCGCCCGACAGCACGGCTTCTGTATCCTCGCGCGTTATGCAGGTGGCGGTGTTGGTCTTGGCCGCGGGGCGCGGCGAGCGGCTCGGCTCGGAAGTCCCGAAGGCGTTCGTGGAGCTTTGCGGCAAGACCCTGGTGGAGCGCTCGCTCGAGACATTCTCTCGGGTTTCCATGGTGAATCGGCTGGTTCCGGTGATTCCTCCGGGCGGCGAGGGTTTGTGGGCCGGGCTTGCCGTGCCCGCTGCGGGGGTGCTCGGCGATCCGGTGTCGGGTGGGGCCGAACGCCAGGACTCGGTCCGGTTGGGCCTGGCGGCGCTTCCGGACAATGCGGAGTGGGTCGCGGTACACGATGCCGCCCGCTGCCTCGTATCCGAGGCCGAGGTGGAAGCCGTGATGCGCGCCGCCGAGGAGACCGGTGCCGCGATCCTCGCGAGACCGAGCGCGGATACGCTGAAGATCGTTCGCAACGACGCAGTCGAGTCGACACCGGATCGGGCGACCTGCTGGGTCGCCCAGACCCCCCAGGTATTTCGCGTCGAACTCCTCAGAGAAGCGCTCGACAAGGCGGAGGCCGAGGGCTTCGTGGGCACCGACGATGCCCAACTGGTCGAGCGCCTGGGCGTTCGAGTGAGGGTCGTCCCCGGATCGGCCCGCAACCTGAAGATCACCACCGCGGATGATCTCCGCATCGCGGAGGCCCTGTTGCAGTGAGGATGGAGCGATGAGGATCGGGCAGGGGTTCGACGTCCATCGGCTCGTTTCGGGGCGCCCGCTCATGCTGGGGGGCGTCGAGATCCCGGTCGAGGAGACGGCTGGGCGCGGCCTCGAGGGGCACTCGGACGGAGACGTCCTGTTGCACGCCGTTGCGGACGCGATCCTGGGGGCGCTGGGACAAGGCGACCTCGGCGGGCACTTCCCCTCTTCGGATCCCGCGCTCGAGGGGATCGAGAGCGGGCGGATCCTGGAACGAGTCCAAGCCAGCATGGGGTCGGCGGGCTACCGGGTGGCCAACCTCGATGCCACGATCGTTGCCCAGGTGCCGCGTCTCGCACCGCACCAGCAGAAGATGCGGGCGAACGTCGCAGCCCTCCTCGGGACGCCGGAGGAGCGGGTGAACATCAAGGTTACGAGTACCGACCGTCTGGGCGCCATCGGTCGCGAGGAAGGGATTGCAGCGATGGCAGCCGTGTTGCTCGAACCGCTAGCGGAGTAGCTAGCGGGCGAAGCCAAGGATTCGCTTGCCTAGCAACGCGATCCGATTCTGGGATCGCGCTGCTAGGATGCGCCCGTGAGCAAGCTCCTCTTCTACGACACGCGGAGCCAGCGCAAGCAACCCTTCTCGCCCATCGAACCGGGGCGGGCTGGCGTCTACACCTGCGGCCCCACCGTCTACGGACCCCAGCACCTCGGCAACATGCGCCCGAACGTATTTGCGGATCTGCTGCGCCGCACCCTCGAGGAAGAGGGCTTCGAGGTCACCCATGTCATCAACGTGACCGATGTCGGCCACCTCGTCGGCGACAGAGACGATGGCGATGACAAGATGGAGGTGGCGGCCGCGAAGGCGGGGAAAGGTGCCCTGGAGATCGCTGCCCTCTACACCGAGCAGTGGCTGCAGGACCGGCGCGCGCTGAACGTCCGGGATCCCGATGTCCTGTGCCGTGCGACTGAGCACATCCCGGAGCAGATCGCCCTCGCGCAGGCCCTCGACGACAATGGCCTCACGTACTCGATCGAGGGGGACGGCATCTACTTCGACGTGTCGCGCTTCCCTCGCTACGCGGATTTCGCCCGGCTCGATCTCGAAGCGCAGGCCGAGCGCGGCCGCATCGACAGCGTCGAGGGCAAGCGGAATCCGGCGGACTTCGCGATCTGGAAGTTCGCGGCCGGCGGGGTGACCCGGCAGCAGGAGTGGGACTCGCCCTGGGGCCGAGGATTTCCGGGCTGGCACCTCGAATGCTCTGCGATGAGCACGAAATATCTCGGCAACCACTTCGACATCCATACCGGTGGCATCGAGCACGTCCGGGTCCACCACACGAA
Organism: Myxococcota bacterium; assembly: GCA_046583095.1. GTDB lineage: Bacteria > Myxococcota_A > UBA9160 > UBA9160 > UBA4427 > JAJDAN01. The sequence goes on along the minus strand of JAYGDB010000162.1, from coordinate 18,475 downwards.
CGAAATCGCGCAGACCGAGGGCGCGACGTCGACGCATCCGTGGGTAAACGTGTGGATGCACCACGAGCACATCGACTTCCAGGGCGAGAAGATGGCGAAGTCGACGGGCAACGTGCAGGTTCTCGACGACTTGGTCGCGCGGGGGCTCGAGCCTCTCGCCTACCGCTACTTCTTGCTACAGGCCCACTACCGCCAGCAACAGACGTACACCGCCGAGGTCGTCGACGCGGGGGCGACCGGCTACCGGCGCCTGCTCGGGCTGGCCGCGGAGGTTCGCGACGCCACCGGGGAGGGCGAGCCCGCCGTCCAGTCGGATTACCGGGAGCGTTTCCGGGATGCGATGCGCGACGACCTCAACGCTCCCAAGGCGTTGGCGGTCGCCTGGGAGGTGGCTCGTGCCAAGCAGGATCTCTCCCCTGCGGATCGCCGGGTGCTGCTGCTCGACTTCGACCGCATCCTCGGTCTCGACCTGGTCGAGTCGGATCCCGCGGAGGTGGCCTTCGAGTCGGATCCCCGCATCGATGCTCTGCTGGAGGAGCGCGAGCAGGCCCGGGCCGACAAGGACTGGGCACGGGCCGACCAGATCCGCGACGAACTCACGGCCTCGGGCATCGAGATCATCGATACCCCGGCGGGTGCGCGCTGGAGGCGCAAGTGAGCACGGGGGAACGCAGGCCAGCCGCGGACGTGGGCGAGCAGGCCTTCGAGCTCGTCTCGGATTTCGAGCCGCAGGGAGACCAGCCCGGCGCCATCCGCGAGCTGGTCGCGGGCATCCAGCGGGGCGACGAGCACCAGACCCTCCTGGGGGTCACCGGGAGTGGCAAGACCTTCACGGTGGCCTGCGTGGTGGAGCAGATCAATCGGCCCACCCTCGTGATGTCGCCGAACAAGACCCTGGCGGCGCAGCTCTACGCGGAGTTCAAGGATCTGTTTCCGAAGAATGCCGTCGAGTACTTCGTGTCCTACTACGACTACTACCAGCCCGAGGCGTACATCCCGTCGAGCGACACGTACATCGAGAAGGACTCCTCGATCAACGACGAGATCGACAAGCTGCGCCACTCCACGACCCACTCGCTGCTTACCCGGAAGGACGTACTCGTCGTGGCCAGCGTGTCGTGCATCTACGGTCTGGGGGCGCCCGACAACTACGGGTCGATGCACGTCTACCTCGAGACCGGGGCCACGTTGCCGCGCGACGATCTCCTTCATGCACTCGTCGATTTGCAGTACGTCCGGAACGACATGGACTTTCACCGGGGCACTTTCCGGGTTCGAGGAGACGTCGTCGAGGTGTTTCCCCAGTACGAGGCGGAGCGAGCGATCCGGGTCGAGTTCTTCGGCGACGAGATCGAGAGCCTCGCCGAGATCGATCCCCTGCGCGGAAAGGTCTTGTCGAGACCCAAGAGGAGCTTGATCTTTCCCGCCAGCCACTACGTGGCTACGGAGGCCCGGCTCCAGCGCGCGATCGAAGGGATCAAGCAGGAGTTGGCGGAGCGGACGACGTCGTTCCAGCGCGAAGGCAAGCTACTCGAGGCCCAGCGCCTGGAGCAGCGCACCAAGTACGACCTCGAAATGCTCCAGGAGATGGGCTTCTGTCACGGCGTCGAGAACTACTCGCGCTGGTTGGACGGCCGAGATGCGGGGCAGACCCCGTACACCCTCTATGACTACCTTCCGGACGACGCGCTCGTCGTGATGGACGAGAGCCACATCTCGATCCCGCAGGTGGGCGGCATGTACCGGGGCGACCGGGCCCGCAAGGAGACGCTGGTCGAGTTCGGCTGGCGTCTGCCGTCCGCCCTCGACAACCGGCCGCTGCGCTTCGAGGAGTGGGAAGCCCGTGCCAGGCAGCGGATCTACATGTCTGCCACGCCTGCCGCCTACGAGTTCGAGAAATCGAAGGGTGTCGTGGTCGAGCAGATCATCCGTCCCACCGGGTTGATGGATCCGGAGGTGGAGGTTCGTCCGGCGAGTGGCCAGGTCGACGACCTGCTCGGCGTCGTGCGCGAGCAAGTGGCGAAGCGCGAGCGGGTCCTCGTCACGACCCTGACGAAGCGCATGGCCGAGGAACTCACCGAGTACTACGCGGAGCTGGGTGTCAAGGTCCGCTACCTGCACAGCGACATCAAGACGATCGAGCGCATGGAGATCATCCGGGAGCTGCGGGAGGGCGTCTTCGACGTCCTCGTCGGTATCAACCTCTTGCGCGAGGGTCTCGACATCCCAGAGGTCTCCCTCGTCGCGATCCTCGACGCCGACAAGGAGGGCTTCCTGCGTTCGGCCCGCTCGCTCATCCAGACGATCGGGCGCGCCGCTCGCAACGTGAACGGCCAGGTGATCCTCTACGCCGACAAGGAGACCGACTCGATTCGTACCACCTTGGAGGAGACGCGCCGGCGCCGGGAGGTTCAGGGTCGCTACAACCAGCAGCATGGGATTACGCCTCGGACGATCCAGAAGAAGATCACGAGCCTGCAGGATTCGATCTGGGAATCCGATTACGTAACCGTCGGCGTGAAGGGCGAGGCGAGGGCGCCGACGGCGCCGGCTCACGAACTCCCGAAGCTCATCGAAGCTCTCCGTGCCGAGATGATGAAGGCCGCCAAGGAGCTCGAGTTCGAACATGCCGCTGATTTGCGGGATCGCATCCAGCTCCTCGAGGAAGAGCGACTGAGGCTCGGGTAGTCTCTCGGCGGATGAGTCTGCAAGAGAGCGTCGCCTCGCTGCCGACCGACTGTGGCGTCTACCTGTTCCGGGGACGCGGCGGAAAAGTCCTCTACGTCGGCAAGGCCCAGAACCTCAGGACCCGGGTGCGGCAGTACGTGAGTGGCGGCGACGGCCGACTCCGCATTCCGGTGTTGATGGAGCGGGCCTCCGACGTCGAGGTGGTCGTCACGCCGACCATCAAGGAGGCGCTACTGCTCGAGAACGAGCTCATCAAGCGCCACAAGCCCGTCTTCAATGTCCGCCTCCGCGACGACAAGCAGTACTTGACCCTGCGCCTCGACGAACGGGAGCAGTGGCCCCGGTTGACCACCGCCCGGCGCTTCGGCCGAGATGGCGCCAAGTATTTCGGTCCTTACACGTCGAGCATTGCGCTCAAGGAGTCGCTCTCGAACCTGCGCCGCATCTTCCCGTTGCGGTCCTGCACCGACGGCAGCTTTCGCGACTACCAGCGACGCAAGCGACCCTGTATCGAGTACGAGATGAAGCGCTGCGTGGGCCCGTGTTGCGATCTCGTCGAGGAGGGCGCGTATCGCGAACTCGTCCAGGGCACGATCCTGTTTCTGCGCGGGCGTTCGGAGAAGCTGGTCGATGACCTGCACGCGCGCATGAAGCTGGCCGCCGAGCAGGAGGACTTCGAGGAGGCGGGCCGGATCCGTGACCGCATCCAGGCCGTCGAGCGCACGGTGGAAAGCCAGCGGATCATCTCGAAGGATCGCACCGCGCGGGACGTCTTCGGAATCGCGCGGAGTGGCAGCGAGGTCGAGGTACAGGTGCTGCACGTGCGGGAGGGGAGGGTGGTCGGTGCCGAGGGCTTCGGCTTGTCCGATGTGCGGATCGACGACGGCGACGTGATGGGTTCGTTCATCAGCCAGTACTACGCGGACGACACGCGGCCCCCGCCCAAGCAGATCCTGTCCTCCGAGTCGTTCCGGGACGGGGGAGTCATCGAGGAGTGGCTGGGTGAGCAGACCGGTCGCAAGGTCACGATCAAGCACCCACAGCGCGGCGATCTGAAGCAGCTCGTTGGGATCGCCAGCCACAACGCGAGCCTCACGCTCGCCCGACGTCTGGAGGCGCGCGAAAGCGTCGATGCCGCCCTGGCCGAGATCGAGAGCCAGTGCCACCTCTCCCGTACGCCGAGACGCATCGAGTGTTACGACGTCTCGCATCTGCAGGGTGCGCTGCCCGTGGCGAGCCGCGTCGTCTTCGTGGACGGACGCCCCGGCAAGAAGGACTACCGGCGCTACCGGATCCGGGAGGCTGCGGGAGGGGACGACTATGCCTGCTTGCGCGAGGTGATGTGCCGGCGCTTGGCACGGGTCGACGTAGAGCCGCTGCCGGATCTGCTGATGGTGGATGGGGGTCGGGGCCAGCTCGGCGTCGTGCTTGCGGCTCTGGCGGACACGGGGCACGAAGTCGACACCCTCGGGCTCTCGAAGGAGCGTGACGCGGAGTCGCCGAGCCTGCGCGTAAAGCGGGGAGGCGGCCTCAAGGCCGAGCGGATCTTTCTGCCGAACCGGACGAACCCGGTGATGCTGCATCCCGGCTCGAAGGCCCTGCTGTTGCTGCAGCGGGTGCGCGACGAGTCCCATCGCTTCGCCATCGAGTTCCAGCGCGAACTGCGTCTGAAGGTCGGGCTCACCTCGATCCTCCAGGAGTTGCCGGGCATCGGGCCGGTCAAGCGGCGCGCGCTGCTAACGACCCTGGGCTCCCTGAAGGCTGTGCGCAAAGCCACCGACGCCGAACTCGCGAAGGTGCCCGGGATTTCGCAGAAGGACGCGACCACGATCCGCAGTTTCTTCGAGGCGCTCCGCGAGGATTCCGAGCTGCCTGCTTCCGAATAGGGTTCGTGGCTACCCACGGATCGTCGGTCCGCCGTGGGGGCGGGGCGGACTCCGGTGTGCGGTACTCGAGCCACCCGCGGGGTAGTCAGACTTTCCTCGAAACTCCCGATCGCTTCCCTCTCCCGCACGGGCCGGCTCTCGTCCGGAAGACACGGGCTGGCAGGATTCCCTTTCAGTGTCAGGTCCCTGAATCGAAAGCTGCCGGCTCGTGGTCGGTGGCATTGATCTTGCTCTCTTCATCGAGAGCTGGCCCATTGCCCCGCAAGGCGGGGGTGGGGTGCAGCGGAGGAGCACCCCGATGCGCTCGAAATTCGATCTTGCGGACGCTGCCCCGGAGTCCGCGGTGCGTTCGCAGGTTGACGGCCTGCGCGAACGCATCAGCAGCGAACTGCAGGCCCGCGGCGTGTCGGCTCCGGCCGCAGATGTGCTGGCCGGACGCGTCGCCGATGACCTGAAGGGCAAGAGCCCGAACGACTACGCGGGGACCCTCGATGCAGTGGCGCTGGGCTTTCGCGCCCAGAGCACTCTCACCGACGACCTGTCGCAGAACGCCGCCGATTTTCAAGAGATCGAGCGCTTGATGGGTTCTTTCGCCGGTGAACTCACGAAGCTCGACGAGGTACTCGAGGTCCTGGCGGCCTACCTGCGCCGGATGCGCACGGCCTTGCCGGCAGGCGCTTCTACGATCCTTCACTGATCCGCTGAAGCGCAAAGCGAGTCCTGGACGGGCCAGCTAGTCTGAGGGCCTCCCGGTCCCGGGAGCGCTCCCTCTGCGCCGCTCGATCGCATGGCTGCTGCCTTGTCTGGCGGCCTCGGCCGTTCTCGGGATCCTCGCCGCGGACCGTGGATGGTTGACGGTCGCGGCGGCCTGCGGCGTTGCGGTCGGCTCCGCGGGCGTCGCCCTAGCGGCCCGACGGCGGGCTTCCATCGTCGCGACCTGTGCGGTCGCGATCGTCGGGGCGCTGGGCGCCGGCGGACACGCCCGCACCCTGGGGATTGCAGCCCGGGACGCGCCCCGGGCGGTCTTCGACGCGGTCGCGGATGGGACCGTGCACGCCATTCGCCGTGAGCACGGGTGGCTGGCCGTGGAGCTTTACGAGGTCGTGCCGGTCGGGTTCGACGAGCTACCTCCTGCACTGCCGAGTCGACTTCGACTGATCGAGCGTGCGGACACACCCGAGGGCATCTGGCTCGCCGGCCGCACGGAAGGCGATCGCATCCGTGCGCGGCTGCGCCTGAGTCCACACGCTGGGCTGCGAAATCCCGGCACCCCGAACCGAAGCCGCGGACACCGTCGCCGGGGAATCGGCGGCGAGGCTCGGCTGGTCGACGCCCGCCTCGCGACGCGGCTAAGCGGGTCGGCCTCGCCGGGAATCCGCAGATTGCTCGCGCAGCGGCTCCGAGAAGCGGGACGCGGTGGCGGACTGCTTGCCGCACTGTCGCTCGGGGATCGATCCGGGCTTGCCGCCGAGGCACGTGAAGCGTTTCGGCGTCTGGGCATCGCACACCTGCTGGCCGTTTCCGGCCTCCACGTGGGGTTGGTCGCGGCCCTGGCATTCACGGCCGTTCGTCGCAGCGCGGTCCGCGTCTCGTCTCTTGCCGAGGGGGTCGACGTCCGGGTGTGGGCGTGCGCCGGAGCCGCCGTTGCCGCGCTCGGTTACGCGGTTCTGGCGGGCTGGGGGGTCCCGGTTCGGCGAGCGACGGTCTTCGTGCTCGTCTCGCTGGTTGCACTGGGTCTCCGCCGTGGAGTCGCGCCGGCACACGCGGTCTCGGCCGGTGTCCTCTGCATCGCGGTCTTCGACCCGTCGGCGACGTTCGAATTGGGGCCTCAACTCTCCTTCGTTGCGACCGGTGCGCTGCTCTGGGATTCCCGCGTTCCAGGCGCGGGATGGCGGCGCAGCCTGCGGGTTTCGGCGACGGTGATCGCCGCGACGGCGCCGGTCCTCGCGGTTCACGGGGTTGGGAGCACCCCGATGGGTTTGCTGGCGAACCTGGTGGCGGTGCCGTGGACCGGGGTCGTGTTGCTTCCCGCGTCGCTGATTGCCGCCGGCCTGGCGGTCCTCGAGCCTTCGCCGCCGGTCGATTGGCTGCTGGCTGTGTGTGCGTGGGTCGGGCAGGTGTCGCTCGAGGGGGCCGTGGCCGGCGCGGAGTGGCTGCCTTCGCGGTCTGCAGATCGCGTCGGGTGGCCCGGAGTCACGCTCGCGACTGGGATCGCCTTCGCGAGCGTCCGCGCGCGGCGAACGGGTGTTCGGGTGTTGCTCGCCGCCCTCGTGTCCAGCTTCGCGGCGCTGGTTCCTGCGCCGGCCATCGGCCCCGAGCCGCCTCGCATCGTCGCACTCGACGTCGGGCGGGGTGACGCCATCCTCGTCGAGGGTCGGGACTCCGCGATCCTCGTGGATGGCGGCTGGGGGATCGCTGGTGGCGCCGACCTGGGCCGTTCCATCGTCCTGCCGGCGCTTCGCGCCCTGGGCGTCGAGCGTCTGGATGTGGTCGTGGCGACCCACGCCGATCTGGACCACAGCGGCGGACTCTCATCGGTCCTCGAAGGTTTTCCGGTTGGTGAACTGTGGCTGCCCGCCGGTCGTCGCGACGAATTCGTTGATCTCGTCGGAGTTGCCGCGAGCCGTGGGGTGCCGGTGCGAGAGCAGACGGCACGAGCGGAATCGACTCGTGTCGGAGACCTCGAGGTCGAGGTCCTGTGGCCACCCGCGAACGGTGACGGCCGCGGGCGGAACGACTCCTCGTTGGTGCTGCGTATCGAGGCGGAAGGAACGCGCATTCTCTTGACCGGCGACATCGGCGAAGCGGTGGAGCGGGCGCTGCTGGCCTCTCGGATCGATCTCCGCGCCGACGTCCTCAAACTGCCGCATCACGGGAGCCGCGAGTCGTCGACGCTCTCCTTTCTCGAGGCGGTGGGGGCCGAGATTGCGCTGCTGTCCGCCCCGTGCTCGACACGCAGCCGGCTTCCGACTCGCGAGGTCTTCGAACGAGCGCAGCGCGTCGGCCTGCCGGTGTGGTGGACGGGCCGGGACGGCGCCGTCTCGGTCCAGATGCGAGAGACGCTGGTCAGGCGGGCGGTGTGGGGCTGGCAGAGCGATCCGAACTGTCGTCCGCCGGCTTCGCGACCCGCACTGCACAGAACTTGTACTCCGGGATCTTCCCGTCCGGGTCGAGTTCGTCGGTAGTCAGGGTGTTGGCCCCGGCCTCCCGGAAGTGGAAGGGAATGAACACCGAGCCGGCCTGCGTGGCGCGTCCGATCCGGACCTCCAGGGTGATCGCTCCGCGTCGCGACTCGACCGTCACCCACTCGCCCTGAGCGACCCCGAGCGTTTCAGCGTCGTCTGGGTGGATCGACACGAAAGCCTCGGGCTCGAGGGCGTCGAGGGCCTGGGAACGGCGGGTCATCTGCCCGGTGTGCCAGTGCTCGAGGAGCCGTCCGGTGACCAGGATCAGCGGGTAGTCGTCGTCGGGCATCTCGTCTGCACCGGTGTGCTCCACCGGGACGAAACGGGCCTTGCCATCCTCGGTCGGGAATCCATCCCCGAACATCACCACGGTCCCGTCGGATTCCTCTGGATTCGGACACGGATACAGCTTGCCGGTCTCGCCCAGGGCGTCGTGGGAGAGTCCCCGGTAGCTCTCGGAGTGGGACACGAGTTCGTCGAAGATCTGGGACGCATCGTCGTAGTGCATCGGGTAGCCCATACGGGTCGAGATCTCGCAGACGATCTGCCAGTCGAGGCGCGCGTCGCCGGGCGGGTCGAGCACGGGGCGTCCGAGTTGTACGCGCCGATCCGTGTTGGTGAACGTGCCGGTCTTTTCGAGGGCGGACGTCGCGGGCAGGATGACGTCGGCAAACTCGGCGGTCTCGGTGAGGAAGATGTCCTGGACCGCGAGGAAGTCGAGGCGCGTCAGGGCCTCCCGCACGAGGTTCGTATTGGGGTCACTGAGGAACGGGTTCTCGCCGAGGATGTACATGCCCCGGACCTGGCCTTCGTGCGCGGCCTCCATGATTTCGACGGTGGTCAGGCCGGCTTCCCGGTCCAGTTCGCGTCCCCAGGCGGCCTCGTAGTGCTCTCGGACTTCGTCCGAACCGACGGGTCGGTAGTCCGGGTAGCTCATCGGAATCAGCCCGGCGTCGGACGCGCCCTGGACGTTGTTCTGGCCACGCAGGGGATGCAGGCCGGTGCCGGGTCGTCCCATGTTTCCGGTCAGGAGACACAGCGAGATGATGGCGCGGCAGTTGTCGGTGCCGTGCACGTGCTGGCTCATCCCCATGCCCCAGAACGTGATGGCCGCCTGGGCCTGGCCGTAGGCGATGGCCACTTCGCGCACGGTCTCTTCCGGGATGCCGCAGACGCCCGCTGTGACCCGCGGCGTATAGCGCTCGACGGTGTGGGCCAGCCTCTCGAAGTCTTTCGTGAATTTCGCGACGTACGCAGTGTCGACGAGGCCCTCCTGCAGGATGACGTGCATCAGACCGTTGTAGAAGGCCACGTCCGTTCCGGAGCGGATCTGACAGAATCGCCAGGCGTGGTCGGCGATCGGGGTGTGCATGGGGTCGACGACGAGCAGGCGTGTACCGCGGGCAGCCGCTTGCTTGAAGAAGGTCGCTGCGACCGGGTGGTTCGAGGTGGTATTGCTGCCGGTGATGAGTGCGAAGTCGCTGTTCTCGATGTCGCCGAAGGTGGTGGTCACTGCGGCCGAGCCGATCATCTGCAGCAGGGCGGCCACCGACGAGGCGTGGCAGAGCCGGGTGCAGTGATCGACGTTGTTGGTGCCGAAGACCGCGCGAACGAGCTTCTGGAAGAGGTAGGCCTCCTCGTTGCTGCACTTCGCCGAGCCGAAGCCCGCCAGAGCGCCCCCACCGTCTCGCTCGCGGATCTCGCTGAGTCGCAAGGCGACGAGGTCGAGGGCCTCGTCCCAGCTGGCCTCGCGGAACGCGGGCATCACCTGGTCGTAGTCGACGACACTGGCCCGGCGTCCGCGCCGGCGCTTCGAGTTCACGACTTCCGGAGACAGGGCCCGCTTCGGGTAGTCGATACGAATCAGCGGCTTCGTGAGACGCTGGGGATGGGTCGCGTAGTCGAAGCCGTAGCGGCCCTTCACGCACAGACGGCCCTGGTTGCCAGGGTTCTCCCGGCCTTCGGCAAAGACCACGAGATTGCGTTCCGGATCCGCGTGGTAGCGGATTGCGCAACCGACCCCACAGTAGGGACATACCGAGTCGACACTCTTGAGTTCGTCGCGCGGGCGGATGGGCGCGCCGAGATCCTTGTTGACGAGCGCCCCCGTCGGGCAAGCAGCCACGCACTCCCCGCAACTCACGCAGCTGGACTCTCCCATCGGGAGATCGAGGTCGAAGGAGATGCGCGTCTCGTAACCCTTGCCCGTACGCCCGATCACGTCATTGTGCTGGACGTCATCACAGGCACGGATGCAGCGATCGCAGAGGATGCAGGCATGGTGGTCGACCGCGATCACGGGCGAGGAGTCGTCCTGTCCGCGAGCTGGCGCCGATCCGTTCGGGGCGGGCAGTTGCGAAGAAACCCGACGGTCGCGGGCCAGAGCGAGCAGAGCGTCGTCTGCGGTCGTCTTCTCGCGCCGCGAGCTGTCCGGTTGCTCGGAGAGAAGCAGTTCGGTGAGCATGTCCCGGCAACGCTCGAGCTTGGCGCTGCCGGTGCGGACGACCATGCCGTCTTCCGCCTCGCGTACGCAGGCCGCGGCGAAGACGCGCTCTCCCTCCACCTCGACCGCACACAAGCGGCAGACGCCCACCGGCTCGAGCTTGGGGTCGTGGCAGAGTACGGGGATCTCGATCGCAGCACTCCGGGCCGCATCCCAGAGTGTCGTGCCCGCGGGAACCGTCACCTCCCCGCCATCGATGGTCAGGGTCACGTCTGTCACGACGTGTCTACCTGGAAGTGATCCAGCACGCTGAGCACAGGTGTCAGAGCGGCTTGGCCGAGTCCGCAAATGGACGTCGAGGCCAGTGTCTCGTCGAGTTCGCGCAGCCGTTCGAGGCCCTCGGTCTCGCGGGCGGCGATGAGTTGAACGGCCTTCTCGGTGCCGATCCGGCAGGGGACGCACTTTCCGCACGACTCGTTGCGGAAGAAGGCGGTGAGGTTTCCCGCGAGGTCGAGCAGGTCGGCTCCTTCGGCAACGACAATCACCGCGGCCGAGCCCAGGGCCGAGCCCGCCTCGCGCAGGGACTCCCAATCGAGAGGGAGGTGTTCGTGCTCTGCGGACAGGAATCCGGTGCTGGCGCCGCCGGGCAGAAAAGCGAGCAGCTTGCGACCTTCCTTCATGCCGCCGCAGTGCGCGATGAGTTCGGTCACGCTCGTGCCGAACGCCGCTTCGACGACGTCCGGCCGCTCGACGTCGCCGCTCACGGAGAAGAGCTTGGTGGCGATCGTGCCTTCGCGCAGGGCGCGGGGGACCTGGGCGAAGGTCTCCACGTTGTTGATGAGCGTCGGCTTTCCGTGCAGGCCCCGAACGCCCGGGTAGGGAGGCTTGTTGCGCGGCTCGCCGCGACGTCCCTCCATCGCTTCGAGTAGCGCGGTCTCCTCCCCCAGGATGTACCCGCCCGGCGATACGAAGACGCGCACGTCGAAAGCGAAGTCGCGGCCGAGGACCCGTTCACCGAGGACGCCGGCTTCACGGGCCCGATCGATCGCCTGCTCGAGAGCTTCGCGCTCGGGGCCGTACTCGTGGCGGATGTACACCCAGCCTTCGTGTGACCCGGTAGCCAAGGCCCCGAGCACCATGCCCTCGAGCATCAGGTGGGAGGCTCGGGCCAGCACCTCCCGGTCCTTGAAGGTGCCCGGCTCGCTCTCATCTGCGTTGCAGATCACGTAGCGCGGTGTCTCGGGCTCGGCGGCCACGAGTTTCCACTTGCGGCCGGTCGGGAACCCGGCGCCGCCCATGCCGCGCAACCCCGACGACTCGAGCCGCTCGACGATCGCCTGCGGCGCAGCGTCGAGCCACTCCGCCAGCACGCCGTAGTGCTCTTCGCGAGACCCGTAGGGATCGAGCGCGAAGCTGTGACGCGTTGGTGCAGCCCGGGCGGCGGGGACAGTGCCGGGTGTCTCCAGGCACCCGTGTGCCTCGTCGGCTGTCATCGGCACGTCGTTCAGCGTGCAAGCAGGTGCCAGGTCACAACGGCCGAGGCACGAGACGGGCTCGAAGCGAAGGTCCTCGTTCTCCTGGCAGCGCGCGCGAAGGTCATTCAGGGCCCGTTCTCCGTCGCGGAGATGGCAAGCCAGATCCCGGCATCCGCGTACCTCGATCCGCGCCGGCGGTTGCCTCCGGAAGTGGGGATAGAACGTGCAGAGCCCCTGAATGGCATGTAGGGGGGTGTGAGTGCGGGCCGAGAGTTCGCGAAGGTCGGCGTCTCGCAAGTAGCCATGGCGCTGTTGGAGCGCGGTGAGCTCTTCGATGAGGTTCATCGCCCGGGAGGATACGACAGGCCCGCGAGCCGAAGCAGGTCCTCGTAGTCTTCCGGGGTATCGCAGTCGCGGAAGCTGTGAAGCTCCGGGTCCGCCGCGGTGATTTCGTCTTCGTGGATCACGCGGACTCCCGGCTCCTCGATGAGCAGCCGTGGGCGTAGCTCGCCCCGGTCGAGGAGCCGCACCGCCGCGGGTAGGATCGACTTCGCGTAGATGGCGGTCGTCGGTACGTAGTGACCATCGACGAAGGGGATGGCGGCGTCGTGGCCGCGGGACAGCTCGAGCAGGTGCGAGATCAGATCCGCCTCGAGTAGTGGCGAGTCACAGGAGATCACGAAGGCGCGCTCCGCGTTCATCGCGCGGACACCGGCGATCACCCCGGCCAAGGGCCCGAGTCCTTCGGCCGGGTCGCGCGCGATGGGGAGATCGGCTGGCGCCGATAGCGCCTGCCCCTCCCGGGCTACGAGCCAGAGTTCGTCGACCTTGGGCCGGACGATTCGGATCACGCGTTCGAGCAGGCTCTCGTCGCCGAAAGGCAGGGCGGCCTTGTCGCGGCCCATGCGTCGCGAGGTGCCTCCACACAGGATCAGGGCGGCTTCAGTCACTCTTGACCTTTCGACGGTCGGCGCCCGCTGAAGCTCGTTTCACGCTCTTTTTCGCCATCTCGGTGATGTGTCCTGTAGGGTCGTAGATTGTCGTTGATTAGAGGCGCAGCAAGTCGGAGGGACGTCATGCTACGCATGGCAGCCGCCATTGCCAGCTTGTTGGTTGGGTTGGCGTGCAATCCACCCCGAGTCCTGATCGTCGGGCTGGACGGGGCGAACTGGCAGGTGATGGAGCCGCTCATCGAAGCGGGCTACCTCCCGACCCTCGGTGGACTGGTCGCTTCCGGTGCCCGCTTCGACCTCGACTGTGTTCCGTCGCATCCCGACCTTGCCTGTTTTTGCCCGCCAGTTTGGACGACCATCGCGACGGGTCGACGATTCCGTGAGCACGGGATCGCCAGCTTCAATACGCCATCCTTCGACCGTAAGGTCAAGGCACTCTGGAATGTGCTGCACGATTATGGCGGGCGCAGCACCCTGATCGCCTACCGGGGAACCTGGCCGCCGGAGAACGACGCGGACGTGGTGATCAGCGAGCCTGGCGCCCAGGTGGCTGCAGCGGAGATCTACGCTGCGTTTCCAGAATCGAGTCACCCCGGCGCCCCGATGAGCTTGACGCACACCAAGCCTCTCGGTCTTTTCGAGGATCTCGGCATGCTCCCGAGCAGCGTGCCCGAAGACCAGCGACTCCCGGCCTGGTTGCCCTTCGCGGAAGACCGCGTCTCGATGGAGGCGCTGTTTCGAATCGCGGCCCGCCGTGCCCGGGAGCCGGCCTGGGCGAGAGTGCCTGATCTCACGATGATCCTGCTCCACTCCATCGATCGCTCCGAGCACCTGATGTGGGGTGGAATGCAGAGCGAGCCGGGGGCACCGATCAATGTAGATCGGTTGCTCGCTCACGCGGAGAGCTATACGGGCCCGGTCTTCAATCCGAAACCGTTCCCATGGAGCCGGGTGCCGGCGCAATATCAGGAAGCCGACGCATGGCTCGCCGAGCTGTTCGAGGTGATCACCTACGACTACGTGATTCTCGTGAGCGATCACGGCATGGCCCGTGGGCGGGAGGGCCAACTCGCCGGCGCGCATGGCCCCAGGAATCCGGAGGCGCACGTCGGGATCCTGTCCATTACCGGCCCGGGGATCGTCGAGAACCAGCACCTGGGTGCGGCCACGGTGCTGGACGTTGCACCAACGGTTGCCCATCTGCTGGGCCTTCCGGTCGCGCAGGATCTGCCTGGCCGGGTGCTGAGCCAGTCGTTCAGCGACGACGACCTGCTCTCTCTGCCGTACCTCGAGGTTGCGAGCTGGGAGTGAGCTCTTCGCTCCCACGTCGTGCTGCGGCCACCGAGTCGGCGTCCGCGAGGGGTGTGGCGGGACTCGCTTCCCGGTTCGTTTGTATGCTCCCATGATCCACCCGTGGCACGATAGGGAGAACGATGCGCCGTCTTCCCTTTCTCCCCGCCCTCGAGGGCTTACGCGGCGTCGCGGTTCTCGTCGTGCTGCTCTTCCACGCCGAGGTCCCTGGCGTCGGAGGTGGCTTCTTGGGCGTGTCGACGTTCTTCACGCTGTCCGGCTTCCTGATCACGCGGCTGCTCACTGCTGAGGGAGAGCGGGATGGACGCATTGGCTTGCGCGCGTTCTGGGGTCGGCGATTTCGTCGCCTGATGCCGGCGGCGCTCGTTGGTCTCGCCGCGATCGCGCTGCTCGCTTCCCTGTTCGGCGACTACACGCAGCTGCAACGACTGCGTGAAGACGGAATCGCGGCGCTGCTCTACTTCGCGAACTGGTGGCTGATCATCAGCGGTGCCGCGTACGACGACCTCATGGGATCGCCGTCTTTCATCCAACACTTTTGGAGCCTCGCGATCGAGGAGCAGTACTACGCGGTGTTTCCGCTCGTAGCGGCTGTGTTGCTTGCACGCGGAGGTCGGCGCCCGCTCGCCATCGTCCTCGGCCTCGGGACCCTCGCGTCGTGGGTCTGGATGTTCGCGCTCGGCAGTGCCGACGTGGCCACGGCACGCATCTACTACGGCACGGACACGCGCAGCGGAGAGCTCCTCGTCGGCGGTCTGTTGGCGCTCCTCCTGTCCGGCCGAACCCTCTCGAGGGACCAGGGCCGGATTCTCGCTGTGCTCGGTGTCCTCGGCCTGTGTGCGAGCGCAGCCCTATGGACGCTTGCAAGCGTCGAGAGTCTGTGGCTGTACCGGGGGGGTCTCGCGTGTTACGCAATCGCGAGCACAGCCCTGATCGCGGGCTGCGTGGCGCCGACGGGCCCGGTGCGTCTGCTCCTCTCCCTGCCGGTGCTTCGCTGGATCGGGCGTGTCTCCTACGGCGCCTATGTGTATCACTGGCCGATATTCCTGGTCGTCGACGATCGCACGGGGCTCGACCCGTGGACGCTCTTTGCCCTCCGGGTCGCGCTCACCTTCGCGCTGGCAGCCGCGTCGCATCGTTGGCTCGAAGAGCCGGTCCTGAATGGCCGCAGGGTCGTTGGCTGGCGCGGCGCGGTCGTCGCGCCGCTCGCCTTCGTGGCGATAGGCTTCTCGTTCGACCAGGCGCGCTCGATGAGTGTGGACTTCGAGGGTGGGGCGATCTCCGTCACGATTTTCAGCGCACCCGGCGTGTTCGATGGGCCGGTTCCCCTGGTCCCCGGGGCTCCACGCGTGGCGGTGCTCGGCGATTCGGTTGCGCACGACGTAGGGCGCGGGCTCGCAATCTGGTCGGCTCTGACCGGAGAGGTCGAGGTCCTGAATCTCGCGGCCCGTGGGTGCGGCCTCGCGATCGGCGCCTGGCCCAAGAGCGTCGGTCGGCAACGGCACGGCTGCGATCGATGGCGCGAGCGGGTGCGTAAGCGGCTCTTGGACTTCCAGCCCGAGATCATCGTCCTGATTCCCGCCATATGGGATCTAGACGAACGCGAGAAGCCGGAGTGGGGCGGGCCGCTTGCGCTGGGAGATCCCAGGTTCGACGACTGGCTCATCGCGGAGTACGAATCCACGGTCCGCTTCTTCGAGGAGCTCGATGCGCCATTTGTCTTGCTGACTGCCCCCTGTGCCGGCAGCTGGGCCGGGGAGGGCGCCTTGGATCCAGACCGAGTCACCCACCTGAACCAGTCGATTCTGCCGGCGGTGCTGACCTCGAACGCTCGCGTGGCCAAGCTGCTCGATCTCCATGAAGCAGTCTGCCCGGGTGGGCGCTACAGCAACGAGCTCTTTGGCATCCAGCCTTTCCGCCGAGACGGCATCCACTTCAGCGAGCTAGGACAGCGCTGGGTGGGCGGGTGGCTGGGGCCGCAGATTCTCGACGTGTGGAACCAGGCTCGGGACTGATGGCTCCCTCCCGGGCCGCGCGAGAACGCCGGGAGCCCGGGTCTCGCCGCCACGGCACGGCGAGTCTCCTGGGCGCAAGTGGGGATCGCTGGGGCTTCCCAGCACGGCTTACATTGCTGTAAGTTCTGTGGCTCGCTCTGCTCGGAGACCCCCCGTTGTCCGAAGCCGCACACAAGCCCCGTCGGCGCCGCCGCACCGCCGAGGAGGCTCGGCACGCCATCCTCGAGGCTGCACAGAAGAGACTCGCGGAGCGCGGGCCCGAGGAGATCCGGCTGCAGGACATTGCCTCGGATCTCGGTATCTCCCACCCGGCGATCCTGCATCACTTCGGCAGTCGCGAAGCCTTGATGACAGCGCTCTCGAGACACGCCTTCGAGTGCCTCAACGCCGACATGGTCGCGGCCCTCGGTGATCGGGACGGCGATGCGACTGCCTGGCTGGACCGGGTCTTCGAGACGCTGCGCGATCGGGGCCATGCCAGGTTGCTCGCGTGGGGCACGCTGACCGGTCGCCTGGGAGGGACTCGCGGTCGTGGCGGCGAGCCGCAGCTGATCCGGGATCTGGCCTCGGCAGTCCAGGCACGGCGCGAGGTGCATGCGGAGCGAGAGGGTGAGGCGCCTCCTCCGTTCGAGGACACGGTCTTTGTCGTGCAGCTCATCTCCGCAGCGTTGCTCGGAGACGCCCTGATGGGCGACGTCCTGCGCCAGAGCGCGGGGATCTCGGCAGACGAGGTGGCGACGGAGCGTTACCGGCGCTGGCTGGCCGAGAAGGTCAGATCGCTTCTGCTTCCGGACCGGCACCGGTCAAGCTCGGACTGAGCTTCGTTCGACGGGTCGCGAGCGCGGGCGTCGCGGAACTCCGTTGCCCGCGAGCGGTCGGCCCTGCAGTGGACGTCGAAATCTTCTGCCGCGCTCAGAAGATCCCCAGCATCCTCCCGGCAAGCGCAACGACCGAAGCGCCGAGCACGGGTCGGATCAAGCGCTCGCCCCTCTCCACCGCCAGTCGAACCCCCACGGCTCCACCGGCTGCGAAGCCGACCGCCAACGCCACGGCCGCCGGCCACACCACCTGGTCGCTCGAGATGAAGACCGGCACCGCGATCAGCGTGAGCGCGGCGATCAATACCACCTTGATGCTGTTCGCCTGAACGAGGTCGTAACCCGCGCGGGAGAGCGCGAAGACCGCGAAGATTCCGACACCTGCCTGGAGTGCACCCCCGTACAGGCCGATTGCGAAGAAGACGGCTGCGCGCACGGCCGGGGACCAGGGCGCCCGTGTCGGTTCGTCTTCGACCGTGCTGCGCTTCTTCGGACGCAGCATCGGGATCAGCAGCAGCAACATCACCACGCCGAAGAGGCGCTCGAAGGACTCGGGCGTGACGCGCGAGATCCCGTAGGCCCCGATCAGTGAGCCGACGAGGACCGGAACCAGAACCGGAGTGGCGCTCTCGAAGCCGGAGACGCCCTCGGCGCGAAAGCGCCAGGCCGACGTGATGTTCTGAACCAGTACGCCGATCCGGTTGGTCCCATTGGCGAGCGTTCCCGGAAGGCCGAGGAACACGAGCAGCCCGACGCTGATCAGTGAACCCCCCCCCGCCAGCGTATTGATTACACCGGCCGCGAAGCCGCCGGCCACCAAGATCGCCAGCTCGGTCGTTTCCAAGATGCTCTCCACGCTGTCGGTCGGGCAGTTTGGCGCGCCGAGGATGCGCCAACTCCACGAGTGGAGCCATGGCGAATCACGTCGAGGGCCGCGAAGCTACGCGCGGTGACGACCCACAAGCAGGTGCTCCCGTTCGGAAGCTGGCCCACCGCGCTCAGCGCGGAACGGATCCTCGCGGGTGCCCTGCGACTGGGCTTCCCGCAGATCGATGGGGGCTGGATCTACTGGCTGGAAGGACGTCCCGGCGAGGGCGGTCGTCAGGCGATCGTCCGGGGGATGCCCGGGCAGGCACCGGAAGACGTCACGCCTGCCGACCAGAACGTCCGCACGCTGGTCCACGAGTACGGGGGCGGCGACTTCCGTGTGCAGGCCGGCCAGCTGGTGTATGCGGACATGAGCGAGCAGCGCGTCTGGCTCCGCGATCTGGACGGCCCACTGGCCGGGCGACTGCTCTCCGAAGCCGGGCCACGCTATGCGGATTTCGCGTTCTCCCCCGATGGCCGCTGGATCGCCGCGGTGCAGGAGGTCGGTCGGGAGGCCGGTGAGCCGGAGAACACCGTCGTCGTGTTCGATCTCCAATCCTCGTCGCCGCCGATCCCCGTCGCGTCTGGGCACGACTTCGTGAGCTTCCCGCGTTTCTCGCCCGACGGGACCCGGCTCGTCTACACGGCCTGGAACCATCCGAACATGCCGTGGGACGGCACTCGGCTGTACGAGCAGGCCTTCGGCCCGGAGGGGCCGGTCGGCGAGGCGAGGCTCGTCGCGGGCGGCGACGACGAGTCGATCTTCCAGCCGGGCTTCTCGCCGGATGGGGTACTGACCTTCGTGAGCGATCGCAGCGGTTGGTGGAACCTCGT
>JAYGDB010000144.1:0-1673 GCA_046583095.1 Myxococcota bacterium | reverse complement strand
TCTCCGAAGTACATGTCGAGGTACTGCGCCATCGTCGAGTCGCCCGACGTCAGGTTGAAGGCGTGGGAGTTCCAGATGATCACGCCCGACATCGGCAGCACCGAAAAGACACCCTCGTAGTAGAGGTCGTCGGTGTAGGGCTCCTGGGAGCCCGCGAATGTTGGTGCAGCGGTGCCAATGTCCGGCGCCACCGTCTCGTAGTTCCCGCAAGCGACCCCGCTGATCGTCACGCCACTGCAGTCTGCGTGCTGGCCGGTGGCTGGATCGATCTGCATCGGATCACACGGCCCCGAGGGCGCGCCCAGCTCGTTCGGATAGTTGGGCTTGTAGGTGAAGTCCCCGAAAGCACCCGGGTCGTCGATGCTCGTCGTACCGTTGTAGATCTGGATGATGCTGTGATGCGACTGGGCGTCCTGAAGCAGGATCCGCCGGTTGTAGTAGAAGCACTTACCCGACGGATTGTTGGCCGAGCCGAAGCCCGGACAGTCGAGCTGGTCTTCTTCGGGGACGAGGCCCGCGAGGTCGTAGTAGGTCGCGTAGCAGATCTCGTCCTCGGAGTTTGCCGGAAGCTCCCACGCCGTCGAGCGGAACTGGATGCCCTCGCCGGCGGCCGGGTACGCGCGTGGCTCGACCTTCAGGGGATCTTCGGGCGGCAGGCAGGTGCCGAGGAGTCCCGCGGTTTCGGCAACCACGAGGTCTTCGGGGGCTCCGGCACGGATCCACTTCTCGACGGCTTCGAGGTGCTCGGGGGTGAGCACGGCCCCCAGGAAGGGCATCGGCACACCGCCCGTCGGCGTTGGGTTCATCGTCCCCGCCGTCGTCCCCGCAGAGAGCTTCTCGAAAAGGAAGCTCGCGATCGGCTCGCTCGGTTCCACGCGGTCGAGGATCGTGACCCCGTCGGCGGACGGGATCGTGGAAGCGACGTTCACCAACTGGTCGGAGGAGGCGCCGGGCGTGAGATCGAGCTGACTCACGAGGTTGGGATTGGCGGGGTTGTGGCAGAAGGCGTTGTTGCACGCGTAGCCGTCGAAGATGATGCTCTGGATGCCCTCGAAGGTGGTGTTGAAATCGGCTGTCGTGCAGGTGTCCGACTGGCAATCGTTACTGCAGCCGTCGCCTTCGACGAGGTTGCCGTCGTCGCACAGCTCACCCACCTCGCGGATGCCGTTGCCGCAGACCTGAGCGGGACACGAGGCGGGCGCTGTCGTGTTTTGGAACCGCACCTTATTCGTCACGTTCGCGAGCTGCGCTGCCGTGAGGATGTCGGCTTCGGCGCAGAGCCACTCGTCCTCGATCACGAACCAGAACCACAGCTCATCGACAGTGCCCGCCGGCGACCACGGCCAGGCCGGTGAGCTTCCGCTGACCTGCAGTTCGCCCTGCCGGAGGGTCACGCTCGAGATGGCGCCGCCCGGGTCGGAGTACGTGTACCCGGTGATCCCGAGCCCGCCCATCTCCGGAGTCCACAGCAAGGGGTTCAGGTCGAGTCGCCCGGTCGAGCCCCCGTTGGCACCGGTGCCGTACACGAGCACGGCGGTCTCGTTCACACGCGGGTCGAGGCTCAGCAGGATCGGCTCCTGGGCGGTGAAGCTGAACTCGATGCTCGGGGATCCGGGCCCGGCCAGGCGGACCTCGAGCTCGTCGGCGGCGATCGGAAGCCGGGTGTCGTGTGC
>JAYGDB010000123.1:0-5283 GCA_046583095.1 Myxococcota bacterium | reverse complement strand
CGGGTACGGCTCGACGGTCGCGGTCTGGTTCGTCATGTCGATGCGGATCAATCGATCGCCGGTGCTCACCTGGGCGTCTCCTTGGGAAGTCTCGGGCTCCGAGAATACCAGCAAAGGAGCGAAACCAGCCTTCTCTCGCTTCTCTGGTGTGGCGCATGCGATCCGTGGGTGCACCGCCGTCCCCTACCGCCCCGCAGGATTGGCCGCCAACGCATCGAAGCATCCAGCCGGCCTCGTCTTGTGGTAGGCCGGGACGATCGCTCCAGGATTCGGATCGATTGCGACACGACGCGATGGGGGTGATATTTGCCACATGGAACTTGCCGAAATCGATCTCTTTTCTCCGGACTTCCAGGAGGATCCCTATCCCTCCTACGCCCAGCTGCGCGAGCAGGCCCCGGTCTATCGCGAACCGCGCTACGGCGTCTACGCGCTCACGCGCTTTGCCGATGTCGACGCGGCCCTGCGCGATCACGAGACCTTTCGAAGCGGCGCAGGGCCAGCTCCGATGCCGATGCCCTCGGGTGGACCGGGGATGGCCATGCTGCCGATGCTGGCCGCCACCGACCCGCCTCATCACGATCAGTTGAGGGCGCTGGTGAACCATGCTTTTACCCCGCGTCGCATCGCGGCGAGCGAAATGCGCATCCGCGGCTTCGCCGAGCGACTGGTGGCAGATCTACCCGACGGCGACTTCGACCTCGTGCCCGGGCTCTCGGTACCGCTACCCGTTGCGGTGATCGCCGAGATTCTCGGCGTCGACGCCAGCCACCAGGATGACTTTCGACGCTGGTCCGCCGCGACGGTCGGTTTGATGGACCGCCCGCCCGAGCCCGCGATGATGCAGGCGAGCGCCGAACTGATCGGCTTTTTCCGAGCCCTGCTCGAGGAGCGTCGGAAGAACCCCCAGGACGACATGATCTCCGACCTCCTCGACGCGGAAATCGATGGGCGGGGGCTGACCGAAGCCGAACTCGACGCGTTTTTCATCATGCTTCTCGTCGCTGGCAACGAGACGACGACGAACTGGATCAGCAACCAGCTCAACATCCTCGCTCGGCGACCGGATCTGTGGAAAGCGTGTCGCGAGGACCGAAGCCTCGTCCCGCTCGCTCTCGAAGAGGTTCTTCGTTTTGACGCGCCGGTGCAGAACCTCGGGCGGGAAACGACTCGAGACGTCGAGATTCGCGGGGTCACGATTCCCACCGGAAGCCGAGTCGTCGTCTCCTTTGGCGCGGCGAATCGGGATCCCGAGATCTTCGAGGCGCCCGACGTCTATCGTCTCGACCGGGGTGATTACCGCCACCTGGCTTTCGGACAGGGCCGCCACTTCTGCCTCGGCGCTGGGCTCGCCCGGATGGAAGGGCGGATTGCCCTCGAGGCCCTACTCGATCGCTTCGAGCAGATCGAGCCCGGCACAGCGCCGTCCCAGCGACTCCACTCGACGGTGATTCGAGGTTTCGACACACTTCCCCTGACCGGGCGCAGCGTTTGAGTCAACCCGAGATACGCTCCAAGTACCCGACATTTCAGCGCGGAGAGGTGGCCGAGCGGTTGAAGGCAGCGGTCTTGAAAACCGCCAGACGTTAACGCGTCTCGTGGGTTCGAATCCCACCCTCTCCGCCATTTCATTCGCGCAACGGAGTGCTGCATGGAGTGGCAAGCAGTTACGTTGGTGTCGTTCTTCTCGCTCGTGGGCTTACTCTGTGTGCTTTCGATTCCGTTCGGGATCCCGGGCCTGTGGATGCTGCTGGGCCTGGCATTTCTGGTGGAGTTGGGAGACACGCTCGTGGTTCCGCCGCCCGGCGAGACGACCTTCGGTTGGGGGCTGCTCGCCGTCTGTGGCGGCCTGGGCGTAGTCGGCGAGGTCATCGAGGGGGTCGCCGGCGCGGCCGGCACACGCCTGGGAGGCGGCACGCGGCGCGGCATGTGGGGATCGATTCTCGGCGGGGTCGTGGGGGCCGTCGTCTTCACGGTGGCGCTGCCGATCCCGCTCGTCGGCACGCTCGTCGGCGCGCTGGTCGGAACCTTCGCGGGCGCCTTCGTCGCCGAAGTCACCGGCGAGAACGCGCAGCAGCGCGAAACCCGCGAGAACCTCCGCGCCGCCTTCGCGGCCACCGTCGGACGACTGGCCGGAACCCTCGGCAAGACGCTGATCGCGACCGTGATCTGGATCCTGCTCGTCTGGAACGCCTTCGGGGGGTAGCCGCCGGATCTACAGGTCGGCGAGCTTCACCACCCGGCACTTCGGCTCGGGCAGCGAGTCCGCACGCACCCAGCGAACCCCCATCGTTCCATGCTCGTGGCCGGCAGTGTCCATCCAGTTGGGCCGGCCCGGATCGTCGTGGGCGACGACCAGCGTGAACGAGCCGTCGTCGTTGTAGCTCGTCGTGTGGCTGTTGGTGTGAACGGTGCGGTTCACGAAGTCGAGGGACTCGGCCCAGATGTTGCCGAGTTGGAAGTTCCAGTAGTCGCACTTCGGCGGCATCGCCTCGATCACGAGGGCCTCGTCCGGAGCCAGCTTCCAGAGGCCCAGCCACAACCGGATGTTCGGATCGCCGCCCACCCGCCGGTGCTGCTCTTCGTCGGGCAGGTGAAAGTGGTTGACGGGCGCCTTGTCCTTGAACTCGACCACCCAGTCCGCGAACCACTGCGCGCAGCCCATCGCGTACATGGCGCCGCCCATCAGCATGCCGGGGACGCGGGCCGGGTCGAGGGGCTCGGGCGAGTCTTCCGCGTCGAGGCACTCGATCTCGACCTCGACGGGCTTCTCGCTCAGGCGATCGAGGAAGGTTTGCCGCAGCAGAATCTGCGAGGTGTGCTCGTTCATCTGCAGCCAGTTGCCGGGCTGTTCCTTCATGCTGGCGATGATCTCGAAGCTGCCGTCGGGTGCGAGTTCCAGCTGCGAGTCTTCGAGGTGGCCCGCACCGCCGGTGATCTTCTCGCGCGCCGCGAAGTTCTGGTTCTGCGCCGCGAAGCTCATGTAGTGGATCGTCCCGCGACGCCCACGGACGCGGTAGTCGTAGCGCGGGTTGACGGGCGCACCGACGTAATAGTTGTCGGGGTTGTCGAGACCCATCTTCACGTCGTCGGGCATCGCGCGGAAGCGAGGGTTTCGGGGTCCCGGACTCTCGGCGAACGAGTGGAGACCGGCCCGCAGCAGGCGCGAGAGGTAGCGGAGCCCTTCACCGCGATCGAACGCGCTCGTCTCGAGGTCGTCTCGCAGGATCACGTCGCCGGCCTTCTTGAGCAGATCGCAGAACTCGCCCCACGCCTCGGCGCTCACCACTTTGTCGACAGCTTCGTTGGACATGGGGGCAGCTCCTTTTTCAGGCAGAAATCTGGAAGCGCTCGATGTAGGCGGCGAAGCGCTCGCGCACCTGGTCCGGATCGAGGCCGTACTCCTCGAGCGCGTACTCGTGCTTGCCGTGCTTGCCTTGTGGGTTGGCGGCCACCTGCTGTTCGAAGGCCTGGCTGGCCGCCGGGCTGACCGGCATCTCGTAGTGATCGTAGATGCGCCTGGCCATGCCGAGCGAGTCGGCGACGAAGTCGTCGTGGGTGACGTCGATGAAGCGGCCCGGGTCCTGCTGGTCGCGCATCGCGAGGCCCCGCTCGAGGGAGGTCGCGTAGAAGTCCATCACCACGGGGCCCAGGGCCTCCTTCGTGGTCTCGGCCACCGGGTCGAGCATCGTCCACGTCATGCTGCAGATCGAAGCGGTGCACTGGAGTGGATCGCGGTGGCTCCAGAGGATCGAGACGTCCGGAAAGGTCTCGATAAGGGGGTCGATCCCCCACATGTGGGCGGGAGCCTTGAGGAGCCAGCGCTCCCCGGGGCGTTGCCAGTCGAGCAGCTGCAGGGTCCTCCTATAATAGGTGTACATCTCGCCCAGATCCTGTCGCCGGTACCAGGACGCGTAGGGCTCGAGCATGATCTCGACACCCATCTGCACGCCGTGGAACGAGTAGGCGTGGATGAGGACACACTCCTCCGGGTTGTCGGCGGCCGCGTAGTGGATCTTCGTGAACTCCGGATTCTCTTCGCGGGACTTCGCGTAGTGGGCTTCCAGGGCGTCACGCCGCGGATCCGGCTGACCCGGCTCGAGGCCCTCGAGCGGATCGGGAAACTGGGTCTCCCACAGCAGGAGTGGCCGCGCGGACGGATCCCGGGCCAGCAGGTTGAAGAGCGCCGAGGTACCCGAGCGCGGCATCCCGGTGAGCACCATCGGCTTGCGGATCGGCCGCTCGAGGATCTCGGGGTTCGCGTCGAAGACCGCCTGCATCTTGAGCCGAGTCACGAGCAGTTGAACCAGGCGTCTGCGGTTGCGCTTGCGGCCGCGCTCGTTGAAGCCGCCGGTCTCGTAGGTGGCGGCCAGGGCTTCGAGGCCCGGTCGGATGTCGCCGGGGCCGAAGTCCTCGAGGCCGGCTGCCTTGCGACTCTCTTCGAGGATCTCGCCGACGTCGAAGCGGATGTCGCTCATGGGGCTCTGCAATCTAACGGACCGGAAAGGTCGCCGCTCCCTCGGGGAGCCGGAGCTTAGCTGCTTGATTTCACGCGTGTTTTCCCGAACTCGGACGCGATACGGTAGATTCCCGCAGCCTGCGGAGAGGTGGCTGAGTGGCTGAAAGCGCGCCCCTGCTAAGGGTGTACAGGCTTATACCCTGTCGAGGGTTCGAATCCCTCCCTCTCCGCCATTGTTTCTGCAACCCGGCGGAGCCGAGTGGCTGGGCCGAAGCGCTCAGCGACTGAGAGAAACGGAGAGATGGCCGAGCGGCTTAAGGCGCACGCTTGGAAAGCGTGTGTACCGAGAGGTACCGTGGGTTCGAATCCCACTCTCTCCGCCATGTTTTCCCGGGCGGTTGCGCTACCGTGGCCGCCCGCTTTCGAGCGCCCGTAGCTCAGTTGGATAGAGCGCCAGGTTGCGGACCTGGAGGCCGCACGTTCGAGTCGTGCCGGGCGCGCCAGCATCCCCCGCCCTTGGGCGGAGTTCCCTTCAGCCGCCCTGGGCGTGCTCGAGGGCGTCTTTCCAGCTGATCCCGTCCCGCAGCATGCGCCGGTAGCCCATCAGGTCGCGCACGCGGTTCAGCGCCAGGGCCCCCTGCAGGCGCCCTTCGCGTCCGAAGAGCGCCACGAAGCGGCGCTCTTCGAGGGAACCGTGGGCGACGAACATCTCGTCGTCGGGGTGGATGCGCCCCGTTGCCTGGATCTTCAGGTCGAACTGATCGGACCAGACGAAGGGGACCGGGGTGAAGGGCGGCGCCGTTTCGCCGTCCAACAGCCGGGCC
>JAYGDB010000090.1:0-13610 GCA_046583095.1 Myxococcota bacterium | reverse complement strand
TGATGCCCTGGCCGCACCTGCCGGACGACTTTCGCGAGAAGAACCGTTCCGTCTGGGTCGATATCCCGCAATCCCTCTTCGACCCGAAAGTCGGCAACCGGGTCTACCACGAGTATATGGACCAGCTCGAGTACGCGGACTCCCTCGGCTTCGACGGGATCGGAGTCAACGAGCACCACCAGAACGGCTACGGGATCATGCCGTCGCCGAACTTCGCGCGCGGCCATCTGTGTGATCGGGAATTCGATCGCCCTCTACAACCCTCCGATCCGTGTCGCGGAGGAATTCGCGATGCTCGACGTGATCTCCGGCGGAAGGCTCGTGGCGGGATTCCCGGTGGGCACGCCGATGGACACGAACTTCTGCTACGGGCAGATCCCGGCCTCACTCGCGACAAGTATTACGAGCATCCGATCCCGGATCTCTTCTCGATGCTGCCCTTCGAGCTCGCGAAGGTGCTCTTCCACGATCCGAAGGTCGGTGAGAAGGTGCTCACCCACCCGGCGACTCGGCACCGCCGGCAAGATCCTGTTTCCGATTCCGAGCCGTCAGCTCGCGAAGCGGCTCTACCGCCAGACGCTGGACACCCTGCTCGTGTGGGGCCGGGAGGACCGCTTCATCCCGCCCGTCTACGCAGAGCGATGGCAGGAACTGCTGCCGTCGAGCGAGCTGGCCCTCGTCGACGAGGCGGGGCACATGGCCCCCTACGAGCAGCCCGACGCCGTGCTCGAGGCGATCCAGAAGTTCCTGGGCGCGTCCTGAGCTCCGGCTGGGTAGGCGACGAAGCTCCGGGGCCGTCTACAACGAGTGAATCGACAGATCCGCCGGCTAGAAGCGCCAGCGGAGGCCGGCGCTGAACCCGACGTAGTTCAGGTCTGTGATGTCGCCGAGGTCGGGCTTCTCGAGGGTCGTCAAGACGACCTGGCCCTGGGCGTTGAGCACGATGTTCTCGGTGAGGTGGAGGTCGAGCCCCAAGCCGGCGCGGCCGGCGAAGTTGGTCTGCTTACCGTCCTTGACGGTGATCCCCGCGTTGTCGAGAGCCGAGCCGGCGTCCGGGTCGTCGAAAAGTTCGCCTCGGTCTACGTCGAATACCGAGACGCCCGCGCCGATCATGAAATAGGGCTGGATTCGCCAGAAGGGGAGGATGAACTTCGCGTTTCCCGTGAGGGTGTGCCCAGTAATGCTGTAGAGGCTGAGGGTCGGTGAGGCGTCCACCGATGCCTCGATGTCGTACTCGTCCACCCATTCGTACTGCAGTTCTGCAGCGAAGAGGGAGCCCAGTCGGTAGCCGACGAGCGCGCCGAGGCCTCCGGAGTCCTCCATCGAGAGGCTCACGGAGCCCAGGACTGCATCGTCCAGCAGATCCTCGATGCGATTCTCGAATACGTTGTGCTGGTACACACCCGAGACCCCGATGTACGGGCCGGGGTAATCGAAGGGGTCGTCACCCGCGAAGGCGAGGCTGGACGCCGATAAGATCATCAGGCCGGCGGCCAGGACGACGAAATGCCGGAGCACGTCGCGGCAGGAGCGCCGGATGCGGCCGCTGATTGCAGAAGGGTTCACGCTCATCGGGGTTGAGTCCTCGCTCCGAAAACAGGTCTTGATTATTTCGGTCAAGGGCGCGCGGTTCTGAAGGAGAGCCGCGCATCGCGCCCCCACACGCAGGGAAACGGAGCGGATCTGGAAATTCTTGCCGCTCAGTTGCGCGTGGGGCCGCGGTACCGGAAAGCCTGGCCCAGATCACCCTCTGCGCGCGCAGCAACCACCCGGGCGTGGTGGGGAGCCAGCCCGCAAGCGGGGTCGGTTGCCCCGGCGTCTCCGGTGAGATGGAACGCCTGACAACGGCAGCCTCCGAAGTCGGTGGTGCGGTGCTCGCAGCTCCGGCAGGGCTCGGGCATCCACGACTCGCCGCGGTATGCGTTCATTCCCGGCGCTTCGCTCCAGCAGGCAGCGAGCTCGCGCTCGGTCACCCGCCAGAACTCGAGCCCCGGCAGGCTCGACGCCGCTTGGCACGGCAGCACTGTGCCGTCCGGTGCGACGACGATGTTCTTCTTCCCCCAGCCCCCCATGCAGGGTTTCGGCCGGTCACTGAAGTAGTCGGGCAACACGTAGAGGATCTCGGGACCGGGTTTGCGCCGCTCCTCGCGCACGAGCTTCGCAGCGGTGTCCAGTTGCTCGCGCGTGGGGAGTAGCGCGCCCCGATTTTCGAGCGCCCAGCCGTGGTACTGGGTGTTCGCGAGTTCCAGCCGCTCCGCGTCGAGATCTCGCGAGAGGGCGATGATCTCGCGAACGCGTCCGAGGTTGTGCCGGTGGAGCACGACGTTCAGGATGAGTGGCAGCCCGAGTTCCCGCGTGGCCCGGGCGATTGCAATCTTGCGATCGAAGCTGGCGGTCCCGGCGACCCGGTCCGATTCGGCTGGGAGCGCATCCTGGATCGAGAGCTGCACACTGCGCAGTCCCGCAGCGACGAGACCGCGAAGCCTCTCGGGATCGACGGGCATTCCGGACGTGACCAGAAGTGTGAAGAGCTGGGCTTCTGCGGCCGCCGCAACGATCTCCTCGAGATCCGTACGCGTCGTGGGCTCGCCGCCTGTCAGCCCGACATGGACGACGCCCATACCGCTCGCCTCGCGCATCACACGGCCCCAGGCGCCGGCGTCGAGTGCGTCGCTCGTCTCGGAGTAGTTCACGGGGTTCGAGCAGTAGGGGCAGCGCAGGGGACAGCGGTAGGTGAGTTCGGCGATCAGGTTGAGCGGGCGCGGGGCCATCACGCGGGATCGGGGTCAAAGCGAAGGGCGCCGGCTCGGCCCATCTCGGCGAGGAAATCGTGGGCGTCATCGGCGGCGCGGGGGGTCTCCGGGTGGTGCTGGCCTATCGCAAGGGCGATGTCGTTGCCCGTGCGTTCGCCGTTGCAAAGCGAGAGGATCTCGCCGCCACTGCCGCCGATGCGGACGGCCCGTTCGGAGAGAACCACCATCTGGCCGCCGTCGGGTTCGTCTCGCAGCAGCGCGTGATCGGTGAGACGAGGCCGCGAGGTCGCACGTTCCACCGCGTCGAGCAGGCTCCAGAGGATCTCGCACTTCCCGCGCAGGGCCGCCAGGCATCGCTCCTGGTCGTCGCGCGTCTCCGCGCGCTCGGTTACGAAGGCGAGGCCGTGGCGCGAGTCGCGGGGTGCTTTCACGGTGCGGCTCTTGAAATAGTCTAGGCCGCCGGGTTGCACCCAGTCGTAGTGCTTCTCGAAGGCGGCGATGCGGGTGTGCATGATGAACCCGGCGAAGAGTTCGGTGAGCGACGAGGCTACCGACTCGAGTAGATCGTGGCCGTTTACGAACTCGACGTAGGCGTCGCAGGCACGCCGCACGCCTGGGAGCACGTCCTCGAGCGCTTCGACACGTTCTCGCTCGAGTCCCACCGCCTCCGCGAGTCGCAGCCACAGCTCGAGCCCGCCCTCGCCGGGCCGCTCGCCGTTGTGGTCGTGAATGCGTTGTACCCACTCGCGCCGGAACGCGGCCTCGGAGGACTTCGTGAGGATCATCCCGTCCTTGATGGGGATGCGCGTCTGGTAGTAGTAGCGGTTCGTCACCCAGCTCTCGAGTGCGCGGCGGGAGAGCCTGCCTTCGTGCATCCGTTGGTTGAAGGGATGACGGTGGTGGTAACGCTCTTCACCGATCGTCAAGAGCGCAGCCTCGAAGTCGCCAGGCGAGAGCAGCTCGCTCACAACTCGAAGGCCATCCCGTCGTACGCGATCTCGACGCCGTGCTTGCGCACCAGGGCGCTCGCTTCGGATCCCGTATCCACCATCGGGTTCGTGTTGTTGATGTGGATGTAGATGCTGGGTCCCTCGAGCGCGGAGATGATCTCCAGGCTTCCGCCGGGGCCACTGACGGGCAGGTGCCCCATCGCGTGGGCGTCGGCGGCACCGGGCCGCAGGGCCAAGAGTTCCTTGGCGGTGAAGAACGTGCCGTCGAGGAAGCGACAGTCCGCGGCGGAGAGTTCGGCGAGGGTTCCCGCGTCGTAGGACTGGATGCCCGCCGCGTAGCAGAGGCGCTTGCCGGTTCGCGTGTCCGTGATGCGCACGCCGACGGTGGCTTCCGGGGAGTTCGTCGCGATCCCGCTCAGGTAGCCCGGGACCTTGCCGGGCACTGCGAAGAGCCGTGCTTCGAGTACGCCCTTTCGATCCAGCGGGAACGGCTGATCGAGTTCCACGGCTCCCCAGGCCGACTCGACGAGTCGCCATGCAGCGTTGTTGGCGAGAATCGTGCTGCGAACCCACTCGGTGGTGACGATGCGATGGGGCAGCGACTCTCGCAGCACCAGCAGACCGAGGCTGTGATCGATGTCCGCGTTCGTGACGAGGACTGTGTCGAGCGGGATGTCGCGGGTCCCTTCGCGTGGGTACACGCCTTCAAAGCGGGCGAACTGGTCGCGGATGTCCGGGCTCGCGTTGATGATGCTCCAGCGCTCGCCGTCCGCCGAGACGGCGATCGAGGGTTGACTGCGATGGGGCACATCCGGATCGCCCCGCCGTGCTCGCATCGAGAACTCGCCGCCGCAGTTCCACTGCGGCAGTCCCCCGCCGGCACTCGATCCCAGAACATGAATCTTCAAGAAGATGCTCTCTCCTGCGGTGAGGATACCGCCGGCTCGGCCAGCGCCAGCCCATCGATCGGCTCCCCCTAGGCAGGCGCTGCGCCGACGCGCAGCTCTCGCGTCAGTTCGTGTCCCTCGCGACGCCGATCCGCACTGTGTTGCCGCCGAGAGTCGCCTCGTGGACGAAGAAGTCGTCGCCGAGCGAGCCGTCGAAGTCGAGCTGGTTGGCGAGGGTCTGTTCTCGCACGTAATCGCCGAAACGCTCGACGGCGGCGCGCCAATCCGCGGGAAGTTCGAGGGCGAGGCGGATGCGGTCCGACACGTGGAAGTCCGCTTCCTTGCGGGCCTGCTGGACGACGCGCACGACGTCCCGGGCACGGCCTTCGGCGATCAGCGCGTCGCTGAGCTCGAGATCGAGAACCACGATCGCGTCACTCGTCGGCAGGGCCTCGCAGGAGACGCCTTCCTTGGGTTGCAGCAGCATCGCGTACTCGCCTGGTGCGAGCTCGAAGCCCGCGCACTCGACGTTGCCCGAGTCGAGCAGCTTCCAGTCGCCGGTCTTCGAGGCGGAGAGCACCTTCTTCATGTCCTTTCCGAGCCTCGGCCCGAGGGCGCGGGAGTTCACCTGCAAGCGGAAGGTCGCGTACTCGTCGATCTCGCGGGTGAGCCGTAGCTCCTTGATGTTCACCTCGTCGGCAATCAGTTCCGCATAGGGGCGGAGTTGTTCGGTATCGGCTCCGGCGACGGTCAGGGAGGCGAGTGGTTGGCGGACCCTGACACTCTCGCTGGCGCGCAGGGCGAGAGCCGCGGAGCACACGTCGCGGACGCGATCCATCGCTCCCACCAACTGCGGATTCGCCGAAGCGTCGAGTTCGGTCGGCCAGTCCGTGAGGTGCACGCTCTCTTCGCCGGTGAGCCCCCGATAGATCTCCTCGGTGACGAGTGGTAACAGCGGGCTCACGACCTGGCACAAGGTGACGAGCACCGTGTACAGCGTGTCGTAGGCGTCCTGCTTGTCCGGGTCGTCGGCATCAGCCGATCGCCAGAAGCGATCCCGGCTGCGCCGGATATACCAGTTGTTCAGCGCGTCGAGGTGCTCGACGAAGCGCTGACAGGCCCCGGAGAGGTCATAGGCATCGAGGGACTCCGCGATGCCGGTCACGAGGTCGCTCGTCTTTGCGAGGATGTAGCGGTCGAGCACTTGCTCGCTGTCCGTGCGGAACTTCGCGCGGATGCCGTCGGTGTTGGCGTAGAGGGCAAAGAAGTACCAGGCGTTCCAGATGGGCTTGATGACGACGCGCACCGCGTCGCGCACCTGCTGGTCGTCTGTTCGGATGGTCAGGTCGCCGCCTCGTACCACCGGGGACGACACCAGGAACCAGCGCAGGGCGTCCGAGCCGATCTCCTGAAAGATATCCTCGGGATCGGTGTAGTTGCGCAGGCTCTTGCTGAGCTTTTGCCCGCTGTCTCCCAGAATCACCCCGTGACAGATGCAGTTCTTGAAGGCCGGCCGATCAAAGATCGCCGTCGCCAGTACGTGCATGGTGTAGAACCAACCGCGGGTCTGGGCGAGATACTCGACGATGAAGTCCGCCGGGAAGTGATCGTCGAACCACTCCTTGTTCTCGAACGGGTAGTGGACCTGCGCGAAGGGCATCGAACCCGACTCGAACCAGCAGTCGAGTACCTCCGGGACGCGGCGCATCATGCTCTTGCCTGTCGGGTCGTCGGGGTTCGGGCGCACGAAGTCGTCGATGTCCGGTCGGTGCAGGTTCGTCGGACGCCTTCCGAAATCTCGCTCGATCTCGTCAAGGCTCCCGTAGACGTCCATGCGCGGGTAGGCGGGATCGTCGCTCTTCCAGATCGGGATCGGCGTGCCCCAGAAGCGATTCCGCGAGATCGACCAGTCGATCGCGCCTTCGAGCCACTTGCCGAAGCGACCGTCCCGTACGTTCGCGGGGGTCCAATTGATCTGCTGGTTGAGCTCGACGGCGCGTTCGCGGATGGCCGTCACCCTCACGTACCAGGAGTCCATCGCCTTGTAGATCAATGGCTCGCGCGTGCGCCAGCAGTGCGGGTAGCTGTGTGTATAGGTCTCGTGGCGGATGATGACTCCGCGCTCCTTCAGTTCCCGGACGATCGGCTTGTTGGCCTCGAAGACCTGCACTCCCTGCCACGGAGGAACCTCGGCGGTGAAGCAGCCCGCGTCGTCGACCGGCACGACCGTGGGAATGTCATTGGCGTTGCAGGTCTGCATGTCGTCTTCGCCGAAGCCGGGCGCCATGTGCACGACGCCGGTCCCCTCTTCGGTATCTACGAAATCCGCGCCCAACACGCGGAAGGCGTTTTCGGTGTCCGCGAAGAACGGGAAGAGCGGCGTGTATTTCCGCCCCACGAGCTCGTGGCCCTTGAGGGAGCCCACTCGGCTCGCGTCGGCCAGCTCCTTCTCGTACTTCGCGACTGTGGCTTCGCCGAGGATCAGGTTGCGACCGTCCAGCTCGAAGATCGCGTAATCGAGCTCCGGCCCGACGGCGATTGCCAGGTTCGAGGGCAGCGTCCAGGGGGTCGTCGTCCAGGCGAGCAGATCCGTCGGCCGGTCGTCTTTGCTCTCCAGCTCGAAGCGCACGGTGACGGCCGGATCCTGGCGGTCCCGGTAGGCGTCGTCCTGGCGGGTCTCGAAGTTCGAGAGCACCGTCTCGGCCGCCCAGGAGTAGGGCATCACCTTGTAGCCTTCGTAGAGCAGGCCCTTCTCGTGCAGCTGCTTCACGGCCCACATCAGGCTCTCCATGTAGGGCAGCTCGAGGGTTTTGTAGTCGTTCTCGAAGTCCACCCAGCGGGCGGCGCGGTTCACATAGCGCTTCCACTCGCCCACGTACCGGAACACGGACGACTCGCAGTACTCGTTGAAGCGGTCGATTCCGTAGTCGGCGATGGCCTTGTGGCCGCGGACGCCGAGTTCTTGCTCGGCGAGCATCTCGACGGGTAGGCCGTGGCAGTCCCAACCGAATCGTCGCTCGACACGGCGACCGCGCAGGGTCTGGTAGCGCGGAACGATGTCCTTGATGTAGCCGGTGACCAGGTGGCCGTGGTGGGGCAGTCCGTTCGCGAAGGGTGGGCCGTCGTAGAAGACGAATTCGTTGCTGCCCCGATCGCCCGCCGGGCGCTGGTCGATCGACTTCAGGAAGGTCTGATCCCGCTCCCAGGAGTCGAGGACTCGCTGTTCGAGAGCGGGCAGGTTCGGCGACGGATCGACGTCGGGATAGGGATTGTTTGCAGCCTTTCGGCTCATCGCGACTCACGCTCCCGCATCGAGGGTCCGGAGGCGCGCGTAGCTTACCAGCAACCTCGGAGGGGCGCCCCGAGTGGCTGCAACGTAGACTGCTCGACCGGGGAGACTCGATGCCGGCCGATGAGGAAGTGGGTGGGCGCGGAAACGGTTGGTCGACGAGTGCATGGCTCGCCGCCGCTGTGCTGCCGGTGGTCTTTTTCGTCGCGCTGCACGCGCGTTCGCTCCCGTACGAGTTCGTGTGGACCGATCGAACGGAGCTTGTGCAGGGTCTCCTGATCCGGCCCCCGGGCCGCATCCTGCAGGCCTTCGGCCAGCCGATGTACGAGGCCCTGGCGGCGGTGTCGCCCGGGTCGGTTCAGTCGTACTACCGCCCCGTCAAGGTCGTAGCCGTGAGCCTCGTCGATCTGGCCTTTGGCCGCGATCCCTCGGCCTTTCGCGCCGTGAACCTCTTCATCGGGGCGCTGACATACGCGCTCTTGGCACTGCTTGCCGGGCGGCTCTTCGGCGACCCGCTCTCGGGGGGGCTGGTCGCGCTGCTTGCGGCCGCGCATCCAGCCGGCATCGAGAACTACGTCTGGCCGTCCGGTATCGACGACGCCCTCGCGAAACTCTTCATCGTGGCCGCGCTGCTGGCGACCGTGCTGGCCGCGAGCGGGCACGACCGCGCGTCCCGGCTCCGGCGCGGCGGACTCGCCCTGATCCTGCTCGCATTGGCTCTCGGGTCCAAGGAGTCCGCGTTGGTCACGCCGGGGCTCGCGATCGCGTGCCTGTGGCTGTCGCCTCGCGGCCGAGAAGCCCCACGCTCGCTCCGGCAGTGGCTGGTAGGTTCGCAGATCGCACTCGTGGCCATCCACCTCTTCGTCCTCCGGCCCCTCGTGCTGGGTGGGTTGGCGGCCGCGGCTCCAGTCGTCGGAGACCGCTATGCGCTTCACCTGCTGACGGTGCTGGCGACCTGGCCGGCCCGGCTCGCCTGGGTGTTCGCGCCGCTTTCTTCGACCACGAGCGACGTCGTGCGCGTCGTCAACGTCGTCCTGGAGCCGGACGTCGTCCTCGCCGTTCTGCTTGCGCTCCTGGCTCCGGTTGCTGCCTGGCGCTTGTGGCGGGCCGAGCAAGCGATGGCGGCTCTGGGCCTGGTGTGGCTGTGGATCGCGTTCATTCCCACGTCCGGCCTCGTGCCGCTCACGCACCTTCGCGCCGAACGCTTCCTCGCGCTGCCCGTGTTCGGTGCAGCGTTCATTGGGGCCGCGGTCGTGTCGGGAGTCGTGTCCCGTGTGCCGCAGCGCCGCCTTCGAGGTGCGGTCGCAGTCGCTCTCGCCTTCCTGATGGTCGGAGGTCTCGCGGCTCGAACCCACGCCAGGATCCCGGATTGGCGCTCTGATCTCGTTCTCTTCTCTCGAGACGTCGAGCGGGACCCGTTGTTCCGAGAAGGTCGCTACGTGCTGGCGGCGTCGCTCTTCGAGGCGGGAGATCACGCTGAAGCGAGGCAACAGCTGCACGAGTTGGAGGCGGTCAACCAGCGCTTCGGGATGCACGCGAGCTACGTGCGGCAGGACAGCGCGGTGATCCTTCTCTGCAGGACCAACCTCGCGCTCGGGTTGGCGTCGGAGACCATCGAGCTGCTGGGAGCACAGATTCGCCCCGACTCAGGCGCACTGTCCGCCGCACCGGCGTTCTTCCTGTGCGGAGCCCGCAGCCTCGAGGAGGTGGGCCGCCCGGCCGACGCGCTGGAGATCTATCAGGCGATGGATGCGCTGCCGCGAATTGGCCAGGACCCGCGTGTCGCTCTCGGTCTCGCTCGCGTCCATGCGCGCCTCGGCGACTTCCGGGCCGCGCGCAGATTCTTGCTGCGCACGCCTCGGGAGATAAAGGGTGATCCGGGGTACGGCGAGTCTCGTCGCGCGCTGGAGAGCCGGCTGAGGAACCGCTAAGCCCGTGCCCGAGCTGCCCGAAGTCGAGGTGACCCGTCGCCGCATCGAGCCGCTGGTCGTCGGTCGCAAGATCGCCAGCCTGCGAACCACGCGAGACAGCTATTTCTTCGTCACGCCCACGGCAGAGCTGCGCGCCGGAGTTCGGGGCCGAACGGTCTCGACCCTCGAGCGTCAGGGCAAGTATCTGATCGCTCACCTCGATGACGGCGCTCGGCTCGTCCTTCACCTCGGCATGACGGGACAGCTCTTCTCGAGCGGGGTCGGCAGCCCGCGCCTGCTATCGGCGACGGCTCGCGCCAGTCTCACACCCGAAGAGCAGCGCTGCGGCTTTCGGCCCGACGAGCACACCCACCTACGCTTCGCCTTTGCCGACGGCGGACCCGAGGTGTACATGCGAGACGTCCGGAAGTTCGGGAAGGTGTTCCTGCTGCTGGCGGGCGAGAGTCACCCCCGACTCGACCTGCTCGGCGCAGACGCCCTCGGCGTCAGCGGGGATCTCCTCTTCCGCGCCACGCGAAAGAAGAAAGCCGCCATCAAGGCGGTGCTGCTCGATCAGTCGGTGCTCGCCGGCTGCGGGAATATCTACGCTGACGAGTCGCTCTTCCTGGCAGGAGTCCGGCCGGGACGTGCGGCAGGACGCGTGCGTCGGGTTGAGTGCGGCCGGATTGCCGAAGCCCTGCGGCGTGTGCTCGAGCGTTCGATCGAAGCCGGAGGCTCGACGATCAGCGACTTCGTGGCTCCGGACGGCGTCGAGGGCGCCTACCAGGACGAGCGTCGCGTGTACGCGCGAGACGGCGAGCCCTGTCTCGAATGCGGCACCGAAATCCGCAAGAAGTTCGTCGCGCAGCGCGGCACCCACTACTGTCCGACCTGCCAGCGGTAGGGTGGAGTCAGGCATGTTGAGTCTCACCGAGCTCGAGCGCGTCGTTCGGGTCCTCAACGAGGATTTCGCTGGGGCTCGCGTCGAGCGCTGGCTGCAGCCCGACCGTGAGCGGCTCGTGCTGACGCTGTATCGCCGCGACCCGGAGAGCGGCGAAGCCCGCAAGCGCCACCTCATCTTCAGCGCGGCAGAGGCGGTGGCGCGTATCAGTGAGTTGGCTTCCACCCCGAGGGCATCCGATCAGCCGCCCGCTTTCACCGGCTATCTGCGCGCGCATCTCTCCCGGGCGAGGTTCGTTCGGGCGGGTATCCGCGGGCGCGACCGCCAGCTCGCCCTTCGCTTCGAAGCGCGCGACGGCGATTTCGAGCTGCTCCTCGCCCTGCTCGGTCGTCGGAGCAACGTCTACCTGCTGGACGCGGAGGGAACGATCCGCGCGACACTCCGCGCCCCGAAGCAGACCCGGCCCGAGCTCGAGGTGGGAGAGCCCTTCCAGAATCCAGGACGCGAGTTGGCCGACGCCGGCGAGGATCGCTGGGCGGACGTTGCCGATGCGGAGTACCTGGCGACGATCGAAGCGCACTACGTCGACGAGGAGGCCGAGCGGGACACCGCCGTCCTGTCGCGTCGGTTGCTCAAGGCGATTCGCAAGGAAAGGAAGAACGCGGAGAGGCGACTCGCACGCGTGGAGTCGGAGCTGGCCGAGGCCGACGGGGCCACCGAGCTGCAGCGTCAGGCGGAGCTCTTGAAGGGCGCGCTCGGCAGCGTCGAGCGCGGTGCGAGCGAGGTCTGTCTGCGCGACTACGAGACGGGCGAGGACGTCCGGGTTTCGCTCGATGCCACGAAGTCCGCCAAGGCGAACATGGCGGCGATGTTCAAGCGCTATCACAAGCTGCTGCGTCGGCTCACGAAGGCGGGTGGGAGGCTGGACGACGCTCGGGCATGGCACGACGAGATTCGTGCACTCGAGGCGCGTTGCAGCGAGATCGCCGAGCGCGGCAACGCAGACGACGTCATCTCGGAGCTGGAGACCATCGCGGCGCGTCCGGAAATCGCGAAGCTGCTCGAGCGTGGGGCGCGTTCGGGTCGCCGCGACGAGCCCACGAGAAAGAGCAACCTGCCTGAACGGCTGCGGGACGTGCCGCGACGGCTTCTGCCGCGTCGCTACCGCAGCCGCGATGGTCTCGAGATCTGGGTCGGTCGCAGCGACGAGGGCAACGACCACCTGAGCACGAGGCTGGCGCGCGGGAAGGATCTCTTCTTCCACCTCGACGGTGCGCCGGGTAGCCACGTCATCCTGCGTACCGAGGGAAGGCCGGATCCGCCCCAGGAATCCGTGCTGGAGGCCAGCGAGCTCGCGGTCCATTTCTCCAAGCAGAAGAACGCGAGCCGTGCCGACGTGCACGTCGTGCCGATCAAGAACGTCAGGAAGCCCAAGGGCACGAAGAAGGGGCTCGTCTACGTGACCGGCGGAAAGACCGTGCACCTGCGCCGGGAGGAGGCACGCCTCGAGCGCGTGCTCGAGAGCCGCATCGACGACTAGCCGGCGACTCGCTCGCAGCGGATCGCGGACCCAGCTCGGTTCACGCTCCTAGAAGTCGTCGGCGTCCAGGGCTGCCTTGACGGTTGCGTCCATGCCTCGCAGCACTGGGCTCGAGATGTAGAAGATGATGGAGACCACGACTGCGAGCACTGACGCGAGCGCCACTGCAAGGGGTGCCCCGTAGCCCTCGGCCACCCAACTCATGGGCAGCGTCCCCAGCAATGGCAGTGAGAAGGACATCATGAGGAAGCTCGAGATTCGTCCGCGCACGGCGTCGGGGATGATCATCTGGATCGCGGTGTTGTTGAGGGTGCCAAAGACGCTGCCGCAGGCGTTGGCGAGGAAAACGAGCCCGAGTGCACTCCAGAAGTAGGGGGTGACCGAGAAGAGCAGCAGGAATCCGCCGAAGCCGAGCATGCTCGCCATCATCTTGCGAACCCGGTCTTGGGAGTCTGCCTGCCAGGCGACGTAGAACGATCCCGCAACTCCGCCGATTCCCGCGAATGCGTTGAGCAGCCCGAGCCCGGCGGCACCCTCGTGCCAGACGTTCTTGGCGAAGACGACCATCAGCGTCTGGAAGGGCATGGCGAGGAACATCGGCACCAGTCCGAAGAAGATCAGCACCAGCACCAGGCGATTGCTCCCGACGTAGCGAGCGCCTTCGACGATGTTCGAGACTACGGAGGTGGCGGTTTTGGGCGCCATCGGGTGACGCTTCACGAAGAGCATGCAAAGGAGCGCCACGCAGTAGATGGATACGCCCACCGCATAGGTTCCCTTGGTCCCCAGCGGGCCGAGCAGGAAGCCGGCGGCCGCGGGCCCGAGCACCCGGGTGACGTTCATGCCCGCCATGCCCAGCGCCATTGCGTTCTGCAGGCCCCGTCGTCCCACGATGTTCGCCACCAGCGCCTGCCGAGCGGGCATGATGAAGGGAAAGACGCAGCCCATCAGGCCGGCGGCGGTGACGAGGTGCCAGAACGCGAGGTTGTCCGTCAACAACAGACCGAACACCACGAATTCACTGAGCAGAACGACGCCCTGCCCGATTGCGATCAGGTTCCGGCGCTCGAAGCGATCGCCCATGACGCCGCCGAGTGGGGCAATCAGCAGCATCGGTACGGCCACCGTGAAGCTCACGATGCCGAGTGCGAGTTCGCTACCCGTGAGTTCGAAGGCGATCCACGCGCGCACGATGCTCTGTCCGCCCATGGCGAGGAAAAACGCCATGTTGCTGGCGAAGAGCCAACGGTATTCCCGATTCTCGAGCGCGCGTACGGCGCCTCGGAGACCGCGCTTCGGCGGGTCGCCGCTGGCGGCAGGGGTCGCCGCCATGCGGGGAGGTCCGAAGCCCATGAGAGCAGCCTAGCAGAGGCAAAGATG
>JAYGDB010000066.1:0-2707 GCA_046583095.1 Myxococcota bacterium | reverse complement strand
CGACGCCGATGGGGTCGGTGACAACGGCGACAATTGCCCGCTCGTCGTCAATGCCGGTCAGGAGGATGCGGACTCGAACGGTACGGGCGACGCCTGCAACGACTTCGAGGATACGGACGGCGACGAGTGGGCGGACGCCCTCGACAGCTGCCCGGAGGACTTCAACCCCGGCCAGAGCCCGTTTGTCTGCACGCCGCTTGGCGCGCAGGTGCCCGCGGCCTCACACGCGGTGCGTCTGTTGCTGGTGGCGCTGCTGCTGCTGTTCGGCTGTCGCTGGATGGCTACTCGACATCGCTCGCGAGGCTGAGCCCCGCCGGCAATCGGCGCTAGGATCGTTGCCGGAGGCGCCCATGATCCTGCTCGATCCGAATCACCTCGACGGTTCCAATCTCGACGAGCGCTCGCGCGAGCTGCTTCGCAAGACCGTCGAGTTCTTCGAGTCGCGTGGCAAGCAACGCCTGAAGCAGGACGATCGCGACCGGGTCTGGTACGCGGAGTTCCTCGAGTTCGTCCGCAAAGAGCGCGTGTTCGCGACGGTGTGCACCCCGGCCGGGGAGGGCGCGGCCGATTGCCGCTGGGATACCTGGCGCAACTGTCAACTCGCCGAGGTGCTGGCCTTCTACGGCCTGCACCACTGGTACACCTGGCAGGTGTCGGTGCTGGGCCTCGGCCCCATCTGGATGAGCGACAACGAAGCCGTGCGGAAACGCACCGCACAGTTGCTCGAAGAGGGCGGCATCTTTGCGTTCGGGCTCTCCGAGCGCGCCCACGGCGCCGACGTCTATTCGACCGAGATGCAGTTGGTTCCGACCGGAGACGGCAGTTACGTCGCGCGCGGCGAGAAGTACTACATCGGCAATGGCAACCAGGCCGCGCTGGTCTCGGTATTCGGCAAGAACGCCGAAACCGGCGACTACGTGTTCTTCGTCGTCGACTCGCAGAACGAGCACTTCCGCTGCATCAAGAACGTCGTGAACGTGCAGTCCTACGTGTCGAACTTCGCGCTCGACGACTACCCGATCGAAGAGGCCGACATCCTCGCCACCGGCAGGGATGCCTGGGATGCCGCGCTGAACACCGTCAACCTCGGCAAGTTCAACCTGGGCTGGGCGTCGATCGGCATCTGCACGCACGCCCTCTACGAGGCGGTCCACCACGCGGGCCACCGGCAGCTCTACGGCCAGGCGGTGACGGATTTCCCACACGTCAAGCAGCTCTTCACGGATGCCTACGCGCGGCTCGTCGCGATGAAGCTGGTCGCGCAGCGCGCATCGGACTACATGCGCTCGGCTTCTCCCGAAGACCGGCGCTACCTGCTCTACAACCCGGTCGTCAAGATGAAGGTCACCACCCAGGGCGAAGACGTCATCAACCACCTGTGGGACGTGATTGCCGCCAAGGGTTTCGAGGCCGACACCTATTTCGAGATGGCCGCACGCGACATCCGTGCGCTCCCCAAGCTCGAGGGAACCGTTCACGTCAACATCGCGCTGATCGTGAAGTTCATGATGAACTACTTCTTCGAGCCCGCTGAGCATCCCGAGATCCCGCGCCGCGACGATGCCGCCAACGACGACTTCCTGTTCCAGCAGGGGCCCACCAAGGGTTTGAGCCACATCCGCTTCCACGACTACCAGCCGATCTTCGAATCCAGCACGCTGCCGAACGTCGCGATCTTCCGCGAGCAGGTCGCCGCCTTCCGCGAGATGCTGCAGGAGGCCACGCCGGGAGAGAGCCAGGCCAACGACATCGACTTCTTGATGGCCGTAGGCGAGCTCTTCGCGCTCGTCGTCTACGCGCAGCTGCTACTCGAGGCCGTGGCGATCGACGCGGTGGACGAGGGGCTCGTGGACCAGATCTTCGACGTCTTCGTACGCGACTTCTCGCGCCACGCCACCACGCTGCACGGCAAGCCGACCACCACGCCCGCCCAGGCCGAGTACTGCGTGCGCATGCTCCAGCGCCCGCAGCCCGATGCCGAGCGCTTCCAGCAGGTGTGGGACGAGCACGTCTTCGCGCAGCGCGACGTGTACGAGATGCGCCCCTAGCGGGCGGCGCTCACTCCGCGGCGCGCTGTCGGAAGCGCAATGCGCGTTCGGCGCGCCAGACGCGATAGCGATCGGGCTCGACGTCGGTGCGCGAGCCGAACACGTAGGGGAGTAGCCCGCGCCGGCTGTCGTAGAAGCCGGCGCCCTGGGCGGGCGAGTTCGTGTGCA
Organism: Myxococcota bacterium; assembly: GCA_046583095.1. Lineage (GTDB taxonomy): Bacteria > Myxococcota_A > UBA9160 > UBA9160 > UBA4427 > JAJDAN01. The sequence goes on along the minus strand of JAYGDB010000066.1, from coordinate 491 downwards.
GCCAGCGGGTGCGGTCGTCCACCGGGTGCTCGAGCTGGGTGAGCAGCGTGACGGCCGGCGGGCCCAGCGTGCGCGGCAGCGTGTAGTTGTTCGTCGGCTCGAGCACCAGGCTGCCCGCGGGCAGCGGCGCCGCCCCATACTCGATCGGCTCTGCGCCGGCCTGTTCGAGGTAGAACTGCCAGCCCCAGCGGCCCCAGAAGTGCGCGGGCGTGTCGGGCGTGATGAAGCGGGAGGCCGCCTCGCGCGCAGCCGCACGCACGTCGCCCGCCCAGCGCGCATCCGCCTGCGCGACTGCGAGCCCCACCACTAGCACGGCCGCGAAGAGCCCCACGTGCAGCGGAACCCGCGTCGAAACACCCTGTAGCCCGCGGACGATCAGGATCGCCGCGGCCGGTGCCATCGGCAGGTTGGAGCGCCCGTTGTTGGTCCAGTTCAGTGCCACCGCGAATACGAACGTGCCCGCGACCCACAGGATCAGCAGCAGCGCGTCG
>JAYGDB010000025.1:0-10614 GCA_046583095.1 Myxococcota bacterium | reverse complement strand
GGTGCCGCGTTTTGCGTTCGAGAAATTTCCAGACGCCGACAGCATGCTCACGACCCAGATGAAGTCGGTCGGCGAGGCGATGGCAATCGGTCGAACTTTCAAGGAGAGTCTGCAGAAGGCAATCCGCTCTCTCGAGATCGGACGCACTGGCTTCGAGTCGCCGCAGGCTCCGCCGGGCGAGTCGGACGCCGAGGCGCTCGAGCGACTATGGGCATCGATCGATGTTCCGCGGGCCGAGAGGCTGTGGGCCGTGATGGAGGTGTTGCGTCGGGGTGGCTCCGTCGAAGAGCTCCACCGACGCTCGGCCATCGATCCCTGGTTCCTTGAAAACATGAGACAAATCGCGGACTTCGAGCGATCTCTCGAGGCAGTCAGCGAGGAGCAGCGCGGCGACTGGCTGCGGCCCGCAAAGCAGATGGGCTTCTCGGACAGGCGCCTTGGCCAGCTCTGGGATGCGACCGAGGACGAGATTCGGGCTCTGCGCGAGCAGCTGGACGTACGACCGGTCTTCAAGCGCGTCGATACATGCGGGGCGGAGTTCCAGGCTCACACCCCGTACCTCTACTCGACTTACGAAGACGAGTGCGAGGCGTCGCCAACCGAGCGACGGAAGATCATGATCCTCGGCGGCGGACCGAATCGGATCGGCCAGGGGATCGAGTTCGACTACTGCTGCGTACATGCAGTCTTCGCGCTGAAGGATGCGGGCTTCGAGACGATCATGGTCAATTGCAACCCCGAGACCGTGTCGACCGACTACGACACGAGTGACCGGCTCTATTTCGAGCCGCTCACCCTCGAGGATGTTCTGGCCATCGTCGATCGCGAGAAGCCCGAGGGCGTGATCGTCCAGTTCGGCGGTCAGACGCCGCTGAAACTCGCAGTGCCCCTCGAGCGAGCCGGTGTCCCGATCCTGGGCACGCCGCCGGATGCGATCGACCGCGCCGAGGATCGGGAGCGCTTCGACGCTCTGCTCGAGACGTTGGGACTCCAGCGCCCGGACGGCGCCGTCGCGCGCAGCGCGGAAGCTGCGGAGGCCGTCGCCGAGCGGATCGGATACCCGGTTCTCGTGCGTCCCTCGTACGTGCTCGGGGGCCGCGCGATGCAGATCGTCCAGGATGTCGCCGGGATCCGGAATTACATGCGCTTCGCAGTCGAGGCGTCGCCCGAGCACCCCGTGCTGATCGACCGCTTCTTGAACGACGCCATCGAAGTCGACGTGGACGCGATCTGCGACGGCCAGACCGTCGTCGTGGGCGGGATCATGGAGCACATCGAAGAGGCCGGTGTGCACTCGGGAGACAGTGCCTGCTCGTTGCCGCCGTATTCGCTCTCCCAGGACGTGATCAAGCAGATCGGGGTGGCTACCCGTCAACTGGCTCTCGAACTCGGGGTGAGAGGCTTGATGAACGTGCAGTTTGCGGTGAAGGGTGGGGAACTCTTCGTGATCGAGGTAAACCCCCGGGCGTCGCGGACGGTCCCGTTCGTTTCCAAGGCGATCGGGCGGCCTCTCGCGAAACTCGCGGCCCTGGTGATGGCGGGCAGCACCCTCGAAGAACTCGGCTTTACCGAGGAGCGGGTGCCGAACTACTTCTCGGTCAAGGAAGCCGTCTTCCCGTTCGTGAAGTTCCCGGGCGTCGATACGCTGCTCGGACCGGAGATGAAGAGCACAGGCGAGGTAATGGGGATCGACTCGGACTTCGGTCGTGCCTTCGCGAAGTCCCAGATCCAGGCGGGCAACAGCCTTCCGACGAGCGGCTGTGTGCTCGTCTCGATGCGAACCGAGGATCACGAAGGGATCGTCGAGGCGATCCGCGAGTTGGCGGATCACGGCTTCGAGGTCGTCGCGACCCGGGGCACCGCGCAGACCTTGAATGCCCGGGGGATCACCACCAAGACGGTCAACAAGGTTTACGAGGGATCCCCTCACACCGCAGACCTGATCGAAGCCGGCGACGTCCACCTCGTGATCAACACCGTCGACGCCGATCCGAAATCGATCCGAGACTCCTATTCGATGCGGCGGCTGGCCCTGCAGCGCGGCACGCCGTACTGCACGACTCTCGCGGCTGCCCGGGCGTCAGCCCGGGCGATCCGGGCGCTGCAGCAGGGCTCGATCGGCGTTCGGGCCCTGCAGGAGATCCACGCGCAATTCGAGGAGACCCTCTAACGCGGCCCCGAGGCGGTCCAGGAATGGCCACTCCCCCCATCCAGAGCCGCCTCGAAGCGGTCTCGAAGCCACTCGAGTTCGCGTCCCGGGACGACTTCGCCCACTTGGGTCGCGTTCGCGACCTCGAGCCCTCGGTCGCGAAGGCCTGCCGCCGACTCCTCGAAGGCGCTCTGCCGGCATCGCTACGGGCGGCCCTGGCTGAGATCGTCGAATCCCTGGAAGGCGAGGTGTCCGAAGAGAACGAGGCGCGCATCGAACGGCTGCGCGCGGCACGCGTCGTGCTTGCGCCGTTCGAGTCCCCGGACTGGCCACACGAGGCCCTGACTCGACCGCTTACGGTCTTCCCGGGTGTTGGCGCCAAGCGGGCCAAGAGCCTGGCGCGCCGGGGGCTCGAGCGCGTCGAGCAACTGCTGTTTCACCTTCCCAGCGGATACGACGATCGCCGTGCCCTGGTCGACGTCGGAGATCTGGAGGTGGGCGGGCGGTCTACGTTCATCGCCGAAGTCCAGAGCACCGGTTCGGCGACGGCGCGCACGCGGGGCGGGCGACTGGGGCGGGTCGTCGAGGCGGTCGTCGGCGACTCCACGGGTAGCATCTCGCTCAAGTGGTTCCACGGCGGCGACTCCGCGCTGGCCGGACTCGAGAAGGGGACGCGTATCCTGGTGACTGGGGACGTCCGCCGGCACCGTTTTACGAAGCAACTCGTCCACCCGGAGGTAGAGGTGATCGACGGGGGAGACCCCGAGCAGGCCGAGGAGCAACTCGCTCTGCGCCTGGACACGCTGCGCAGGATCGTGCCGCGCTACCCGACGCCCGAGGGCGTCCCGGCCCGCACGTTTCGCGGGCTGATCGAGTGCGCGGTCGAGGAACACGCGGATCTGACGACGGGACACCTGCCCGATCTGCTGGTGCGCGAGCAGGCTCTGCCCGAGCCCGCCGAAGCCCTGCGGATCGTCCACGCACCGCCCTTCGAGTCGTCCCTCGAAGAGTACGAGGCCTTCTCCTCTGCGGCCCACCGACGACTCGTTCTCGAGGAGCTCTACTTGCTGGAGCTGGGACTCGCCCTTCGCCACGGAGAGACCGCAAGGCTCCCGGGCATTGCACTCGACGTGTCCGGCGAGCGCATCTCGGCATTCCCGAAAGCACTGCCGTTTCAGCTCACCAATGCGCAGAGTCGGGTGTGGCAGGAGATCCGGAACGATCTGGCGAGGCCACACCCGATGAACCGCCTCGTCCAGGGGGACGTCGGCAGCGGCAAGACAGCCGTGGCGTTCCTGGCGGCCGCCGCAGTCGCTGCAAACGGGATGCAGGTCGCGCTGATGGCACCCACCGAGTTGCTCGCAGAGCAGCATGCTCGAACTCTGCGGCGCCTGGTCGAGGGATCGAGGGACTCTCTCGACCTGGAGGTTGCACTGCTGACTGCCTCGCTTCCGAAGGCCGAAGCCGAAGCCACGAAGGCGCGGCTCGCGGCGGGCGAGATCGATCTCGTAGTCGGGACCCAGGCTCTCGTCCAGCAGGGCGTTGCCTTCGCGAAGCTCGCGCTCGTGATCGTAGACGAGCAGCACCGCTTCGGAGTCCTGCAGCGCCAGGCACTCGGCGCCAAGCGGGACGATGCCCGGCATCCGCATACCCTCGTCATGACGGCAACGCCCATCCCACGGACCCTGGCCCTCACGTTGTATGGCGATCTCGACTGCTCGGTGATCGACGAGCTCCCGCCGGGCCGCAGCCCGGTGAAGACCCTCCTGCTACGGGAAGGGGAGGGTGCGGCGGTGTCACAGCTGGTCGAGGAGGCGATGGCACGAGGCGAGCAGGCCTACGTGGTTTACCCGCTCGTCGAGGAGAGTGAGCGGTCCGATCTGCGCTCGGCCATCGAGTCGGCCGAACGAATCGCCCGGGCGTTTCCCCAGTCCAAGGTGGACATCGTGCACGGACGCCTGGAGGCGGAGGAGCGCCGGGCGGTCATGCAGCGCTTCGAGCGGGGTGAGAGTCAGATCCTCGTTTCGACGACTGTGATCGAGGTGGGGGTCGACATCCCGACAGCCACGCTGATGGTCATCGAGCATGCGGAGCGCTTCGGGCTCGCGCAGCTTCACCAGCTTCGCGGTCGGGTCGGCCGCGGCGAGCGTCCCGGCACCTGCGTCCTGGTCTCTCGTGCGCTCCGCCGCAGCACCTCGGGAACTCTCGAGAACCACGAGCTGCCGACCTCCGGGGAGGAGCGTCTCAAGGCCATGCTCTCGACCACGGATGGCTTCGAAATCGCCAACGCGGACCTCCGGATCCGCGGTCCGGGGGAGTTTCTCGGCACCCGGCAGAGCGGGCACCTGCCCGACCTTCGCGTGGCCGATCTGCTTCGGGATCAGCGACTTCTCGGGATCGCACGCCAAGCGGCCTTCGAGACCGCAAGGCGGGACCCGGGGCTCGCGCGTTCTCCCGGGTTGCTGCGCGCAGTGGCCGGGAGATGGGGCGACCGGCTGGCACTGGTAGGTGTCGGATAAGGTGCTAGACACTTGAGCCACGATGCCGATTCAGATCGCGAACCTCGAGCTGCTTCTTGGAATCCTGCTGCTTAGCAGGGCGGGAGAGGCCTAGCGCGTCGACGGATCGAACATCCAACCCACGCGAAACCCTCTCTCGCCGGACCGGCCGGAGAGGGTTTCGTGCATCTGGGTTTGTCTGGCTGCACCTGGGAAAGAACCTCTCCGACGGCTCCGCGGGAGAACATCTCCAAGGAGGAGAGAGGTCATGCGCCGCTACCAGCCCTTTGCCCCAATGCGTCTGCCAGACAGGATCTGGCCTGATCGCGTGATCGAGAGTGCACCGATCTGGTGCAGTGTCGACCTGCGAGACGGCAACCAGGCTCTGATTGAGCCGATGGGCGGTGACCGCAAGCTCAGGATGTTCGCGTGCCTCGTCGAGATGGGCTTCCGCGAGATCGAGGTCGGTTTCCCGAGCGCATCCCAGACCGACTACGACTTCGTGCGGCAGCTGATCGAAGAGGATCTCATCCCCGAGGACGTCAGCATCCAGGTCCTCACGCAGGCGCGGGACGATCTGGTGGACGCGACCCTCGAGTCGCTGCGTGGCGTTCGTCGAGGCATCGTGCACCTCTACAATTCGACCTCACCGCTGCAACGTCGTGTCGTTTTCCGGCAGCAGAAGGCCGGAATCACGGAGATCGCTGTCCGCGGCGCCGAGCGGGTGCGAGAGCGGGCAGGGGCGATGCCCGAGAGCGACCTGCGCTTCGAATACTCACCGGAGAGCTTCAGCGGCACCGAGATCGACTACGCGGTAGAGATCTGCGAGGCCGTCATGAATGTCTGGGAGCCGACCCCCGAGCGGCCCGTGATCCTGAATCTGCCCGCCACCGTCGAAATGTCTACTCCGAACGTCTATGCCGACCAGATCGAGGCCTTCGGACGCAGCATCCGGCAGCGCGACGCGATCGTCCTGAGCGTGCACCCTCACAACGACCGGGGCTGCGCGGTCGCGGCCGCCGAGTTGGCGGTGATGGCCGGAGCGGAGCGTGTCGAGGGGACTCTCTTCGGCAACGGGGAGCGGACCGGAAACGTCGATGTCGTGACCCTGGCGCTCAATCTCCTGACCCAGGGCGTAGATCCGGGACTGGATCTCTCCGACATCAATCACCTGGTACGCGTGGCGGAGCATTGCAACCGACTGCCCGTCCATCCGCGGCATCCGTACGCGGGCGACCTCGTCTTCACAGCGTTCTCGGGCTCCCACCAGGACGCCATCAAGAAGGGGCTGGAAGCGCTCGGCGAAGATGACTCCTGGGAGGTTCCGTACCTGCCCATGGATCCCGGCGACGTGGGACGCGCCTACGACGAGGTGATCCGCATCAACAGCCAGTCCGGCAAGGCAGGGATTGCCTATGTCCTCGAGCGGGATCGGGGGCTGCGGCTGCCTCGCCGCCTGCAGGTCGAGTTCCGGCAGGTCGTCCAGCGCATTGCAGACGAGACGGGTGAAGAACTCTCTCCGAAGGCGGTCTGGGAGGCCTTCGGTCAGGAGTACCTCGGCTGCAGGGAGCCCTTCGAGTTGGTGCACTATCGGGAGCACGGCGGTCACGACGTAGAGGACCGACTGGTTGCGGTGATTCGACAGGATGGCGTCGAGCGAAGCGTCGAGGGCTGTGGCAACGGTCCGATCGCGGCGTTCGTCGATGCACTCCGCACCGAGTGCGGGGTCTCCGTGCGAATCAGCGACTACCGGCAGCACGCCGTCGGAACCGGTGAGGACGCAACCGCAGTCGCTTATGTGGAAGTGATCACCGAAGACGGGAAGCCGCTCTTCGGCGTAGGTTGCCACGAAAACACCGTGGAGGCATCCCTGGAAGCCGTCCTCAGTGCCGTCAATCGAAGCCAGGCGCATCGAGCGGACCGCCCGCAGGCGTCGGAAGGCTAGGCGATGATCATCTCGATGAGTTGGGGGCCGGGTTCCGCGAGGGCCCGGGGCAACGCTTCGACGAGCGCCTCGGCGCTGTCGACCCGGGTCGCGGGGACTCCGAAGCCGCGGGCGAGGGAAACCCAGTCGAGTGCCGGTGCGTCGAGCTGGGTCATGCGCTGCGCCTGCGGGCCCGGCTCGGCGATCCCGGCTCGTGCGAGCTCGACCTGCAGGATCCGGTACGCGCGGTTCGAGCAGAGCAGGGTGACGACGTCGAGATTTTCGCGAGCCTGGGTCCACAGAGCCTGCAACGTGTAGGCAGCGCTGCCGTCGGCCTGGAATGCAATTACCTTGCGGTCGGGGCACGCAATCGCAGCCCCGGTCGCAACCGGGAGCCCTTGGCCGATCGCCCCACCCGTTAGCGTCATCAGGGTGTGCGGGGGAGCCCCGGCTGACAGCGCGTAGAAGGGGAGCCCGGTCGTTGCTGATTCGTCCATCACGATGGCGCCCTCGGGCAGACAACGTGCGAGGGCGGCGCCAACGGTCGCGGAGTTCAGAGGGCCGCTGGGGGCGTCCGGGAGGGAAGCATCCGTCGGTGCGGCTCGCTTGTCCCCCAGTGCCGAGGCGAGGGCTTCCAGCGCGGAGACGACGTCCTCTTCCGGCGAGGCCAACGAGCGCAGGCTGCCTTCGGGTGCGAGATCGCTTGGCTGTCCCGGGTATCCGAAGAACGCGACGGGCGGCAGCGCACCGGCGGGAACGATGATCTCGGCATCCGACAGGTTCTCACGAGCTTGCTCTGGGAAGTACGGGAGTCGCTCGAAGACGGGAAGGCCTGCACCTCGTTCCCAGACTGCCGGGAACGTCTCGACAATCGTGCGCGCGCCCGTGGCCGCGCTGATTCGTGCCGCCGATCGCTGTCCCGCCTCGCCGAGTGCGGCACCGCCCAACAGAAGGATGCCGCGGGGCCCCGCGTCGCGCAGTTGCCCAGCGATCTCGTCGATCCGCTCGGACGCGGTTCTTGGCGGCGACTTCGGGTGGACGACGACGGGATGCGCGTCCACGGTCTCGGCTTGGAAGTCTGCGGGCAGGATGTAGCTGGCGATCTTGCCGGGTGGCCCGGTCGCCTCGGCGATGGCGTCGGCGATGTCGGCCGGCATGGCCTTGGCGGAAGCGGCAGTGCGGACCCATCCCGAGACCGGATTCGCGAGAGACACGATGTCCGAGGTCAGGGGGGCGTCGGCCGCGAGGTGCCAGCTGGCCTGATCCCCGATCAAGTTTACGATGGCGCTGCGTGCGCGCCGCGCGTTGTGGAGGTTGGCGATGCCGTTCGCGAAGCCCGGTCCCAGGTGGAGCAGGGTCAGGGCCGGACGCCGGGTGAGTCGCGCGTAACCGTCGGCCGCGCCGGTGCAGACGCCTTCGAAGAGGCCCAGGATCGCACGGATCTGTGGGACCCGATCGAGTGCGGCGACCAGGGGCATCTCGGTGGTACCGGGATTCGCGAAGCAGGTATCGACGCCCGCTGCGGCCGCCGCCTCGAGGAGGGCAGTTGCTCCGGTCGCGGTCTGCAGGCCCATCGGCGCTTCTCCTCCCCCTCATCGAGCGCTGGCGGAGCATAGCGAGGCGGGGACCCTCCACCCGCGGGGTTCGCCCCCGCAACGTGGTTAACCGGGCGCGGCACGAAGGCGAGAAAACCCAATGCGGGCTGGACTTTTCGGGTCCGCACGCCTAGTTTTCGCGCCGCCCGAAAGCCTGCGACGTCCGGCACAACTGGTGACTCGCGGCCCCTGGTCGATCAGCGCCGAACGGCTTCGAACTCGAATCCGTCCCTCCAGCTTCGTGGAGAACCAAATGTCTGTGATCGCTATTTCTCTCGCGACTTCGGTACTCGCCCTCGTAGTGGGCGGGATCCTGTACCGCAGTGTCCTGCAGGCGCCGGCGACGAACGAGCGTGCAAACGACATCGCGGAGGCCATCAAGGAGGGCGCGATCGCCTTCCTGAGCCGTCAGTATCGCACGGTGGCCTTGGTGGGCGTGCCCGTCCTGCTGATCATCGGGTTCGGACTCAACCTGTGGTATGCGGGCGGCTTCGTGCTCGGCGCCGTGGCGAGCGCGGCGGCCGGCTTCATCGGCATGAACGTCTCCGTGCGCGCCAACGTGCGCGTTGCCGAGGCCGCCGCTACGGGCTTCCAGAAGGCCTTCTCGCTGTCGTTCCGGGGCGGTGCCGTGACGGGTCTGATGGTGGTGGGGCTGGGCCTCCTGACGATGGGCTTGATCGTCGCGGTGATGGACGCGACCGGACATACGAAGCCCGACGCGCTGATCGGCTTGGCCTTCGGCGGTTCGCTGATCTCGGTCTTCGCGCGTCTGGGTGGCGGCATCTTCACGAAGGCCGCAGACGTGGGCGCGGACCTCGTCGGCAAGGTCGAGGCGAACATCCCCGAGGATGATCCCCGGAATCCCGCCGTGATCGCCGACAACGTGGGTGACAACGTCGGTGACTGCGCGGGCATGGCCGCCGACCTCTTCGAGACCTACGGGGTGACGGCGGCGGCCGGCATGTTGCTCGCGCACATCGTGTTTCCGGAAAACGACGAGATGTTCCTGTATCCCCTCGTCGTCGGTGCAGCTGGCATCGTGGGCTCGCTGGTGGCACTTCCGTTCGTGCGCATCTCCGAGCCTGCCGAGGGTGACCAACCCGCCGTCATGCGCGCGATGTACATCGGCTTGGGCGTTGCCACCGTCGTGATGCTCGGGCTGTTGCTCGGTGCGAACAGTCTGATCGCTTTTGAAAAGGTCGGTCTGTCGGGCATGGCCGTGTGGCTGTGCGCTCTGATTGGAGGTGGTGTGACCGGCGTGATGCTGTGGATCACCGATGTCTACACGGGGGACGGCTCGAAGCAGGTCGACAAGATCGCCGCTGCCAGCGAGGGCGGACACGGAACCAACGTGATCAGCGGCCTCGCGGTGGGGATGAACTCCACGCTGGTTCCGGTGATCGTCATCGTGGCCGCGATCATCGGTTGCCACGAACTTGCGGGCATGTACGGCGTCGCGATTGCGGCCATGAGCATGCTCGCCCTGGCGGGTCTGATCGTCGGCATCGATGCCTACGGGCCGATTACCGACAACGCGGGTGGCATCGCCGAGATGGCGGAGTTGGGCGACGACGTCCGCAAGGTGACGGATCCCCTCGACGCCTTCGGGAACACGACGAAGGCCGTCACCAAGGGTTATGCGATCGCCTCGGCGGGCCTCGCGGCCGTCGTGCTCTTCGCGACCTTCATCGAAGAGCTCAGGGCGAGGGACATCGTTACGAGCTTCTCTCTCTCGGAGCCGGCGGTGCTAGCCGGTCTCTTCATCGGAGCCGTGCTGCCGTTCGTCTTCGCATCGTTCGCGATGAGCGCGGTCGGCAAGGCCGCCAACGAGGTGGTGCAGGAGGTTCGGCGCCAGTTCCAGGACCCCGGGATCATGGCAGGCACGACTCGCCCGGATTATCGCCAGTGCGTCGACATCGTGGCGCGCTCGGCGTTGCGGGAGATGATCGTTCCGGCGCTGATCCCGATCGCCGTCCCGATCGCTGTCGCGTTCATCCCTGGCCTGGGCACCCAGGCACTCGGCGGCGTGTTGATTGGCTCCATCGTCTGTGGTCTGTGCATGGCGATCTCGATGACCGTGGGCGGCGCCGCCTGGGACAACGCCAAGAAATTCATCGAGTCGGGTGCGTACGGCGGCAAGGGCTCGGACGCCCACAAGGCGGCGATAACGGGCGATACCGTGGGCGATCCCTACAAGGACACCGCGGGCCCCGCCATCAACCCGATGCTGAAGCTCGTGAACATCGTCGCGTTGCTGCTGATTCCGTTTCTGAGTTGATCGGACGCCGGCAGCCGTGACGTCTCAGAGGGCGGCATGAGCGGCGGGTTGGGCGATGGCCCTCTCCGAGATCGGCTGAGCCGCGAGCTCACCCTGACTGATGCCACCTTCCTGCTGGTGGCTTCAGTCATCGGGGCGGGAATCTTCCTGACCCCGGGACGGGTCGCGGA
>JAYGDB010000008.1:0-129241 GCA_046583095.1 Myxococcota bacterium | reverse complement strand
GACGAGTTGAAGCCCTGGCTCGACGCGGTTCCGTGCGGCCCCGACGATTTCAGCGGGCGGAAGACCCAGCGCGTCGGCGGGCTGATCGCGCGTTCGCAGACGGCCCGCGAATTGGTCGAGAATCCGGTCGTGCTCGGTGCTGTCAAGCAGGTCCTCTCTCACGCGTCGAACTTTCACCTCCACCTCACGCAGACGATCGCGATCGGAGCGGGCGAAACAGGCCAGGACATCCACCGCGACCAGTGGGCATTCGACTTCTTCCCGTTTCCGGATAGCTACCAGGTTCAGTGCAACACGATCTGGGCGATGACCGACTTCCGCGAGGAGAATGGCGCCACGCGGGTGATCCCGGGCAGCCACAAGCTCGCCGACAAGCTCCGCTTCAAGGAGAGCGACACGGAGCCGGCGGAGATGGAGAAGGGCTCGGTTCTCTTCTACACGGGCGGGGTGTACCACGGCGGGGGCGCGAACAAGAGTGACCACACCCGGACCGGGATGAACGTCACCTACGCGGTCGCCTGGCTGCGCCAGGAAGAGAACCAGTACCTCTCTGTGCCTCGTGAGGTGGCGAAGGACCTGCCCGAGTCGCTTCTGCGCCTGATGGGCTACGCGCAGGGCGCCTACGCGCTCGGCTACATCGACGATCTCCGGGACCCCATCGAGGCCGTCCGTCCCGAGTTCTCGCGGACGCGCTCCGGCTTCGGGGAGTTGGGTGACCTCGACAAGGTGCAGGAGAGGCTGGAAGCGGAGGAAGCAGGGGTCTCCTGACCCGCATTCCTCTCAGGCGTCGAAGCGCAGCGAGGACGGGCTCGCCGGGTCGTGCTCGAGCAGTTCGATCACGTTGCCGAACGGGTCTCGTCCATAGGCCCAACGCGACGGGCTCTCGCCCTGGGGTCCGGTATTGAAGACGACTCCGGCATCCTTCAGGAACTCGTAGTCGTTCTCGTAGTCGTCGCCCGCCAGGCAGATGTGGGTGATTCCGTGCTTGTTGACCGGGCGGTTCACGTCTGCGGTCGGTGTGTCCTCGGCCTGGAACTCGAAGAGCTCGATGCACGAGTTGCCCCGCTTGATGATCGCCACCTTGCAGCCGGCGTCATCGAGCCCGAAAGCCTGGTTGAGGGGCGGGATGCCCGGCGGGATCTCGGCGTTCATGACCGTCTCGAATCCGAGCTTGCCGCAGTAGAAGTCGAGGGCCTGCTCGAGGCTGGGGACGGACAGGGCGGGATGGTGGACTCCGAGGATCATGCCTTTCTCCTTTGCGCCTTTGGTCGCGCGGCGTCCAATTCTACAGCGGAAGCGTGGCCGAGCGGAAGTCCTTCGAAGACCTGCCCGCGAGCTTCAGCTCGCGCCACCGTCGCCCGGCTCCTCGACGCTGTCTCCGATGCACTCCCGGAGATCCTGCGCGCAGGTGGTGTCGCCGTGGCAGTCGCTTGCGCACGAGCGGGATCCGCCACGTGCATCGCGGAGGCACTCGCGAAGCACGTCCGGATCGCAGAGGTCGGCGATCTGTTCATGACAGGCTTCGATGGCGGCCTCTCTTTCGTCACGGCAGACATCCACGCAAGTGTCGAGCCCTTCGCGACAGCCGTCGAAGTCGTCCACGCAGGCGTCGCGGCGGACGGGATCGATCGGGTCCGAGCAGGTCGCTGCGCAGGCTCGGCGCCCGGTCCGACAGATGATCTTCGCCTGTTGGGATTCTTCGCGACAATTGGTCCGGCAGGCCTTGTGGGCAGTGTGGAACGTGCGCAACACGAGCTTGCGGCAGGTCTTCTTGCTCAGTTCCTGCTCGTCGCAGATGACGCGCGCACCGGCGACGGCGTCCCTGACGCTCTCGCGGCAGCCGCTGCGACAGCTGCGGTGTGCGAGCTTTCGAGCGTTCATGCAGTTCTGGCGGCCACTCGAGCACGCCTCCCGACAGGTCTCTGTCGAGGCAGTGCTCGCTCCGGCAGAGACTCCTACCAACAGAAGGGTGGCCGCGATGGCTAGAAGGGTGTGTATCGTCATCACTTCTTTTCTCCCTCGTTCCGGTTTCGACTGCACGGATGCCTCAACCCCGCAGCCGCCCCTGGGTTTCGCGACTTTCTCCGCGACGGGGAGTCCAAGCGGCTGGCCTCGTGCGGTCGACTAGAATGGCCCCATGATCCACCTCTACTACTGGCCCACCCCCAACGGCTGGAAGATCTCCGTCGCGCTCGAGGAGATGGAGCTCGACTACGAGGTCGTGCCGGTCAACATCGGACGCGGAGAGCAGTTCGCGCCGAGCTTCCTCGAGATCAGCCCCAACAACCGCATGCCCGCGATCGTCGACCGCGATCCCGTCGGCGGTGGCGAACCCCTCGCCATCTTCGAGTCCGGTGCGATCTTGATCTACCTGGCCGAGAAGTCCGGTCGCTTCCTCCCCGAGGAGCCGCACGCGCGCTACGACGTCATCCAGTGGCTGATGTGGCAGATGGGCGGCCTCGGCCCGATGCTCGGTCAGAACGGTCACTTCCGGGTGTACGCGCCGGAGCCCGTCCCGTATGCGATCGATCGCTACACCCGCGAGGCGGAGCGTCTCTACGGCGTGCTCGACAAGCGCCTTGCCGACCGCGATTACATCTGCGGCGATTACTCGATTGCCGACATGGCGTGTTGGCCCTGGATCATCACCTACAAGAGCCAGGGCATCTCGATGGACGAGAAGTTCCCGAACGTCCGCCGATGGTTCGACGCCTGCAAGCAGCGTCCCGGGCTTCGCCGCGGCTACGAGGTCGGACGCGAGTACGGAAAACCGGGGAGCATGGACGCCAAGGCGAAGGAGATCCTGCTCGGCTTGAAACCTGCGGACAGCTAGAGACGGATCCGCAGGCCGCGCCCATGCCTGGCCGCGGTCGTCGACAGGAACTGCAGTTGTGACAGGGTCTGCTGGTATTCCCGGTTGTCGATGGCAATCCGGTAATGGATCGCCTCGGGGATCTCCTGGGCAAGGGCCAGGAAGTCGTAGCTGGCCCCGTAGGTCTTGCGGTCCGCCTCGTAGAAGATGTGCGCCGCAGTTTCGGCGGCGCCCGGCGCCAGCAGCAGGTCGCGGCCGCTGCCGGCGCGGCCGCGGGCATCGGGAAGTGCGGTGAGTTCGTCCGCGACACCGTGGTGGACGAGTGCGCAGTGGGAATTGGGGCCGATCTGGACCTCGGTCTCGGAGATCCACCTGCCGCCGGACTCGACGATCACCGCCCCCGCTTCGCCGCGCGGAAATGCGGGTTGCTCGTCGGGGTCTCGTGCGTGGTCGTAGTAAATCGTGCGGGGCTCGCTCACGCGCCGCGACGCCTCAAACCCATCAGCGTATGCAGGAGCCGGAAGCGTGGGAGGGGCGCCACGGGGAAGTCACGGGCGAGACGCTATCTGTGTACTGCACAACGCCTGCTGCATCGGATGGTTGCGCCTACATGCGTCGAATCGTCGTGAAGACGGTGGAGTCACCGCGGGAGTACAAGAGCACTGCGGACTCGAGATCTCCGAGTCGTTTCCGCAGATCCGCGGCATCGTCGATCGCATCGAACTCCGCTTCGAGTATCACGTCTCCCGGCTGCAGGCCCGCTTCTTCGGCGGGACTCACGGGCTGGACGGCCGTCACGATCACGCCCTTCGTCTCGTCGAGGCCGTAGCGCGCGAGCAGAGCCGGTGTCGGGTCGTGTACCTCGAAGCCGAGGTCTTCGAAGTCTTCGAGCCCGCGCGTGCTCGCGATCTGCCGTGGATCTTCGAGCCGGCCGATCTTCACCTCCAGGGTCTTCTTCTCGCCCTTGCGGAGGACCTCGACCTTCAGCTTCTTGCCGATCGTCGTGGCGGAGACGAGGCCCGGAAGCTCCCGCATCTCCTCTACGGGGTGGCCGTCGAAGCGGACGATCACGTCTCCTCGCTGGAATCCCGCCTCGTCGGCAGGGCTGCCCTCGCTCACCTGGGAGACGAGTGCACCCCGGCGGTCCGGCAACTCGAAGGCTGCCTGCAGGTCTTCGTTGATTCCCTGGATGCCGACACCGAGCCAGCCGCGCTCGACGTGCCCCCGATCCCGAAGCTGGCTGAGGATCGACTTTGCCAGATTCACGGGAACCGCGAAGCCGATCGTGTTGGCCGCAGGGTTGATGGCCGTATTGATCCCAATCACCTCGCCGCGAACGTTGAGGAGGGGACCTCCCGAGTTTCCGGGATTGATGGCGGCATCGGTCTGGATGTAGTCATCGTAGGGCCCGTGGCCAATCTGCCGACCCTTGGCGCTCACGATGCCGACGGTGACCGTGTGGCTCAGTCCGAAGGGATTTCCGATCGCGATCACCCAGTCGCCCGACAGGATTTCTTCGGAGTCGCCTAGGACCAGCGGTTTCAGACCGTCGATGTCCTTCACGCGGATCAGTGCGAGATCGGTCTTCGGGTCTTCGCCCACGACCTCGGCTTTCGCGCTCGTTCCGTCGTGGAAGCGCACCTCGATCTCGTCGACCCCATCGATGACATGATGGTTCGTGAGGATGTGGCCGTCCGAAGAGATCACGAAGCCCGTTCCCATGCTGGGGACGCGTCGCTGGAGCGGTTGTTGCCGAGGGTGAGGTCGGCCGGGGCGGTTTGGCGTTCCGGGCATTCGGAAGAAGTCGGGGAACAGGCCCTGGGGTTGGGAGACCGTCTTCGAGGTGTGCACGTTGACGACGCTGTCGGCGGCGTTCCGGGCCAGCTCGGCGAAGCGCGAGTGGACGCCCTCGCGCGACAGGGCGGGGTCGGGCTCGATCCAGAAATCCTTGGCGCTTCCAGTAGTTGCAAGCCCGAACACGAGCAAGAGCGCCGCGGGGAGTCCGCGTCGATGGGTCATGGATACCTCCGTTCGCTACCGATCTGACGCCACTCGGCGACGGGCGGTTTCGTGCGGGAAGAGAGCCTACCGAATCTGATCCTCTGCGAGCCCAGCCGGGGTCACGTGTTTCGCTCCCTTCGCGATGTGGAGCGGATCCAGGGGCGTGGTTGGGCGTCGCCGATCGGGTACGGCCTCGAGGCGAGCGGGTCAGGCAGGTCCGTCGAGTGGCTCTCTCACCTTCTCGCCGGGGGGCTGCGAGTTGGCCGACGCGCTTTCGGTCTTCGAGATGGCGAGCGGCCAATAGAGCTCGAAGCGCGTGCCCTCTCCGGGCTCACTCTGGAGGAGGACGTGGCCGTTTGCCTGGCTGACGATTCCGTGAACGATTGCCAGGCTGAGACCCGCGCTCTGCTTCGGCTCCTTGGTGGTGAAGAACGGATCGAAGGCGCGGCTCCGGGTTTCGGGGTCCATCCCGGTCCCGGAGTCGCTCACGCGAAGCAGCACGTACTCGTCGCTGGCCGGTGTCTCGGAGATGCCGCGCTCGGCGAGCGTCTTGGCCGAGCAACGGGACGTCTCGATCGAGAGGAGTCCGGGTCCCGTGATTGCGTCGCGCGCGTTGAGGGCGACATTGACGAGGATCTGCCGCAGCTGATCGACGTTGCCCCAGATCGGCTGTAACTCCGGGGCGAGCTGCAACTCGAGCTTCGTGTCGTCGCGCAGAAGATCACGCAGTATCGCCTCGGCATCGGAGACCACCTCGTTCAGGTTGATGCAATCGATCGAGACGTGGCTGCGCCGGCCGAGGGTGAGGAGTTGCTGGGTGAGAGCCGCCGCCTGGCGGTTCGCCTCCTGGATCTGCTCGACCTGCTTGCGGAGGGGGCTATCGGTGGAGAGGCCCGCCAGGACCAGCTCCGCGTATATGCCGATGGTCGTCAGGAGGTTGTTGAAGTCATGGGCGACGCCGCCCGCAAGGCGTCCGACTGCCTCCAGCTTGTCTTCTTCTTGGTCGCGGACTGCCAAGGGATCTCCGTCCAGCCGTTGGTTGTGCACGAACTGCCGCTGCTGTCGCGGCCGGATGTTACCTGCTACGACCGCATCGCGGCTGCTGGCCCGCGTGCGCCGGGCGCGCTCGACGGAGGGCCTCTTGGCCGGACTGGCTCGGACTCCCAGCCGATCAGATCTACGAGGAACGCGACCGCGTGACGCGAGGGCGCTCGGCGCTGTTTGCGGCGGCCGCGCGCTCTCTGTTGCCCCGGGTGATCTGCTGGATCGCCTGACGTGACACATCGAGGAGGCGCGCCGCACCACTGCGGCTTCCCCGGGTGAGCGCGAGCGCCTGGCCGACCATCACCTTGC
The DNA here is from genome assembly GCA_046583095.1 of Myxococcota bacterium. GTDB lineage: Bacteria > Myxococcota_A > UBA9160 > UBA9160 > UBA4427 > JAJDAN01. Next base: position 123,075 of record JAYGDB010000008.1, on the reverse strand, counting down.
GAACCCGTTGCTGTAGCTCCCGCATGGGAACCTGTCCGACGCTCGCCCGCAGCATTGTGTCGATGTCCGGCGGTGCTTCCAGAACGCGCTCGATCGTTCCCGACAACTCTGCGAGGCTGAAGGGCTTCGCGAGGTAAGCGAGAACTCCCAGCTTGGCGAGTTGGAACGCCTCCTCGGCCGAGGCGTGTCCACTGACCGCGATCTTCACGGGCTCGGGTGACAGGTGCAGCGCCGTCTCGAGGATCTTCAGCGCCGACCCATCTGGGAGATAGACATCGCAGATGATGAGATCGGGAGGCGGGTTCAACAGAGCGATCGCGTCTCGCTCGGTTCCTGCCTCGAGCACCTCCGCACCGGAGTCTCGGAGCAGCGCGGCAATTGCCGTTCGGAGAGGGACGTTGTCTTCAACGATCAGGACACGCCCCAACTCTCGGGGGCCGATCAGCATCGGTGGCACTATACCATGAACGGGTAGTCGAAATGTTTTCTCAGGCGGATAGAGACGCGAGTTCGACCGACCTGTGCGAACGACGAAGCTGAGCGCGCGTTATGATGCGCGCGAGACGTTGCGCGAGTAGCGGCCTTGCGAAATGAAGGTATGTGCACGACGTGCGCGAAATCTCCAGCAGCGTCACCTGTGAGTCTGCGACGGCCGATTCCTGGTTGGGCAGGTCGGCAACGGCGGGGAGCCCACCGAAAAGGCTGCCCGGCGTGAGTCGCTCGAGAATTGTCTCCCGACGCTTTCCGAGCCGAACCCTCAGGCTGGCCTCGCCGCGAAGGACCACGAAGATTGAGTCGTCGCCAGGCTGGCACTCGTCCTGTTGGTAGATCCGGCGGCGCGCCGCTACCAGGCGATAGCGGCTGCAGTCGGCGAGGCTCGTTACGTCGTCGGCAGAGAGATCACTGAGATCCGAGCGTTCGAAGAGGAAGAGTCCCAGCTCCGTGCGGGCGTCGTTCACGACGCTCCAGAGCTGGGAGACCGCTCCCTTGTCGGGATTCGTGAACTTCACGCCCGTGAGCGTCGAGTCATCGCTCGTCGCGTCGGTCTGCCAGCGCCCCTCGGCGTTCAGCTCCAGGGGTCCGCTCGCGAGGTCGAGGCGTAGCCGCCGGATCGCCTTGAAGCTGAGCATCGACGTGGTGGCGAGGCACACGCCGTCCACACTGATGTCCCTGGCGCGGGCCGAAAGCGGACCGGAGAAGTCGCCGCTGAAAACCTGAACGGGAAAGTCGACTCCCACGCGCGGTTCTGCACGGGCTTCGAGAATCGCCCGTGCGGCGTCGCCGAGCTGCACTTCGGAGTGGGTCGGCGCAAGAACGTCGTTCATGAGTTGCGCTCCTCGGGAACTCGCATGAGCGACTCTTCGGCTTGGCGAGCGAAGAATCGCATCGAGTCAAGAGCGCATTTTCCTGGATCACTTCGTGCAAGTGTCGCTCGGTGATTCTACCGACAAGGCTCGGGCGTTCACCCGAAGGCGTCGGTCAGGGCGCGACGAGCTCCTCGCGGATCGCGATTCGCACCAAGCCCGAGGCCTTGTGGACGCCGAGTTTCTTCATCAGGCTCGCCCGGTGGCTCTCGACGGTTCGGGGCGAGATCTGAAGGGCTTGGGCGATCTCCTTGTTGCCTAGGCCCTCGGCGATTTGCTGGAGCACCTCTCGCTCCCGCTTCGTCAGCGACGCGAAGGCGGAGCCGTCTCCAGGTTTCTGCTTGTGGGTCGTGATCGAGTCGAGCATGGCCTGGGTGACAGCAGGAGAGAGATACGACTTGCCCTGGCAGACGGCGTCGATGGCTTCGAAGAGCTCATTCGAGCCCGCGCTCTTCACCACGTAGGCCATGGCTCCGGCGCGAAACGAGTTCTCGACGACGCTCTGCTTCTCGTGAACCGAGAGGATGATCACCTTGGCGCCGGGGTCTCGCTTGACGATTTCGCTGGTTGCGTCGATGCCCGACAGGTGGGGGAGCCGGATGTCCATCACGGTGACGTCGGGATGCAGCTTCTCCGCGAGGTTGATGGCCTCGAGGCCGTCGTTGGCGTGTCCGACGACGTTTAGCTGGTCCTTCGAATCGATCATCGTCCCGAGCCCTTCACGCAGCAGCTCGTGATCGTCAACCAAGAGGATGCTCGTCATTCGTGCCCCTTATCCCAGACTAAACGATCGACGAGTCGAGGGTAGAGAAATGACGTAGGCAGGTCTACCTATGTGAACTAACGACCAAAGAGCAAGTAAACTTGCGGGGCGAGTCAGATCACGCCGAGACGATTCCCTCTCGGATCGCATAGCGGACCAGTGCGGAGGCCTTTCGAACACCAACACGGAGCATCAGCTTCGCCCGATGCGTCTGTGCAGTCTTGATCGAGATGCCCAGTTCCAGGGCGATCTCCTTGGTGGAGAGACCTTCTGCGATCAGCTGCAGCACCTCGCGTTGTCGACGGGTCAGTTCGCCGTTCTTGCCGTCGTTCGGGGCTCGGAGGGCGTTCACCACCTGGTCGGCGACGGTCGGCGCCAGGTACGAGCGTCCCTGACAAACCGTGTGGACCGCTTCGACGAGATCTTCTGCCGAGGAATCCTTCGAGACGAATCCGGCGGCCCCGGCGAGCAACGCCTGGCGGACCTGTGTGGAGCCCTGGAGCGACCAGAGCACTATGCACGCTGTCTGGGGGCTTTCTTCGCGGATCTGGCGGATTGCCTCGATGCCCGACAGTCGGGGCAGCTGGCCCTCGATGATGACCACGTCCGGTTGTTCTTGGCTCGCGAGGGTGACGGCGCTGCGGCCATCCGCCACGTCTCCGATCACCTCCAAGTCGCTGTTGCTCGCGAGGATCGCCCGCAGCCCCTCACGGACGAGCTGCTGCGAATCCACGATCAGGATCGAAGTATTCATCTCCTGCTCTCCCCGGTAGGCCTGCGATCTGCTGCAGGCCTTCCCCTCTCCGGGATCGAGGTCGTCCGCCGGATAGGGCGATCGACCCGTTTCCCGTGGTCTTTCTACTGATCGGAAGCTCAGACCAGTTCCTTTAGGGCTCGCTGAAGAGCGCGATCCCACCTGGCCGGATCGGCGAATTCGCTTTCCGCGCACCCCGGAAGACTCGGATCGTCGCGTTGAGATTGGCTTCATCTTCGTCCGTTAGGGTCGCCGTCCGCAGCTGTTGCAGCAGGACATTCACCCACGGATGGCGGGTTTGGATACCTGGAGTTCGTATGGCTCTTGCCCCCCTCATTCACGGGCGCCGTGGGAGCGGTGTGGTTCTTCGCGCCGCTCTCGGATTCGGCCTGATGGCGCTTCTCGCGCCACCCCTCCAGGCGCTTCGCATCGACGTATCCGTCTCCAGTGTCGATGACCAGGGGATCGAACTCCTGCAGACGGGTCAGCTCGAAATCCCGACGCCCGGTCCCGATGGGCTGTTCAACTTCGGTCTCGGCGACCTGCCGCCTCACATCTCGTCGACCGGCCGCTGGCAGTTCAGCGACTTCAGTGGCAGCTCCAACGAAGACCCATCCATCGCGCACAACTTCAGCATCACGAGCCTTCTCCCCGGCAAGCAGACCCTCACCCTCACCCTCTCGCTGCCGACGGGCCCGATCGGAGCTCCGTCCACGATGACGGGGGGCTCCGCGCAGGGAGGTGTCACCGATCAGGACGGTGACGGCGCGACAGTCAGCACCTCGGGGCCGGGCACGGCCTTCTACACGTCGCTGATCGACGGCGAGGATTTCATGAGTCTCTACACCGACTCGGCGTACGTCAGCGTGGATCCCTTCTCGAGTGGCAACCTGAGCCCAGGCGCGAGCTTCGGAATGCCGCTGTCGAGCTTCCCGGGCCCGAGCGTGGCGAGCTCGATCGGCATTCGATTCACGTTCGACCTGACCGACTCGGACCAGGCCACGGGCTCCGGTGTCTTCGTGGTGGGCTCGGTTCCGGAGCCGGCCAGCGGCTTGTTGTTCGGCCTCGGGCTGGCGGCACTGATGCGCAGGCGCCCTGTTGCTAGCGCCACACTCCGTGACTCCAACGCGACACGCTCCTGAGTCGTCCACTCACGGTAGCGGCGTCAGGTGGACGCGATCGCCGGCCGTGACGCCGAGCGCTTCTCGATAGGTCTTGGAAACCCGCGGCGCGCCGTCCTCGTCCAGTCCCAGCACCGTGGCCCGGAAGCCCTTCGGCCCTTCGGCCGAGACGAGCACCAGCGATGCGTCGCTGAGGCGGATGCTCTCTTCCGGCTCGTTGCTTGGAAGCACGAGTTCCCGCCGCGCGGAGACAGACGAGATCGCGTCCCGCGCAGCTCCGTAGTAGGGACCCCCGTCGAACGGGTCGACGTGATTGAGATTGCGGAAGCCCACCTTCTCGAGGATCCGGACGGCGGCCTTCGCGGTGTCGTTCGTCTGACCGATCGCCGCCTGCACGCGCTTCGGAAAGAGCGTTGCGTAGACCGGGTCCCGCGGGAAGAGATCGGCGATGAACTGCTTGTTGCGCGCGGACAGATGATCCGCCTCGCGGAACGGCATGCCGGTGAAATGCGCGCCGAAGGCCTCCCACAGCAGGTTTTCGCCCGATGCCTCGAAGGGCGAGAGCATCTCGGCGATCACTTGGCGCTGGAAGCGGTCGGGGTGGATCGACATGTAGGCGAAGCGCACAACCGAGAGCGCCTTGCCGCACTTCTCGGGGTGACGGCGGTACTCCGGCTCGAGGATCAGGCCGCCGATCTCGGTGGGTCCGTCCTCGGTGGAGCGAAGGCGGAGCTTCGTGTGCGCGAAGTGCTTGCGGAGTTGGTCGCTGCGCCGCTCTTCGGTCGAGAGCTCGAGCCAGTAATAGGGGTTTCCCGGAACGCCATGCTTGGCGAGGATCGCCGAGGTGCCCACGCAGCGGCCGTTCTCGGAGTCCTCGAGTACGAAGACGTAGATGCCCTGCTGCCGGGTTCCACCCGCGAAGCTGCGAAGTGACATCTCGATGCGCGATTCGAGGAAGTCCCGATCGCTCGGCAGATTCATCGAGTCGAGCTGTCCGGCCAGGGCCACCAGATCGTCGAGATCTCGCTTGCGGGTGGGGCGCAGGATCAACACGGCAGCTCGCACTTCTCCGCGACGCGGCGCATGGCTTTCTCGAGAATCGTAAAGCAGGCCTCGAGCTCTTCGTCGGTCGTGTTCAAGGGCGGCAGCATGCGGATCTTCGTCGGGTCCGAGCCGGCGCTCATCAGGATCAGGCCTTCCTCGAATGCGGCGAGCAGGACGGTCTTCGCGATCTCCGGGGAGCCGTCGAACGGCACGAAGGCCTGCATGGCGCCGATGCCCGAGCGCTGCCCCACCGCGCGTGGCATGCGCTTCTTCAGGGACTCGAAGCGCCGTTCGATCCGCCGCCCGAGCACGGCGGTCCGGCCGTCGAGGCCCAGGTAGCCCTGCTCTTCGAGTCGTTCGATGATGCGTGCCCCGACAGCCATGCCGACAGCGCTGCCCGCGTAGGTGCCTGCGATGAGGCCCGCTTTGGGGTTGTAGGCCTTGGTGCAGAGAACGGCGCTCCCCTGCAGGATCTTGCCGACCGTCGCGACGTCCACCCAGCTCTCGAGGTCGAGCGTGCGGAATGCATACAGCTCGCCGGTGCGCGCAAAGGTCTGCACCTCGTCGACCCACACGGCCATGCCATTGTCGCGGCAGTGTTCCATCAGCGCCGTGAAGAACTCCCGCGGTGCGGTCTTGAAGCCGCCCTCGCCCTGCACGATCTCGAAGCACATGCCGGCGATCTGGCCCGGGTAGCGCTGCAAGTGCTGTTCGAGTGCGAGCACGCTGTGCTCGATGGAATCCTCTCGCTCGGGGTCGTAGAACGGAACCTGCAGAACGTTTCCCCGCAGCGGAAGACCTTCGCGAAAGGCGGGCCGATCGCTCATCTCGGCTGTCGCGAGGGTGCGACCGTGGAAGCAGTTCTCGAACACGACGATCCGATCCGCTGGCGCGTGCTTCTGGAAGATGATCTTGAGGGCGTTCTCGTTCGCCATGGAGCCCGACAGTGAGAGCCAGGCGTGCTTGAGGTTCACGCCCGCATGCTGGAGCAGGCCCCGCGTGAGACCGAGGTACTCCGGGCCCGGGAGCAGGTGGCCCTGGAAGGCGACATCCGTCGCAGCGGCTGCGACCGCGGTTTCGAGCAGATCGTCGTCGCTGTGGCCGAAGCCGTACTGCCCGATTCCGGAGATGAAGTCGAGCTTGCGAGTGCCGTCCGCGAGAAAGACGCGCGCTCCCTTGCCGCGGCTGCCCGAGATCATCGGGTAGACCAGAGGGCGCCCGCGCAGGCGGGTGATGTCTCGGATCGCTTTCGCGTAGGCATCGGGAGTCAGAGCTCGGTTGTCGAGCTCCTCCCGCACGGCTGTGATCAGGGCCCGTGCAGCTTCGCGGACCTTGTCGGATTCGATGACGGGCTTGAGGGACGAGGACTTCTTCCTGGTCATGGGCTCCGAGCCTCGAGTGCGGTCCGAACCGGTTGCGCACTGCACTCCATCTGAGTCGCGCGCGTGGGTCCGGGCTGCCATGTGTATCGGCCAGGACCGGGTCGGCCTTGTGAGCAAAGAGCGAAACCCCTGCAAATCCACGGTCTCGTCGGCACTCCTGCGTGCTCACGGCGGGGAGCCTCCCCGGTCCCTCCGGGGATTGGGAACGATTGTCCCTGCGCGTGGAACCCGCCCGCCCCGACGGGACCCTAGGAGTGAGGCGGTTCGCTTGGGGGCCGGGTTCCCGCTGGAACGCGAGAAACCCGTATCCTGTCTGCCGCCGCTCCCTCCAGCGCCCGCAGGAAGGCAGCCAGCTTGGCCAAGAGCAGAAGAAGCACGGCCCGCCAGAAAGTTCGGCAGGCGAGCCGCGTCGGCGTCGCGAACGCCCGCGCCTCGATGAACCGTGCCCTCGCCCCGCGATTTCGCTCGAAGGTCGCCCAGCGCGCGGCTGCGTTGCCCCTGCCGTATTTGGCCTTGGTTCGGGCGCCCCGCGAGCCGATTACACGAAGACGCATGGGAACGCGCATCAAGGTCGCCAGCTACAACGTTCATCGCTGGACCGGCATGAACGGCCGAAAGAAGCCGGATCCCACCCGGGCGGGTTACGTCATCTCGGAACTCGGTGCGGATGTGATCGCGCTGCAGGAGGTGCTACGCCCGGAACAGGGGGAGTGTCCGCTCTCGGCCATCGCAGAGTCGCTCGGGTTGCACCTCACATTCGCGGTGACGCGTCAGCATCGCCGAGGTCAGCTCGGGAACGCAATTCTCTCGCGCTTCCCCGTGACCGCGGTCTCGGTGATCGACATCTCGTTCTCGCGCATCGAGCGACGAGGGGCTCTCGCCGTGCAGTTCAGCGGAGCTGCCAGCGGGCTCGCGGTCGTCGCGACGCACCTCTCGCTGGTCGATCGCACACGCCGGCGCCAGGTCACATCACTGCTTCAGCACCCGCAGCTCCAGGCCGGTCCCGCGGTGTTGCTCGGCGACATGAACACGTGGCGTCAGTGCAAGGCCACCCAGCAGCTGACGGACGTGATGGAGCGTCACCACAACTTCGACTGGCCGATGACGTTCCCCGCGGCTGCGCCCCTGTTCGCCCTCGACCGGGTCTACGCGCATCGCGCGAAGATCCTCTCGGTTGCGGCACACGACACGCCTGCCTCGCGTCGGGCGTCGGACCACCTGCCGGTGGTCGCACACCTCGACGTCCCGGCTTCGAGCCGGCAGCCCGACGACATCTAGCCGCCAACGCCGCGAGCAGCGAATCTTCGCGGGATGGCGAGCCGTCGCAGCTCACGCTGCTAGATCACGATGTGTCTCCAGGCGCCCGAGCGGAAGCGCCAGATGAGGGCCATCGAGAGCAGCGAGACTTCGATGACGCCAGCCGCCCAGGCCCAGCTGAGGCCGCCTTCCAGCACGATCCCCATCCAGTAGGCCAGCGGGAGGAAGACCAGCCACCCCAAGGCGAAGCGGATCACGAACGGCCAGCGTGTGTCACCGGCTCCGCGCAAGGCCCCGTCCGCGACGATTCCGAAGGCGTCGAAGAACTGGAACAACGCACCGAGCAGGATCAGAGGCACGCCGAGCCGAATCACCTCTGGATCGTCCGTGAAGATGCCTACCAGCAGCTCGGGTACGGAGTAGAAGAGGATCGCGATGCCTCCGGCGAGGAAGACCGCGAGCTTCAGTCCGGACCGGAACGATTTTTCGGCGTACACGTGCTGCTCCGAACCGATGTACTGGCCGACCAGGGTCTGGACCGCGGTGGCGAGTCCGGTTGCCTGCATGAACGAGATCGAGAGCAGCGCCACGAAGACCTGGCTCGCGGCCATCGAGGCGTCGCCCATCCTCGCCACGAGGGTGGTGAACGCCGCGAATGAGACCATCTCGAGCCACCACTGGCCGCCGATCGGGGCGCCGGTCCGCAGCAGGCGGCGGATGTCGCTCGGCCTCGGGGTTCGACGGGTGGTGTGGTAGCGCTGGCGGATGAGGGGCCGGAGGAAGGGAAGGATCATCGCCGCCAGGTAGATCCACTCGGCGATCGCCGTCGCGGCGCCCGCTCCCGTCACGCCGAGCCGAGGCAGGCCGAGCTCGCCGAAGATGAGCCCGTAGTCGAGCACCACGTTCGCGGTGTTCGCGATGAGCGTCGCGTACAGGGGCGTCTTGGTGTCACCGATGCCGCGGAAGAACGAGCTCACCGCTACCGCGCCGAGCACCCCGAGGATTCCCAGCGAACGGACCGACACGTAGCTCGTGGCAAGCGGTTGGAGTTCCTCCGAGGGGCCCAGGAGCCGCATCAGGTCCTCCGCGCCGAAATAGAGGATGCCCGTGGCCAGCAACCCCATCGGCGCCAGCGCGTAGATGCCCTGCCACGCCCAGGCGCCGCACTCACTGGACGCGCCGGCACCCTCTCGCTGGGATACGAAGGTCTGGACAGCGCTCATCGTCCCTACGAAGAAGGACACGAAGGTCCACAGCCAGATGCCGCCGAAGCCCACGGCGCCGAGCTCCGTTGCACCGAGGCTGCCGACCATCGCCGAGTCGACGATTCCCATCGCGGTCATGGAGATCTGCGTCAGGATCACCGGGAAGGCGAGCACCAGGACCTCGCGAACCCCACCGGGCGCTGCCAGCGATCCGGCGACCGGGGGCAACGAGGGTGCGGTGCTCGCGGGGGGCGGGATGGGCTGATTCGTGCTGCTCATGAGAGATCTCGGGTGGGACGGACGAGGGGCAGGGTTGCCGTGGACCTGGGTCGTCCGCGGTTGCTCGACTCACCGGGTGGCGACGCGCGGGATCGGAGTCAGGCGGCCGGACGCATGTTACGGGGCCGTATTCTCACGCCGATAATGACGAGTTCGATGCCAGCCACGCGGGGCGTCCTCCAATGCGCCATTCTTAACATGTGACGCATTGGCTCGCTACGGTCGTTCTCGCCGCCGGCCTGCTCGGCTGCAGTGCCTGGCGCGGTGCCCGCCTCTACCAGAGCGGGACGGCCGCCCTCGACCGAGGTGAGATCGAGGTGGCCCTCGTCGAGCTCTCGCACGCGGCTCGCCTGGTCCCCGAAGCCTCCGAGGTTCACAATCACCTCGGAATCGCCCAGCTGGAGGCGGATCGGATCGGGCTTGCCCGAGAGTCCTTCGAGCGGGCCGTGGAACTCGACTGCGACAACCATGCGGCAAGCAACAACCTGGAGAGGGTGCGGGCGATCGAACGAGTGAGTGGACCATGAGTGACGACCGCGACGAGCGTCGCAAGCTCAGCTTCAGCGAACTCGACAAGCGTCGGCGAGGCGAGACGGTGGGGACGGACGAGCCCCGCGGTCGCCGTGCTCAGCGGGAACAGGCGAGCGCCCGAAGCCGGGCCCTGAACGACGCCGACTCGCTCTTTTCGACGGGCAAGGGCGGCGAGAAGGGCAGCCAACTCGCCGACGCGATGCGCGACGCCCACGGAACCAGTGACTTCTTGCAGGCCTGCCGCGGCTACTGCGAGGAGATCGGCACTCCGCAGGATCCGTCGCTTCTCGCACTCCTGCTCGATACGGGCGAACGCGACCTCGTCGTTGCGGCTCTGGAGGCTCTGCTGGCGACAAAAAACGACGGTTCACTCCAGATCGACTCCGGACTCCGAAGTCAGCTACGGGTCCTCGAGCAAGATCGAGACGACACGATCGCGGGGGTCTGCGAGGAGTTGCTCGCCGAGTAGGAGCCGCTGCTTGCCGCCTGGGAGAGCTCCGGGGTGGTGGGATCCCTCGCGGGCGGTACGTTTCCTTCATGGCGCACGAAGTCGAGCGCGAAGCGCTGTCCCGGTATCTCGAAAAGCACAACCTCAAGCGCACGAAGCAGCGCGATCTGATCCTCGAGATCTTTCTCAAAGCGAAGCGGCACGTCACGAGCGACGAGCTCTACCAAGCTGTGCGTGCCGAGCACCCGAACATCGGATACACGACCATCTATCGGACCATGAAGCTCCTGTGCGACGCGGGTCTAGCCGAGGAGCATCATTTCGAAGACGGAGTCACCCGCTACGAGATCGAACACGAGCACCACGACCACCTCGTGTGTACGCGGTGCGGGAAGATCATCGAGTTCGAGTGTCGCTCGATCGAGGCGAGCCAGAACCGGATTGCGGGCGAGCACGATTTCGAGATCCTGCGACACCGTCACGAGCTCTACGGTCACTGCAGCGATTGTCGAGACGGCTGACCCTCAGCGCGGCGGCGGCTCTCCTCTTCTCCGGCTGTACGGGTTTTCCGGCGTCGGTCGAGCCCGAGCCGAAGCTCGTCGTGCTCCTGGCGATCGATCAGCTGCGCCCAGATCGTCTCTCGCACGAGCAGCCCGGGGGTCTGGGCCGGCTCCAACGAGAGGGTCGGGTCTTCGCTGGCGCCGCTCTCGCCCACGCCTTCACCGAGACGTGCCCGGGGCACGCGACGATGCTGACCGGGCGGCACCCCGCGACGATCGGGATTCCGGGCAACAGCTACACGGACCCTGAGACCTTCGAGGCGCGGTACTGCGTCGAGGACCGGAGGCAGGACGCGGCGATCCTGACCCGGCCGGGGAAGCCCTCGGATGGTCGCTCCCCGCGCACGATGAAGGCGGGAGGTCTGGGGGACTGGATGAAAGCCCAACGTCCCGGGACACGCGTGTTCAGCGTTTCGGGGAAGGATCGTTCGGCCATCGCGACTGCGGGCCGGGATGGCGATGCGGCTTATTGGCTCGCGCGCGGCGAGACGCCCGGCTTCGTGACGAGTCGCTACTACATGAAGGCCCTGCCGGGTTGGGTCGAGACCTGGAACCGGCAGAAACTGTTGGAAGGGGTGCCGGCGCGATGGCAGTACCTGGCGGAATCAGCTGCTGATTCCGCCCGGGGGCCCCGGATCGACGACTACGAGCACGAGAGTCCGGTCTACGGACGCGCCCAACCGCATCCCGTCCTGCAGGCTCCGACGGGCATCGAGCGGATGCCCGAGCGCATGCGCCATCCGGCCGAGCGGATCTACATCAGCCCGTTTGCGGACCAGATCACCCTCGCGTTCGCGAAGGAACTCGTCGAGCGTGAGGACCTCGGCACAGGTCGGCAAGTCGACTTGCTCACCGTCGCCCTCTCGGCCACGGACCTCGTCGGCCACTTCTACGGACCCGAGAGCTGGGAGTCGCGTGACGCGCTCGCGAGGCTCGATGCCGACCTCGGCGAGTTTCTGGAGTTTCTGGAAGAGCGTGTCGGCAAGCGACGCGTCCTCGTCGCGCTCACGGCCGACCACGGCGTGCTAGCGCTTCCCGAATGGCTTCTCGAGCAGGGTCGCAGTCGCTGCCCCGTCGAGGGCGGACGAGTAGATCCGCGCCCGATCGTCGCGGAGTTGAACGCGGAGTTGAGCGAGCGCTTCGGGGGCGGTGCCTGGTTCAAGCTCGCCTCGAGCCGTCTCAGTCTGAACCGAAAGCACGTAGCGGCGACGGGCACCGACGCCGGGGAGCTGATCGCGTTGGCGCGGGCTCGCCTCGAGTCCGAGCCGGGGATTGCCCGTGCGTGGACCCGGGACGAAGTTCTGTCGGGCGGAGGACCCGAGCCGATGGCGACCTTGTATCGCAACTCGTGGAACGAGCGGACGGGAGACCTCGCCATCCAGGTCGCCGAAGACTGCCTGCTCGCAGGTCTGCGGATCGCGACGAGTCACGGCTCGCCGTACGCCTACGACCGGGCCGTCCCATTGATCTTCTGGGGGCCGGGTGTCGAGCCGGGTCGAATCGAGGGCCCGGCCGCGACGGTCGACATCGCACCGACCCTGGCGGGGCTCTTGGGACTCTCGCTGCCCGATGGCCTGGACGGAAGATCCCTGCCCCTCGAGTAGCAGCAGTGACGGCTCTCGGCCGGCAAGTTCCTCAATCCTCCGCGGGTCGGTAGACGGGTAGCCGATCCATCGCCTCAGCAAGGGTCGGTGCTTCGGCGTCCTTGGCGGCCAGGCTTGGTGCAGCGATCGGCCATGGGATCGCGACCTCCGGGTCGTTCCAGGCGATCGAGAGCTCGTCTTCGGGGTGGTAGAGGTTGGTGCACTTGTACTCGAACTGCGCGACCTCGCTGGTGACCAGAAAACCATGGGCGAAGCCCGGCGGAACGTAGAGCTGCGCAAAGCTCTCGGCCGACAGGACAACGGCGACATGCTTTCCGAAGTGGGGCGAGCCCCGCCGCACGTCGACCGCCACGTCGTACACCTCGCCTTCCACGACACGGACGAGCTTGCCTTGTGGAAAGGCCGGCTGCAGGTGGAGTCCACGCAGGATCCCCTGGCTCGAGCGAGAGTGGTTGTCCTGTACGAAGGTCGCCGAGATCCCTCCCGCGGCGTACTTGTCGGCGTGGTAGGTCTCGAGAAGGAAGCCCCGGTTGTCTCCGTGTACGTCCGGTTCGACCAGGATCACGCCGGGCAGCTCGGTCTCCGTGAAGTTCAAGCTTCCGACTCGTCTTCGGCCAGCCGCAGGAGGTATTGACCGTAGCCGTTCTTCTTCATCTGCTCGCCGAGTCGCGCGAGCTGTGGGAGCGAGATATAGCCCTGGCGGTACGCGATTTCTTCGAGGCAGGCGACCTTGAGGCCCTGCCGGTCCTGGATCGCCTGGATGAAGTTCGCTGCTTGCAGCAGAGACTCGTGGGTGCCGGTGTCGAGCCAGGCAACGCCGCGCCCCAGGAGCTCGACCCGGAGTTCGTCCTGCTCGAGGTAGGCGACATTGAGATCGGTGATCTCGAGCTCGCCCCGGGCCGACGGCTTCAGGCCCTTCGCGATGTCCACGACCTGGTCGTCGTAGAAGTAGAGGCCGGTGACCGCGTAGTTGGTCTTCGGCTTCTCGGGCTTCTCCTCGATGCCGAGCGCACGGCCGTTCCCGTCGAACTCGACGACGCCGTAGCGCTCCGGGTCTGCCACGTAGTAGCCGAAGACCGTGGCACCCGACTCGTGGGCCGTGGCGCGCTCGAGAGACTCGGGGAAACCGTGGCCGTAGAAGATGTTGTCGCCCAGAGCCAGGCCCACGGGCTTGCCCGCGATGAACTCCTCGCCGATCAGGAAGGCCTGCGCGATGCCGTCGGGAGAGGGCTGCAGCTGGTACTGGATCTCGATCCCGAGGTTCGATCCGTCGCCCAGGACTCGCTCGAAGGCGGGTCGATCTTCAGGCGTCGAGATGATCAGGACTTCCCGGATCCCTGCGAGCAGCAGGCTCGAGAGCGGGTAGTAGATCATCGGCTTGTCGTAGATCGGGAGGAGTTGCTTGCTGACGCCGTGAGTGATGGGGTAGAGCCGGCTGCCCGATCCACCCGCGAGGACGATCCCCTTCATGTGCACTTGGTAGCCCGGATCGGGCGGGGGTTCCCGCTAGCCCGTGAACCGATTGACGGGGGTGTCACGGAAGCTTCCCGTCAACCTGACGCTGCCCGTGCGGAGCATGTGGATCGCGGTGGCCACGATCTCGTTCTCGTCATCCGTAATCTCGCTGAGGACCCGCACGAGGTCGAGGAGGGTGGTGCTCACGCGGGCGTTCGCGCCCGGTAGGCTGTGTCGCCTCGGGCGGTCCGTGGTGGACGGGCTGACGGGTGTCGCGAACGCCATGTCGGTCTCCGAGCTGGACTCTCTGCTCCTGTAGGCATATTTCGTGCCAGATTCGCCGGCAGTTCGGAGACGCGCAGAATCGACCGTATTTCAGGGTGTTGGCTTCTTGCCTCCCGAAACGTGGCCGTCCGATCCCCAGCCGGGTGACGAATTTCGCACACCGAAGCGACGAAACATGGACTCCGGTCAGCGCGCGCTCGTCTCGCCCCGGTAGCCCAGGGCTTCGGCGATGTGAGTTGGCTCGACGCCCCCTTGCGCTTCGAGGTCGGCGAGGGTTCGGGCGACCCGAAGGACGCGCCGAGCAGCTCGGGCCGATAGGCCGAGCAGGTCCACAGCGCGACCGAGCAGTGCGCGCGCCTCGGGGGCGGCCGCGACGACCGGGTCTAGGACGCGGTCCGGGATTTCAGCGTTCGATGCGAAGCCGCGCTGTTGCTGAATCGCGCGCGCCGCTTCGACCCTGCGCTGGATCTCGCCACTGGTGGGCCCCGAAGCCGGCTGCTCGAGTTGATGCCACGCCACGGCCGGGACCTCGACGTGCAGATCGATCCGATCCAGGAGCGGGCCTGAGACCCGCCGGCGGTAGCGCGCGATGGCGGCCTCATCGCAGCGGCAGTCCCGCATCCCGCTCCGAAACCAGCCGCACGGACACGGATTGCAGGCGGCGATCAGGATGAAGTGCGCCGGGAACGCACAGCTGTAGCTCGCCCGGGCGATGCGGATGCTGCGCTCTTCGAGCACCTGGCGGAGAGATTCGAGCGCCCGCCGTTCGAACTCCGGCAGTTCGTCGAGGAACAAGACGCCCCGGTGAGCGAGGGACACCTCGCCGGGGCGCGGCGGATTACCGCCCCCCATCAGGCCCGCGGTACTGGCCGTGTGATGGGGCGCGCGAAAGGGTCTCCGGGTGACGATGGGATGGCGCTCGTCGAGATGTCCGGCTGCCCCGTGGATGCGTGTCGCCTCGAGGGCCGATTCGAAGTCGAGCGCGGGCAGGAGGCCTGGAAGCCTGCGGGCCAACATGGTCTTTCCGGAACCTGGGGGGCCCGAGAGGAGAACGCCGTGCCCTCCGGCTGCTGCCACCTCCAGCGCGCGCTTGGCGCCTTCTTGTCCGCGCACCTCGGAGAGGCAGGGCCCTGGCAAATTTCTGAAGTAGAGCGTCCGCGGAGACTCGACGGCCGCTAGCTTCTCGGTTCCCGTGATGTGGCCGAGGACTTCTCGCAGGCTGGTTGCTTCGTGTACCCGGATGCCGGGTGCGAGCGCTGCTTCTCTAGCGTTCGCCGCGGGGACGATGACCGCGCGGCAGCCTGCATCACGGCAGGCGATCACCAGCGCCAGAGCCCCGCGAACGCCGCGCAGCCTCCCGTCGAGGGCGAGCTCGCCGACGAGTGCGAGACCCGCGATGTCGTCGCCCGAGATCGCCGCCGACGCGGCCAGGATCCCGATCGCGATGGGCAGGTCGAGAGCGGCTCCGCTCTTTCGGAGCTCGGCGGGGGCGAGGTTGACGGTGACGCGTCGTTCGGGAAATCGGTGGCCCGTGGAGCTGATTGCAGCGCGCACGCGTGCCGAGCTCTCGCGAACGGCAGCTTCGGGCAGCCCCACGATGTCTACCCGGGGCAACAGGGAGCTGATGCGAACTTCGATCTCGACGGCAACGCCGTCGACGCCCGTGAGCGCGGCGCTCGTGATACGAGACAAGGCGAGTCTTCCCCGGGACCGGGGATCTCGGACTTCGGCTGCTCTGGGGGGGTGGAGTGAGATGACAGGGCCCCGGGGTGGGGCCCTGTCGTCCACTTTCGAAAAGTCCCGCGAGGAGCGGGCCTCTCAACTCTGGAAGTGGCTTTGACATCGGCGATGTGTCAACCGCAGATGCATATCGCGGCGGGGCAGGCAGGCAGGGGGTCGCCGGGCTGGTCTGGCACCCCTCCGGGGCCTCGAGAAGGCCGGTGGCTGCTTGCCTTCGTCCTGCTGGGAGCCGTCCTGACGGCCTGTGTCTCCGTCCCGGAGGGGCCGGGATCCGCTCCCGACGCGCGGGACCGTGCCTTCTCCGCCCCAGCCGCCTGGCACCATCTTCAGGCCCTGACGCAGATCGGAACTCGCCAGACCGGCACCCGCGGCAGCGCCCGGGCGCGGAAATACCTGCGGCAGCGGCTCGAGGATCTCGGCGCGAACGTCGAGGAGCTGACGCTTCGCACCCTCTCGGAGGACGACGAAGCGAGCGAGGCCACCCACCTGCTGGCCACGTTGCCCGGCGAGTCGAGTGATCGTTTTCTTCTGGCAGCGTCCTACGACACGCGCGCGCTGCCGGGCATCGAATTCGTCGGCGCGAACGCGAGCGCGTCCGGTCCAGCCCTGGTCCTCGAACTGGCGCGGGTGCTCTCGCAACGCCCGCGCGCGTACACCGTGGTGGTCGCTCTGGTCGACGGCGACCTGCTGCCCGCGATACGGCCCGGTGGGCGGTTTCCGGGAAGTCGCTCCTTCGCTTCCTGGCTCGCGGACGGGGGGGACGGCGGCTTCGCGAAGATCCGGTTCGCGGTCTTCTTCCAGCAGGTGGCGGATCTCGACCTTTCGATCGCGCGGGACCTTCGCTCCCACCCGATCTACCGGGAGTTCTTTTGGGAGGCGGCCAGGGCGCTGGGGCGCGGGATCTACTTCCCGGGAGACGCCAACGTCGAGTCGGTCGACGCTGGCCACCTGGAGTTCATCGACCGGGGTCTTCTGCGCACCGTCGTGATTTCCGATCCCCGCTACGGGGGCTCCGACGTTCCTGGACGCTATGCGGGCAGCGACCAGGACACCGTCGAACACTGCTCCCGCGACAGCCTCGGGATCGTCGGAGACGTCACCCTGGAGGCGCTGGATCGAATTTCGGCTCAGCTGGCGCGGATCGATCGTTTCCATCGCTCTCCGCTCGGGGCACCGCCTGGCACCACAGGGCCGACGCCCGCTCGGGTGGCCGATCCGGCCGCCGCGCAGGTTGCAGACGACGAATCCGCCCTGCACTGACTCCGCGTAGATTGCTCCTATAATGCAGCGTTGCGTTCTGGGAGAGGTTCGTGGTTCGATTCACATTCGTCCTGTTGTCGTGGCTGATGCTGCTGACGCTGCCGGCTTCGGCAGTGCCGGACCTGCAGCCCGCCAACGTCGCCATCGAGATCAACTCGCCGCAGCCTGGCGAGACGGTCAAGAACCGGGTGCACATGGCGCCCGTGCGCGGCGCGGCGCGCTCGGGAAGCGGTAAGCCCATCGACTTCGATGTCCTGATCGCCATCGATGTCTCACACTCCACGCGTTATCCGAGCGGCATCGACGTCGACGAAGACGAGGAGATCGGTTTCGATCCCCACGAAGAGCTGATTGCGCCGGGGACCTATCCAGAGGACGTCGTCTGCTCGGATCCGGACGACACGATCCTCGCCGCCGAGATCAAGGCGGCTCGCTACCTCGTCGAGGTGCTGTCGGCGGGGCGTACCCGGGTGGGCGTCATCGCGTTCTCGGGTGAGGTCGATCCCAAGACCGGCAAGCAGGTGAGTATCGACCAGAAGGACGCCTGGGTCGCAATTCCCCTCACGGACGACTTCGATTCGGTGTATCGCACCCTCGAGGAGGTCCTGCGGAAGGGTCCCCATGGTGCGACGAACTACGCAGCGGCGATACAGCTCTCGGTGGTCGAACTGGTCGGGCTGTCGGGTGCACGCAGCACGAAGCGCACCGGCGCGAAGAAGGTCGTCCTGTTCCTGACCGACGGTGTTCCCACCTTCCCCTTCGGCAAGGGCATCGTTGCGGACGCGGAGGATACCGAGGTCGCCATCAACGCGTCGCGACTCGCTCGCAAGGCGGGGATCACGATCAACACCTACGCGCTCGGACGTCACGCTCTGGCTCAGCCGGTCGCCGTGATCGAGATGGCCCGACTGACCGTTGGCACGTATACGCCGGTTCGAAATCCCGGCGACATCGTCTCCTTCCTCCAGGGCGTCTCCTTCGCGAACATCGACGACGTCGTGATTACGAACCTGACGACGAGCGAGATCTCCTACGACGTGCAGCTCGCACCGGACGGTACGTTCTCGGCGTTCGTCCCGGTGAAGGAAGGCCCGAATCGCGTGCAGGTCACCGCCCTGGCTTCGGACGGGGGTGAATACAGCGTGGAACTCGACCTCGACTTCGAAAAGTCCGGCCTCTCCGAGCGCGAGCTGGCCTTGGAACTCGAGCGGATCAAGAAGCGCAACAGGGAGCTCTTGCGCCTGATCGAGCGAAAGCGGATCCAATCATTCCGCAATCGGCAGCAGAAGAAGGTCGTGATCGAGGCAGACGACTAGCCACGGCTGACGGGCCGGGCTCCTAGAGTTCGACGAGGGCGGGATCCGAGATCTCCCTGCGGACCAGCTTCCCCTCTTCGTAGATGGAAACGACGTCCACCTCCCCGTCGCCATTCACGTCCTCGTCCCTGCGCGAGAGGACGGCCTGGCCGGTCGCAGTGTCGAATGTCTCTACCATCGTGACGGCCCCGTCGCCGCGCTTGTCGTGCTCGATCCGGGCCACCACTTCTCTGCCGCCGGCGTTCCCGTAGGTCGTCCAGGTGTCCATTCGTCCGTCGGTGTCCAGGTCTTCCTCACTGTTCATCCGCAGCCGATCTTGGTAGCGGATGACCCGGTCGAGCTGGCCGTCGTTGTTCGAATCGTGGCGCTCTTCGACGAGCGAGCCGCTCTCGTAGGTGTAGAAGGCGTCGCGTACGCCGTCGTCATCGCGGTCGACCTCGCGTGAAGCCATCCGGGCCTTCTCGTACCGTTCCCAGACGTCCGGGTTGCCGTCGCCGTTGCTGTCGAGCACTCGCGAGACGATTTCTCCCCACTCGTACTCGCTCCAGGCATCGGTGACGCCGTCGTAGTCGCGGTCCTCCTCGCGGCGAATCTGCAGCTTCGACTCCCGGTCGATCCAGCGCTCGAGCTCGGGCTTGCCATTCCCGTCTGCGTCGAGGCTGAGGCGGATGAGCTGCAGCCGGCTGCCGTTGCCCCAGGTGCCGGGAGGGATCGTGACATTCTCGCTGTCGAAGATTGCAAGCGGAAGCTTGCGCTCGGACGGCGGACCCGGAGCGACTCGCGGGTTGGCATCGACCAGCACCGCGGCGGCACCTGGCTTGATGCGTGACTTGTCCATCAGTTCCGACTGGAAGCTGAGCTGCTCGCCGATCAGCGACTTGATCCGGCTCTCTGCTCTGCGGCGCTCTTGCTCGGCCTCCTGGTCCATCTCGTAGGCGGCCTCGAGTTCCGCGTGGCCAGGCCGAGGCGGCTCGGCCGCATCCTCTTCGGCGGCCCGCAGCGCGTCGAGCCCTTGCAGGTCGACGAGAGAGCGATCGTCTTGGCCCATCGCAGGGAGGGCGACCCCAAGAGTTGTCAGGAGCAGGATCGTTCTGCAGGCGAGGGACATTTCAGGAACTCCGCGGCGCGCAAGCAGCGGATTCTAGGCGGCTCGTCTGAGCAACGCATTCCGCCGTGTTCGGCCCCGAGCGTCGATCTGGTGCGAATGACCTCGAGTCGTAATCCGGGTAGCCGAGAGGCAACTCGCGTGCTCGAGTTCGCGCTAGACTGGTTGCCTAGATCCAGCGCACCCCTGCAGCGGGGTGAAATCGAAATCGAGCCTCGATCCCCCCCCATAACACCAGAATCTGCCTCGGCTGCGCGGCGCCGGGGTCCTCCGAATCGAAGAAGGAGGCAGCGTGGGCCTCACCCTGATCCGAAACAGCAAGGGCCGGCCGCCGAAGCGGAACCCCCGGCTCGCCCTGGTCCTGGCGGGTGGCGCCGTCTCCGGCGGGGCCTTCAAAGTCGGCGGCCTCAAGGCGCTGAATGACTTCTTCGTCGGCCGCGGGGTCGATGACTTCGACATCTACGTCGGTCTGTCTGCGGGGGCCGTGCTGGCGGTGCCCCTGGCTGCCGGGGTCGAACCCGACGAGATGGTTCGGGTGCTCGAAGGAAGCAGCGAGCGCTTCGACCAGCTTCGCCCGATCGACTTCTACTACCCGAACCTAGCGGAATTCGTCGGACGCCCCGCAAGATTCGTCTACGACCTGGCGAGCTACCTGCCGGGGCTGACGTACGACTTCCTGCGCGGCCTGCCCACCTTGCCCGAGTCCCTGGGCGACGAGGCCCAGCGCTTTGCCAAGCAGCCGACGTACAGGAACTTCGAAACTCTCGTCATGCGCGTGATCGATCACACGGCTCCGACGCGCAGCCTCCCCGCGATCACGAATCAGATTCCGTCCGGGATCTTCGACAACAAGCCGCTCGAACGCTGGATGCGCCGCGGGCTCGAGAAGATCGACATGCCGAACGACTTTCGGGCCTTCAACCGACGTCGGAAGCACAAGCTGTTTCTCAGTGCTTGCAACCTCGACACGGCGGAGCGTGTGATCTTCGGTGAGGACGAGAACGCGGACGTGACGATCTCTGAGGCGATGCAGGCTTCGACGGCATTGCCGGGCTTCTTCCGTCCGGCACGGATCAACGGCGTCGACTACGTGGACGGCGGCATTCGGAACACCGCGAACATCGACGTCGCCATCGAGAAGGGCGCGGACCTGATCGTCTGTTACAACCCGTTCCGGCCCTTCTTCAATGACACGGACGCGGGGCACGAGAATGGCTCGCCCTACTTCGCGGATGACCGCTACCTCTCGGACCGTGGCCTGAAAGTGGTGCTCAACCAGGTCATGCGGACACTCCTGCACTCCCGGCTCAAGCTCGCGATGCAGCGCTACCAGGCGGACGACCGCTTCCAGGGCGACATCGTGCTGCTGGAGCCTCGGGAGCAGGAGGCCGAATTTTTCGCCCTCAACCCGCTCGCCTTCTGGAAGCGTGCCGATGCCGTGGAGCACGGGTTCACGTCCGTACGCCAGACCATCGAGCAGAACTTCACCGAGCTCCGGGACGTGTTCGCCCACTACGGGATCGAGATGAGCCGGGAGGCCGCCCAGGTCAAGGCCGAGCAGGCGCACGAGGAACGGGGCTGGGCGCGCGACCTCGACTCCGGCCAGCGGCCCTCGCTGCGGGTCGTCGAGACCTAGAGGCTTGCTCACGGGGGCTCGCGCTGGGCATCCGGTGCCAGTGAGCCGGGGGTGACGAGGTTCGGGTCTACACGAGGCGGACGGGAGTTGCGGTAAGTACTTGCATTATTTCAGCTTTCAGTTGCGCGACCGAGGCCGATGCGCTACTCTCTTCGGTCTTCTCTGATGCCCCGTAGAGGCACTGCTATCGGGGATTCGACGTAGCCTGGTGTGCACCCTGATTGCCATCCACCGC
This sequence comes from Myxococcota bacterium, assembly GCA_046583095.1. Taxonomy (GTDB): domain Bacteria; phylum Myxococcota_A; class UBA9160; order UBA9160; family UBA4427; genus JAJDAN01. The sequence continues at coordinate 101,731 of JAYGDB010000008.1, read as the reverse complement.
CGCGTCCAGGGGGCCCCCCTGATCGTCGCAGCGAACCGAGACGAATATTTCGACCGGCCCGCGGAAGGGCCGCGAGTCCGTGACGTCCACGGAGCGCCGGGCCAGCGGATCTTGGCACCACGCGACTTGCGGGCAGGAGGGACCTGGCTGGGGATGAACGCGGAGGGTGTGTTTGCAGCTGTGACCAACTTGCGCGAGCCGAATCCGGATCCCCATCGGCGTTCGCGGGGTCTGCTAGTGATGGACTCACTGCTGGAGCCGACGGCGGCTCGTGCGGCGGACTGGCTGAAAACGCTCTCCGAGGGGGAGTACAACCCCTTCCATTGCTTCGTCGCGGACCGGGATCGTGCCTTTCACACCGTTTATCGCAACGCGCCACGGCAGCGGGAACTCGAGCCCGGGGTGCATGTGATTGGAAACGTGGACGCGAACGAGGAACCGGCACCGAAGGCCGACCGGATCCGGGAGCAGGTAGAGGGTTCTGTCGGGCTGTCCCGGGAGCAGGTGTGGGAAGATCTGGCGGGGGTCTGCCGCCAACACGATACGGGGGATCTGGGAGATATCTGCGTTCATTTGGGAGCGTACGGGACGCGGAGTTCCGCCCTGTTGATGATCACCGACGAAGGAACGGGGAGCCGTCTGGCTTTCAGCGATGGCCCGCCCTGTGAGAACGAGTACGAGGACCATTCAACACTCCTGGAGGAGCTGAGCCGAACGGCAAGCTACGACTCGGGAGCGACAGTGACGAGGAGCGGCAGTTGAGGAGAATTGGAAGCAACATCCGGAAGAAGCACTCGGAAGAGCGCTCGCATCGGCTTACGAAGAACATCATCGTGTATTCCGATAGCGAGGCTCCGAAGAACGACTACCCGACCAGGATCGTGTCGCCGCCGCGGCCCCTGTCATGCTGTACCGATGCCAATCGGATCAGCGTGGGCAGCGTCCGCGAGGTCGAGGGCTTCAAGTTCTGTTACAAGATCTGCGAGGAGTGCGGCCACGCCGTGAAGTACTTCTTCCCGGCGATCGACTCGACGAGCGCCGCGGTCAAGCAATACCGCTCGAGGCAGACGTACCTGGTTCAGTAGGCGCGAAGCGCTGAATCCGACGAAACCGAGAGGCGGTCCAACTGGGATCGCCTCTCTCGCCTGTGCCGCCGCGTAGACTCCACCGGGCCGTCGGCGGATTTCGGGAGGGGAAGTGAGGCTTGCCGAGGCCGAGCGATGGCTCGACGGGCTCATCAACCGCGAGCGGCAGCCTCGCGTCGCCTACTCGCGCTTCGGTCTCGAGGCGATCGAGACACTCCTGGCCCGGATCGGGAATCCCGAGCGCAAGCTCTCGGTGGTGCACATCGCCGGGTCGAAGGGCAAGGGATCGACAGCGCTTCTCGGCGAGGCCTTGCTCCTCGAGCTGGGCGAATCCGTCGGCACCTTCACGTCACCGCACCTGGAGCGTTGGACCGAGCGCTTTCGGATCGACGGGCGTGAGGTGGCCGGAGACGTGCTGGCGAGCGTCGTCGAGGAGATCCGTCCCCACGTGGACTCCATGCGCGGGGAGGACTCGACGCTGTGGCCCTCGTTCTTCGATGCCACCACCGCTGCCGCCTTTGCGCTCTTCGCCCGGGCGAGGGTCGATCGCGTGATGCTCGAGGTTGGCCTCGGAGGTCGTCTCGACTCGACGAACACCGTAACCCCGGCCGTCACGTGCGTGACGAGCATCGAGTACGAGCACACCGACAAGCTCGGCAACAGCCTCGCCGAGATCGCCGGGGAGAAGGCGGGCATCTTGAAGCGGGGCGTGCCCTGCGTGATCGGTCGTCTGCCGGAGGAAGCCGCGAAGGTGGTGGAGGAGCGGGCGGCGAGCCTGGATGTTCGGCTCGAGCGGCTCTCGCGCGAGACCACGGCGGAGGCCGACCGTTTTCACTTTGCCGACGGCTTCTGCTTCGACGCGCCGCTGGCGGTGTCCGGAGAGCACCAGCGGGGAAACGCTGCCGTTGCGGTCGCTGCGGTTCGGGCGCTCGGTGCGTACGACGATGACCGGATTGCCGATGCGGCACGCGACGCCTTCGCGAAGGTGTCGCTTCCGGGCCGGCTCGAGGTTGTCAGTCGCGATCCCTGGGTGATCATCGACGCCGCCCACACCCGCGAGTCGGTTCGCGCCCTCGCGACCTTCGTGGCGGGCGTCGAGACCCGCGCGCGTCACTTCGTTCTGTCGGTCTCGATCGACAAGGCACTCGAGCCGATGCTCGAGCTGCTGCTGCCCCTGGCCGGTGAACTCACCCTCACGTGCGCCGATCCGATCCGGGGCCTCGCGCCCGCCGAGATCGCCCGGCGGATCGGGTCGCGGGCTGCGGAGATCGAGGTCCACCTCGCCGACGATCCCGGACAGGCCATCCGCGAGGCCCGGGCGTCCCTGGCGCCCGACGCACTTCTCTGCGTCGTCGGGTCGGTCTATCTCGCAGGCATTGCACGCCGAGAGCTCGTCGCACCGTGAGTGGAGGGTCCTCCAGCGGTGTCGCCGAGTCCGATGTCCTTCGCGCGGCCGAGGCCGACTACCGGGAGCAGGTGCGCCGCGACCTGCCGCGCAACTTCACCGCCCACCTCTTTCATGGGCTGTTCGGGCAGACGGGCTTCCGTCTCCTGAACGCCCCGACCTTCCTTCCCGCATATCTCTTCTTGTTGACCGGCGGCGAGTTGGTGATCGGCATCGCGCGTTCCGCTCAGTCGTTCGGGATGTTCCTGTCGCCGATCCTCGGGGCGACGGCCATCGAGCACCGGAAACGCGTCCTGCCTCTCGGCTTCCTGGTCGGCGCAAGCATGCGCCTGATGGTGCTCGGCATCGCTCTTGCGGGTTTCTTCTTGTCGGACGAGTGGGCGGTGCGGGCGATCTGTGTGCTGCTGGTCTGTTTCGGCTTCTTCATGGGAATGCAGGGGGTGATCTTCTCCTACCTGATGTCGAAGGTGATCCCTGTCGAGCGCAGGGGCTCCCTGCTGGGGATTCGCAATGCACTGGGCGGCTTGATGGCTTCCGGCGTCGCTTACCTCGGAGGCAAGTACTTGGTTGCGCCGGACGTCTTCGGAAACGGCTTCGCGACGACCTTCCTTCTGGCCTTCGTGCTCACGTCGTTCGGGCTGATGATGCTGCTGGGCATTCGCGAACCCGAGCCGCCGCAGATGCGGGAACCCTCGCGCGTCACCGATCGCTTGCGCGAGCTACCGGCTCTGCTTCGGTCGGACAGGGGCTTCACGCTCTACTTCATTGCCCGATCGCTGGCGACGATGGGGCGCATGGCCGTGCCGTTCTATTTCGTATATGCGGGACGAGAGGTCGGCATCACCGGCGAGAGCCTCGCCATCCTCACCCCGTGTTTTCTCCTCGCCAACAGCACCGCGAATCTGCCCTGGGGCCAGCTGGCGGACCGGAGCGGCTTCCGCCTGGTCTTCCTGGCATCGATCTCGTTGTGGATCGGCTCGGTCGTGGTGCTGATGTCGAGCAGCACGTTGCTGGGCTTCGCAATCTCCTTCGTCGGGATTGGGGCGGGGCTGGGCGGATTCATGATGTCGGCGCAGAACATGGTGCTCGAGTTCGGCGGCCGGGAGGACCTTCCGCTGCGCATCGCCGTCGCGAACTCGTCGTCCGAGCTCGTCGGCTCCATCGGTCCGCTTCTCGGTGCGGCAATCCTGCTGGCTTTCAGCCACGAGGCGCTGTTCTGGACCGCGATCGCGTTCCAGGTAGCCGCCGTCCTGCTGGTGGTCTTCTACGTCGAAGAGCCCCGGCATCGCAACGGCCGACGGGTCGATTCGAAGATCGACTGAGGCGAGTCGTCGCCGCGGGCAGGCTTGCGATCGACGCTTCGGAGAGCCCGAGGCGCGAAGTGACATGCGGGTCCGTTCGGGCCGCCGCTAGCTCTCGTAGGAGGCGCGGATCGCCTGGAGGGCGTCCATTACCGATAGATGCCGGGGCTCCGGGGGCGCGCTCGGGCGGTTCTGCTCCAGCGCACGGGCGGCCCTGCGCAGGCTCCTGACGGACTTCCTGAGTCGTCGCTCGTTGCGGTCGAGGTTCGAGATGGCGCTCCGGGCCAGCCACAGCCGGCGCAGGGTGCGCCCCAGCAGCGCTTGCTCATCGGCGAGCTTCGCGAGGGTCTGCGCAAGACGCTTACGCTCGCGTGCGCCGAGGCGGTCGGGCTGTCGCCGCCAATCGAGGTAGTCGAGCCCGGTGAGACCCTTGCGGACCGCGTGAAGCGACGCGTCCGCTGCGTAGAGAAGCTCGAGGTAGGTGACTTGATGCTCGCCGAATTTCGGCTTCGCTTGCAAGAGCCGTTCGCGGATCTTCGTCAGGGCACGCTCGCTCTTCGTGAGTGCACCGCGCTTCGACGCAGCGACGAAGGTGGCCTCCTCGACCTCGTCGAAGAAGAGGCACTGGATCGGCGAGGCGTTGAAGAGCTGGAAGCCCGCGTCGTGAACCCCGCCGAGCGTGCGGTAGAGCATTGCGACTTCGCCGCTGGCATCGCCGAAGACCAGACGCGAGAACGCCCGATCGAAGTCCTTGTCGTTCGCGCGGCCCGACCACGCCTGCTCTGCCCCGTAGGCGTACGCGAACCAGGAGTTGCCCTGGAGGTTGTAGTGTCCGTAATCCCCCCAGTCGGTGTTGATCAGGCCCTTCGCTCCATGGCGGCGTGCAGCGGCTGCCCAGCGTTCGATGTTGAGGTTGCTCGTCTCGACGCGAGGGAACAGGCAGTTCCAGCTGGACGTGCCCGGGCAGACCAGGAACTCGATGTCGTTCTCGAGAAAGACCTTCACCCGATCGAAGTCGAACTCGGCCTCGTACCACCAGTCCAGCAGGACGAGATCCCGATCGATCTGCGGAATCCGCTCCGGGTGCGCGTGTACGACGTCGCCCCAGATCATGGTGCGCTTGCCGTTCGCAGCGGCCAGCTCCTGTAGGCGGCCGACGTGCTCGAGATAGACGCCGCCGGGACCGAGTTGTTCCTCGCGGGCCTTCGACTTCCCGCGGCACAGATCCCAGGGCTCGTCACAGTTTGCGTTCAGCCAGCTCGAACGGAAGTTCGGCAGGTATTCGTCGTACAGGTCTCGAAGCAGCTCGTAGGTGCCGGGTTCCGCGGGAGACAGGGTCCAGCCCTCGTCCGTCTCGTCGAGATGCTTGTACTCGTCATGCTCGAGAACGTGAGACATGTGTCCGAGGGATTGCAGGCACGGAATCAGATCGACGCACCGAGCGGCCGCGTAGGCGTCGAGTTCACGCATCGTCTCGGCGTCGAGGGGCGAATCCTGGGCACCGATCTTCGGGTGTCGCCGGAAGCGGAAGGTGTGTTCCGTATACAACATCAGCACGTTCAACTTGGTGCGTGCACACAGATCGATGATCTCGCGCAGGGTGTCCGGTCGCGGCACCTTGCCCCGCGAGACGTCGAGCATGATGCCGCGAAGAGATAGGGACGGCGCGTCATCGACCGTACAGGCGGGAACGCGTCCCCGGACATCGACGAGCTGACGTAGCGTCTCCACACCCCAGCGCAGGCCCGCGGACGATCTGGCGAGTATCTCGATTCGGTGCGGAGTTACGGAGAGGCGGTAGGCCTCCTCGCCCGGGGTCCGCAGCGTGTCGGTCCGTCGCAGGACCACGTGGGGCCCTGGCGCCTCGCCGGCGCGATGGCTCTCGATCGGGAGCGCGACGTCTGCCGTTCTCCGGGCCTCGTCTGAAAGCGCCCGGGCCGTCTCGAAGTCTACGAAGTCCGCGTCGGGAGCCAGAACGATCGGCGTGCCGTCCCGCATCACGAACGAACCGGCCCGGCGCCGGACGCTGCGGGGGGCCGGGAGGAGGGGCGGGAGCGATCGCGCCGCGGGCATGCCGGAAGCCTAGCCCCATGTGTTACCCGGAAGGGCGTTGCAGCGAACGAGAAACGCCCGGGACGACTCCTCGCACACAGTGCGAAGGGAGGGGTTGCCGTCCCGGGCGTCATTGAGTTCGATCCAGCGGCAGCCGCGGGCTGGCAGGCGCGGGCTCCCGCGGGTTCAGTGCCCCTCCGTGGGAGAGTCGAAGCAAGCGGTGTGCCAGAACGCTCCCGAAACTCGTCCGGACCGTAACTGCGCGAAATGTCGGGGTCTCGTCGCCGCCCGCTCGAGTCGAGGCGGCAGGGGCCGCGCAGATCTGTCGCAGTGCGTGACGCAAATTGCGTCCCCGCTGGCGCGCGGGCTGTTCAGCCGTCTGTTGGGGTACGAGCTGTGAGCGTGTCGGCGGCTGCTCGAATGTGGTCCGGTTGCGTGCCACAGCAACCGCCGACGATGGCTGCGCCAGCGAGCGCCCAGCGGCTGACCTCGGCTGCGAACTCGGTCGGCCCGGGTTTCTCGGCGTGCGAGCCGTCCGCCGCGGGTGCGCCGAGGTTCGCATAGACGAGGAAGTCGAGACCGCACGAACGCAGGGCCGTGAGGCTTGCCCTGAGGTCGGACGCTGGCACGCAGTTGACTCCGACCGCGGTTGGGCCGCTGTCGCGGACCCCCTCGATCGCGGTCTGCAGCGATTCGCCGGACAGCAGACAGCCATCGGCGCCACATACGAAGCTCACCCAGAAGGGAACTCCCGTCTCTGCGGCGGCCCGCGCGGCCACCCGAGCTTCGCGCGCGCAGTTCATCGTCTCGACGGCGATCACGTCGACGCCGGCTTCGACCAGATGCGCGATGTGCTCCGCGTGCTCGGCAGCTGCCACGTCATCGTCCGGTACGAGGTCCGGTCGGTAGCAATCCTCGAGAGGAGGCGCCGATCCCGCCACCCAGCAGCTCCGCGGTGCGGCTTCTGCCGCCTGCCGCGCGAGCAGCACGGCCTGTCTCGTCAGCGCGGCGGCCTGCCCTTCGAGGCCGGCGTGTCCCGCTCGCGCGAGGGTGCGCCGCTGGGTTCGGAAGGTACCCGCGGTCAACACCTCGGCTCCCGCCGAGACGTAGTCCCGGTGGATTGCCGCCACGGCGTCCGGGGCCTCGAGCAGCGCCTGGGTGGACCAGAGCGGTAAGCCTGACGGGACGCCCCGCCGCTCGAGTTCCGTGCCGAGCGCGCCGTCGAGCAGGATGGGTGGGCCCATGCCCAGGCGAGAACTCCATGAATCGGGCAGCTGCCTATACTCCGCGGCCATGTCGAGGCCGTCCGCGATGTTGACGCACGGGGGCAGCGTTCGCCTCACGCCGGTTCGCATCGGTGTTCGGGCCTTCCGCGGCTCCGGCCCGAATCCGCCGCTGCGGACGGCAATCGCTCACTTCTCGCGCGACGAGTTGCGAACGGGCGTGCGGCGTGTGGGCAGACTCGAGGTGGAACTCGACTGTGCGCGTCAGGGCGACGCCGCAACCTTCGAGTTGGCGATCCGCAATCCGGGGGACGAGCCCGTCTTCGTGGACAGCGTCGTGCTGGGGTTCCGGATGACGGGACACGATCCGGGGGTTCTCCGCTTCCTGCGCAACGGCTGGCAGTCCTGGTCGCTCACGGCGACGAAGGAGCTCGACGACGCGGGGGAGCCCGAGTTCCCGTCCGGCCACTGGCTGCGCGGGATCCACCACGTCGTGAACGAGCCCCCGTCCGATCGAGCAGGCTGGCATGAATCGGCGACGCTGAGCGTGGCGGGCTCGGGTCCCGGCCGCCCCGCGTGTCTGGCCGGCGTGCTCGAAAGGGGCAACACCTTCGGGGTCGTCTACCTCCGTCGGGAGGGTGATGCGGTCCTCGTCGAGGTCGAGCAGCGCGTCGAGACGCCTCTCTCGGCCGGGGAATCTCGCACTCTCGACCCGGTACGGGTGGCCCTTGGCGACGATCCGAACCGACTCCTCGAGTCCTTTGGCGAGCTGTGGGGACGTGCCGCGAATGCTCGCACGACGAGTCCGTTCCGGGTGGGTTGGTGCAGCTGGTATCACTTCTTCCACGGTGTCACCGAGACGGATATCCTCCGCAACCTCGAGGCCCTCGCGAAGTCGCGTGACGAGATCCCGGTCGAGATCGTACAACTCGACGACGGTTACCAACGCGCCATCGGCGACTGGCTCGAGACCAACGAGAAATTTCCCCACGGCCTGGCGTCCCTCGGCAAGGAGATCCGAGCTGCGGGCTTCACGGCTGGAATCTGGACGGCCCCTTTCTGCATCGTGAGCGAGAGCCGCATCCACGACGAGCACCCCGAGTGGCTGTTGCGCGAAGGAGACCGTTTCTTTCGCGGGCTGGCCCATAACGCCTGGACGGAGAATTTCTGGGTCTACGCGCTGGACCCGACCCTCCCGCAGGTGATCGCGCACCTCGAATCGACCTTCCGGCAGCTCGTCGAGATGGGCTTCAGCTATCTCAAGCTCGACTTTCTGCACGTGGCGGCAATGCTCGCGGAAGCTCACGATCCGCGACGGACCCGCGCCGAACGCCTGCGCGACGGACTCCGCGCCATCCGCAGGGGAGCCGGAGACGACGCTTTCCTGCTGGGCTGCGGATCGCCGCTGGGTCCGGCCGTCGGGATCGTCGATGCCATGCGAATCGGACCTGACGTGGCGCCGTATTGGCAAGCCGATGCCGAGGGCGTCATTCCTGGCCTGGAGCCGACCGTGCCCGCAACGAAGACCGCCATCCAGAGCATCGTGCATCGCGCCTGGATGCACCGGCGCCTGTGGCTGAACGATCCGGACTGCCTGATGGCGCGCCGGGAGAACACCCAGCTCAGCGCCGGCGAGGCCCGCTGCCTGGCAGACGCGATAGCGGCGACGGGTGGGATGGTGCTGGTGTCCGACGACGTTCCCGAACTCGACGAGGACAGCCGCGCGCTGATCCGGGAGTGCGCGAGCCGCGCCGCGCTGGTGGACGGCGCGGACACGCGCGGCGTGACGCGGGTCGGCGATCTGCTCGCGAACGAGAGCCCGGGCGTGCTCTTCACGTCACGAGGTGTCGATGCAACGGTCTGCCTGCTCAACCGAGGTGACCAGGAGAGAGCGATCGAGCTGGGTGCGGCTCCGCACATCGAGGGGCTTCCCGACACGACCGGGCCGCACCAGAGCCGCGTCGTCACGGCTTCGGGCGTGCGTCGGCTCGCGGTCTTCTGCGACTTCGACGGCACGTTCCTGATCCAGGACATCGGTTCGAGCCTGGCCCAGGAGCACATTCCGGATCGGCGTGAACTCCTCTGGGGGCGCTACGAGTCCGGTGAACTCACGCCGTGGGGCTATGCGGAGGAGCTGCTCGATGGCTTCGTCCTGCCCGAGGACGTTCTCGATGCGTTCCTGCAGGGAGTCGAACTCGATCCGGGCAGCCGGGAGCTGGTGGCGTGGTGCAACGAGCGCGAGGTTCCGTTCCAGATCCTGTCCGACGGATTCGATCACAACCTCGAGAAGTTTCAGAGCATTCACCGCATCGACTTCGACTATCGAGCGAATCATCTTGTCTACCAGAGAGGTGCCTGGAGCATCCGGCCGGGGCATCCGGATGAAAGCTGTGGCTGCGGGACGGGAACCTGCAAGGGTCGCATCATCTCTGATTTCCGGACGAGGCATCCGAACTCGCTGTGCGTGCACATCGGCAACGGCCGGGTTTCGGATCTGTGCGGCGCCCGGGCCGCAGATATCACGTTCGCGCGACACGGCGAGAAGGACACCCTGGTGGCGGCCCTGCTCGAGCGTGGCGAGCCGTTCGTGCCCTTCGAGAACCTCCACGAGGTAATCGATTGCCTGGAGGCCGTTCGCGCAGGCCGGCCGCTCCCGGCTGTCTCCGAGCCGCGCTAAGCTGCGCCGCCCGTGAGTGCCCCCCCGCTCCAGACACAACCTCTCGCCGGCCGACAGGTCGGCGTCGTGGGCGCAGGCCTGGCGGGTCTTCGCGCGGCGTCTCAGCTGAGCGCCGCCGGGGCGCGTGTCTTCGTCGTCGAGGAGGCGAAGGAGATCGGTGGCAAGGCGGCCCTCGTCTCACGGGACGGCCTTGCGGTGGATCGTTCACTGCAGGTGCTCCTCTTCGAGGACCGGCGTCTGCTCTCGTGGATGCAAGAGCTGGAGGTCGGCGACTCGCTCCTGCCGCTGCGCTCGGTTCACACCGCCCAGCTCCATGCCGGTCGGATCGTCGCAACGGGAGCCCGCGGTCTGGCGGAGATCGGCCGCACTGCGGGTGTCCGCTGGCGCGATCGGGCGCGCCTGTTGCGGCTTCCGCGGCTGATGCGGCGCTACTCGGCGCTGCTCGATCCGGAGCGGCCCGAGATGGCGGCCGATCTCGACTATCGCAGCGTGGCTGACTTCGCGCGCCTGTATTTCGGACGCTCGGTCTTCGAGCGCTTCGTTACGCCTCGCGTGACTGCGGACACGCTGGGTGACGAGCGTGAACTCTCGCGGGTCGCGTTTCTGCTGCACTGGCAGGCGTCGCGCTGCGGTGCTGCCCGCCTGGGGATGCCGGCGCGAGCCCTCGGCGAGTTGGCGGCTGCAGCGGCGCAAGGACTCGACGTTCGGATGCAGATTCGCGCCGAACAGATCAAGGAGCTCTCATCGGGTCGCTTGGCGCTCGAGTGCGTCGATGAGGTCGCGGAGATCGACGCGTTGGTGCTGGCGACATCCGCCGGCGAAGCCGGACGACTTGCGGCCGGAGTCGCGACCCCCGCCGAACGAGACTTCCTTGCAGGCGTGCGCTCGGCTCCTCTTGTCACGCTGAGCGTTGCGACGAGCCGTCCCCTCACGGGCCTTCCACAGCTCTTGCGGGTTCCACACGTAGAGGCCAGCCCGATCGAGGTGCTGCTCGTCGAGCCCGGGGTTCCGGGCGGCCGGGCGCGCGAGGGAGGCGCCCGCGTGACCTTGTGCGCGCGGCAATCCTGGGCCGAGCAGAACGCGAGCGCCGACGACGATCACATCGAGCGGTCGCTGCTGTCGTCGCTCGACCGGATCTTTCCATCGCTGCGTCGGTCGCTGCGAGCGACCGCGCTCCACCGGGACCCCCTAGGCGTGCCGCGATTCGAGGTCGGGGCCTACCGGGAGCTGGCGCGCTTTCAGCGTGTTCAGCAGGACCGGCGCCGACTCGGGCGCCGGCTCTACTTCGCGGGCGACTACCTGGCAGGGCCGCGCTTCGAAGACGCGGTAGCCTCGGGGGTTCGCGCCGCCACCGCGATCGTCTCCGATCTGGGCTCCTAGGACCGATCGACCATCGCCGTCGTGACCCCGTCACCGCCGTGATCCGGGTCGCCCGACTGGACGTCGGTCACGTAGGTGGATGCGGCGAGTTCTTCGCGAACCGTCTGCCGCAGGGCGCCGGTGCCGACCCCGTGAATGAATTCCACGGCGGCCCGGTCATCGGCGAGAGCGCGATCGAGCGCCTCGACCACCTTCTCGCGTGCCTCTTCGACGCGTAGCCCGCGCAGGTCGCAGTGGAGCGTACCGCCGCCGCGGTGGGTCTCGGCGCCCGCTGCTGTCTCGAAGCGAACGCGATTGCGCTCGGGTTTGGGGGTCGGCTTTGCGACCGCCGCCAGCTTGTCGGAGAGCACGACAATCGTGGCGCTGTCGGTCTTCACTCGAACGCGTCCTTTCTGATCCGGCAGAGCCGAAAGCACCCCGGTGCCACCGCCCGGAATGCCAACCCGATCGCCCGGCTTGGCGTGACGCCAATCTACGGCGTCGGGCCGCGGGCCCTCTTCGTGATGGACGCCGGCCAGAGTCTCCGCCTCGCGTGCTTTCTGCTGAAGATCCTCGAGCTTGGACCTCGCCCGAGCGGCGTCCTGGGCGGTGCCCTTCCGCTGTAGATCGCGGATTACCGTCGCGACCTCCCCATGTGCTTGCTTGAAGGCGGCATCGAGATCCTCGCGCATGGAGACGAAGAGCTTGTCGCGCCGCTCCTGCAGTCGCTCGAGCTTCTCCCGGTACTCGTCGCGCACGTTCTCGCCTGCGAGGCGAGCAGCCTCGAGTTCGCGTTGCTCCGCTTCGAGGGCGGCGCGGCTCGCGGCGAGCTCTGAGAGCATGCGATCCAGCCTGCGGTCCTCGCGGTTCTGCAGCGCGTTCGCGCGTTCGAGAACCGCGGGCGGCATGCCCATGCGCGCTGCGACCGCCGTCGCCGACGATGCGCCGGGCGTACCGAGGTGAAGCCGATAGGTGGGTGCCAGGGTTTCGGGATCGAAGTCGACGCTCGCGTTGCAGAAGCGGGGGTCTACGGCCGCCATCTCCTTGAGGAGGTTGTAGTGGGTGGTGGCGACAACCCGTGTTCCCGCGTCGGCGAGGGTCTCGAGCACCGCTTGCGCGAGCGCGGCGCCTTCTCCTGGGTCGGTGCCGACGCCGACCTCGTCGAGCAGCGCGAGGGTGTTCCGCGCCGCTGCGCCGACGATGGTGGCGAGGTTGACCATGTGGGCCGAGAACGTCGACAGGCTCTCGCGCATGTCCTGGCCGTCGCCGATATCCGCCAGCAGGTCGTCGACCAGCGCGACCCGAGCGCCGCGATCCGCAGGGACGTGAAGGCCTGCGCGCACGAAGAGTGCCGCGAGCCCGAGGGACTTGAGGGCGACAGTCTTGCCCCCGGCGTTCGGCCCGGAGATCACCAGCACGTGCCAGTCCTCTCCCAAGTGGAGGTCGTTGGGGACGGCCTCATCGGGATCCAGCAGCGGGTGGCGCAGCTGCACCAATCGGAATACGCCGTCTCTCTCGACCCGGGGCTCTACGGCCTGCATCTGTTGCGATAGCCGTCCGCGCGCGAAGGCGAGATCGATGTGGGCGAGCAATTCGATGTCGGCGAGCAGCTCGGGCGCCTCCTCGGCCACCTGTGCGGTGAGATCGCGCAGAACCCGGAAACTCTCGCGAGCGACGGCGAGTTCTGCCTGCTTGAGCTTGTTGTTGAGTTCGACCACGGCCTCCGGCTCGATGAAGAGAGTCGTTCCCGAGCGCGATGCGTCGTGGACGATGCCGCGCACGGCGCCCTTGGCGTCCGCTCGGACGGGCAGCACGTAGCGATCGTTGCGCACCGTGTAGAAGTCGTCGGACAGGCTCGGCGAGACTTCCGGGTCCTGCAGGTAACGGGCAAGGCGGAGCTGGAGATCGCCCGCGAGCTGGTTGCTCTCGCGCCGAGCCGAGGCGAGTGCGGCCGATGCTTCGTCGCGCACTTCTCCGGCGGAGTCGATCGACTGGTCGATGTCCCGCTCCAGCGCGCGGCGATCCGAAAGGATCGAAGCCTGCGCGGCGAGCTGCGGTGCCTGCTCGGCGTTTCCTTCCAGGAAGCGTTTCGTTTCGTGGAGGGCGACGAGCGTGGAGCGCACATCGAGGAGCTGCTGCGGCGTCAGCGTGCCGCCCTTTTCGGCGTGTTGGAAGGCCGCGTACAGCTCGACCACTCCGCCGAGGGGCGCGACCTGATCGCCGTCGAGCAGAGCGCGAGCCTCGCTCGTCTCGGTGAGACGAGCTTTCACCTCGCTCAGGCCCTCCGCGAAGTCGGCGAACGAGTTGCCGGTTTCTTGCCGGGGGGTGCGGCATTCTTCGCGCAGTCGTCGAGCGACCTGCGGCCACTCCAGGCTTTCGAGCGTCTTCTGCGTGACGCGGAAGCTCATGTCCCGAAGGTAGCCTTCCGAAACGAACAGCCATGAGCCGGGAGGGGCCGATCAGCGGGGGCGAGTCGCCTACCGAGGGCATCCTCGACGACGCCCGCGACCTCGATCAGAAGAGCGTCGCCGAAGTCCTCGAGTTGATGCACCGGGAGGACGCCGCGGCCCATGCGGCGGTTGGGCGGGTATTGCCCACCATCGCCGAAGCCGTGCACGTGCTTGCCTGCTCGATCCGCGGCGGAGGCCGTTGGTTCAACGTGGGTGCGGGAACGAGCGGTCGTCTCGGTGTGCTCGACGCATCCGAGATCCCGCCGACTTTCGGAATGTCCCCCGATGTCGTCCAGGGAGTGATTGCCGGCGGTGACCGCGCCCTGCGCGAAGCCATCGAGGGGGCCGAGGACAACGCCGAGGATGGCGCCTGGCAGTTGCGCGAGCGAGGCCTCTCCATGGCCGACTCGGTCGTGGCGATCTCCGCGAGCGGACGGACGCCTTTCGCGTTGGGGGCCTTCGAGATCGCCCAGGAGGTGGGCGCGCGTCGGATCGCGATCAGTTGCAACGCGGACTCGCCCCTCGTTCACGCCGCCGAGATCGCGATCGTTCCCCAGACGGGTGCCGAGGTCATTGCGGGCTCGACGCGGCTGAAGGGCGGCCTCGCCCAGAAGATGGTGCTGCACCTGCTTTCGACCACCGTGATGGTCCAGCTCGGACGCGTACAGGGAAACCTGATGACGAACGTGACGCCGGTCTCCGAGAAGCTGCGGGAGCGCGCCGTGCGCATCGTCATGCAACTCGCCAGCGTCGATCCTCACGAGGCGCGCCGCCTCCTTGACTGCAATGGGGGCAGTGTCCCCGGCGCCGTGCGCGATGCGCACACCACGAATCGCGCCTGAGGACGACCCGCCTGGCCGGGTCAGTCTCGTGAGAGGTTGGGCCGTGCCGAGAAGTGTTCAGATTGCGCGCATGCCGGTGATGTGTTCGCCGAGGATCAGCATGTGGACGTCGTGGGTGCCCTCGTAGGTGCGGACCGTCTCGAGGTTCATCATGTGGCGCATGGCCGCGTAGTCGTCGACGATGCCGTTCGCGCCGAGCAGGTCGCGGGCGTCCCGGGCGATTCGCAGGGCGATGTCCACGTTGTTGCGCTTGGCCATCGAGACCATGGTGTGGTCATACTGGCCCGCGTCCTTCAAGCGCCCGAGCTGCAGGGCGAGCAGCTGGGCCTTTGTGATCTCGGTCAGCATGAAGACGAGCTTCTGCTGGGTGAGTTGCTTGCCGGCGAGGGGCCCGCCCTGCACGAGCCTCTCCTTCGTGTACTCGACAGCCTCGTCGTAGCAGGCCATGGCCGCACCGATGGCCCCCCAGGCGATGCCGTATCGGGCCTGGGTGAGGCAGCCCAGCGGTCCGCGGAGTCCCTCGACACCGGCTAGCCGATTCTCGTCGGGGATCTCGACGTCTTGCAGGAAGATCTCCGACGTTACCGACGCGCGTAGCGAGAACTTGCCCTTGATGTCGCGTGCCTCGAAGCCGGGACGATCGGTCTCCACCACGAAACCGCGGACCACGCCTTCCGGATCCTTCGCCCAGATGATCGCGAGCTGCGCAAGCGTACCGTTGGTGATCCAGCGCTTGGTGCCCGAGAGCACCCAGCCGTCGTTCTTGGGCTCGCAGCGGGTGACCATGCCCGTCACGAAGCTGCCGAAGTCGGGCTCGGTGAGTCCGAAGCAACCGATGCTGCGGCCGGCCGCCATCTCGGGCAGCCAGCGCTGGCGCTGCTCCTCGCTCCCATAGGCGTGGATCGGGTACATGCAGAGAGAGCCCTGCACCGATGCGAAGGAGCGGAGTCCCGAGTCGCCGCGCTCGAGTTCCTGCATCAACAGCCCGTAGGCCACGTTGTTCATGCCCGCACAGCCATAGCCCGAGAGGTTCGCGCCAAACATGCCGAGCTCGGCGATCTGCGGAACGAGTTCCATCGGGAAGGAGCCGTCCTGGCGGATGTGTTCCTGCAGTCGGGGCAGGAACTCCTTGGAGACCCAGTCGCGTATCGAGTCCCGGACGACCCGCTCCTCGTTCGAGAACTGGGTGTCGTCGAGACGCAGGAAGTCGACGCCGGCGTAATCGGGCACAGGGGGTCTCCGAATCGAAGGGTGAGGCGGAGGGTAGCGGAACACAGAAAGGGCCCGGCGGTGTTCCGCCGGGCCCTATGTCTTGCGAGCGAGACGAGTACCTCGTCTCTGTACTCGGTGGATCTTCAGGCAGATGCCTGCGTCTCGGTCTTCCCGCTGACGGCGGAGGGCTTGGCAGCGCCCGCCTTCTCGAGGGCGTTCAGCTTGCGGGTGAGCCGCGTGACCTTGCGCTCGAGCCGCTTCACGTCGACGCGGGAGGCGACGGGCAGGAGGCCGAGGACGCTCTCGAGGTTGGTCCCGATCTGTTTCTGCGCTTCACCGCGGAACGTCACGACGCGCTTGCCGAAGGTCGTGCTCTCGAACTCCTTCACGCGCTTCGCGGTCTGCTCCGAGAAGCTCTTCCGGCGCTTCTCGAACTCGTCCTCGACGGAACTCCAGGCTTCCTGGAAGCGGTCGATCCCTTCGTCGATGAAGTTGGCTCGCTGTTCCATGACTGTTCTCCATGTGCTCGCTCGTGTGCCAGCGCGTAGTAGGTGGGGTTTGATATCCTGGGTTTTCAACGCATCGCGTTGAACGGAAGCCAATTTAATACGGTGCGTCATAAAGTCAAGACGCTAAGTGAATTTAAATCGATATAGAGGCTAATTTTGACCCGATGCGTCGTATATTGAGGTCCCTTCGGGGAACTCGCAGGACGCGATGCATCAAATTGGTCTGCCGCGCGGTGAGCTAGAAGCGGATCGCGGCACTCGCCCAGGTGAAGCCGGACCCGAAGGCCGTCATGCTCACCAGTTGGCCACGCTCGATCAGGCCGTCCCGTTGGCACTCGTGGAGCAGGATGGGGATCGAGGCGGCCGAGCAGTTCCCGTAGTGCTGGATGTTGTTGTAGATCTTGTCGGCCGGGATCTCGAGCTTCTGGGCGACGAACTCGTTGATGCGCAGGTTCGCCTGGTGGAACAGGAACAGATCCACGTCCTCGAGCTTCAGGCTGGCGGCCCCGAGTGTCTCGAGCATCACCTCGGGCATGCGCGTCACAGCGTGCTTGAAGACGAAGCGTCCCTCCATGTGCGGGAAGATCCGGGCGTCGTCGATCATCTCGTGGTTGATCCGGGGTGAGATGCCCGATCCCGGCGCCTCGACCCAGAGTCGCTTGGCGTGCTCGCCCTGGGAGTGGATGCGTATCTCGAGGATCTCCGACGGATCTGCCGGGTCGTCATTTGCCTCGACGACCACCGCTGCGGCTCCGTCTCCGAAGATCACCGAGACATCGCGTCCGCGGGTGCTGATGTCGAGGCCCGTCGAGTGAACCTCGCAGCCCACCACGAGTACGCGCCGGTACGTGGCCGAGCGCACGAGGGCATTGGCGAGCTGCAGGGAGTAGAGGAAGCCGCTGCACTGGGCCCGCACGTCCATGCAGGGGGTGTCCTCGAGCCCGAGAGCGGCCTGAAGAAAGAACGAGGTGCCGGGGAAGTCGGCCTGGGACGACAGCGTTCCCAGCAGGATGCAATCGATGTCGCTCGGCTCGAGGTCGACTGCTTCGAGAGCATCGCGGCAGGCCTTCTCGGCAAGGTCGGCCGGTTGTTGGCCCTCTTCGACCCAGTGCCGCTCGACGATGCCCGTACGCTGGCGGATCCACTCGTCGCTCGTATCCATGCGGCCGGCGAGGTCGTGGTTCGTCACGACACGGTCGGGGATGCACATGCCGGTGCCCGTGATCTTGACGCGCAAGCTGCCGCTGCTGCTCATGCTCTCCCCGATCCGGGCGGTTGTTCGAGATGCGGAGTCTAGCGGCCGCTGGCCGTCAGATCTTCAGCGCGTCGGCTTCCGTCTGCGACACTCTCGTGGCTCCAGAGCAGCTTCTCCGCGGTCTCCAGCAGCTCGTTCAGGCCTGCGCGGGTGAGGGCTGAAACGGCTACGCCCCCGAACCGCTCCGCGATCGCCCTGGCCTCGCCGGAGGCCAGGCGATCGGCCTGGTTGAACACCAGAAGCTCTGGGGCGTCGCCGAGCTTGAGCTCGTCGAGGATCTTCCGGACGGCCGTCATGCGGCGTTCGAGGTCGTGCGCCGAGACGTCCACCACGTGCAGCAGCAGGCTGGCGCCCGCGAGTTCTTCCAGGGTGGCCCGGAACGCCGCAACGAGCTCTTTGGGCAGGTCTCGCACGAACCCGACCGTGTCGGTGATGATCACCTCGCGCTCGCGCGGGAAGCGAAGCCGACGCGAGACGGGATCGAGGGTCGCGAACATCTTGTCCGCGATCGGGACGTCGCTGTCCGTGAGCGCGCGGAGCAGTGTGCTCTTCCCGGCGTTCGTGTAACCGACGATCGAGAGGACCGGCACGTCACGCCGCTCCCGCCGACGCCTGCGATTCTTACGCTGTTTGCCGAGTTGCTTGAGCTGCTTCTCGAGTCGAGTTATGCGGTCGCGCACCCGGCGGCGGTCGGTCTCGAGCTTCGACTCACCCGGTCCGCGTCCGCCAATTCCACCCTCCAGGCGTGAGAGCGAGAGATCTCCGCGTTGGGCGAGACGCGGCAGGCGGTACTTGAGCTGCGCGAGTTCGACCTGCAGCTTGCCGTCCCCGGTGCTGGCCCGCTGGGCGAAGATGTCGAGGATGAGCTGGGTGCGATCGATGACGCGCAGCTCCATGCGCTCGGACAGGTTGCGTGCCTGGGTCGGCGTCAGATCCTGATCGAAGATGACGAGATCCACGTCGCTCTGGAACGAGCGAATCATCAGATCTTGCAGCTTGCCGCTCCCGACGACCGTCTTGGGGTCGACCCGGCGTCTCTGCTGGGTGATGACGTCTACCAACTTGACGTCGGCGGAGCGCGCCAGTTCGGTGAGTTCTTCGACGTGGGCCTCGAACTCATCCTGTGAGCGACCGGCGGTGACCGCGACGAGGATCGCTCGCTCGCCGTCGCCGACCTGCTGAGCGCCGGTGCTCCGGGCGAGGTCGTTCTCGAGGTCGCGAATCCAGCCCTGGAAGTCGAGGTCGAATTGCGCGGGGTGGACCGGGTCGAGCTTCTGGACGCCGCGTTCCAGCCCGTCGGTGCCCCCCTCCCCGTCCTCGGGACGCAGGGCTGCCGTGTGGGCGAGGCCGGGCAAACCGTCTTCCAGCACTGCAACGGTCACGATGGCGTCGAGTCGCAGCAGCAGCAGGTCGGTGAGGTCGTCCCGCGTGAGACCTTCGTCCGAGAGGTGGGTGTGGATGCAGCGAAGGCCCCGGAGTCGTCCCCGGCCCGCGCGGATGCGGCCCCAATCCGGCATCTCGATGGCGCCGGAGGTTCCGACCATGACGTGGGTGACGTCACCCCGGCGGTCCACGAGGACGCCGACCTCGCGCCGGATCTCGCGGCTGATCTCGGCGAGTTGGCGGGCAAACTCGTTCGTGAGGAGCCGGTCTGCCGGGAGGCGGCGCTTGTGGAGGCGCTCGATGGAGCGGACCTGGCTGGCTTTCAGGCCATGGGTATTGCCAAAGATCTGGATATGGGGCTCCTCAGCGGCCCCGAGAGCGTAGGGGAGGCTGTCCGGGGCGGCGAGTTGCCCCGGGGGAGGCGGCTGAGCCGCGTCGCGGTAATCTCCTCGGCCCGGTCACGATTCCCGACGGGCGCGCCGATGACAGGATGACCATGCGCAACTCTCCCTCGAACCTCGCGGTAATCGTTCTCGCAGCCGGCAGCGGCACCCGCATGAAGTCCAGGCGGGCGAAGGTGCTCCACGAGATGTGCGGGCGCTCGATGCTCGCGCACGTGCTGACGACCGCCGAGGCCCTCGAGCCCGAGCGCCTGATCGTCGTCGTCGGCGAAGGCGCGGAGGAAGTCGAGCAGACCTTCGTGGGCCGCTGTGAGTTCGTCCTTCAGGCGGAGCAGAAGGGCACCGGCCACGCCGTCCTGCAGGCCGAACCGAAGCTGTCGGACTTCGACGGTGACGTCCTGGTTCTCTACGCCGACGTTCCCCTGCTACGGCCCGAGACCCTGCGCGCAATGCTGGCCGACAAGGAGCACGGGGAGGCCGACCTCTTGATCCTGACCGCCGAGGCCGAGACGATCCCGGGGCGCATCCTGCGCGACGCCGTTGGGCGCGTGACGCGGGTCGTCGAGAAGCAGGACGCCACCCGCGCGGAAATGGCAATCCTCGAACGCAACACCGGGGTGTACCTGCTCGGCGCACAACTCCTGCGCAGCTGCCTCGCGAAGCTCGACGACTCGAATGCCCAGGGCGAGCTCTATCTCACCGACGTCGTCGGCCTGGCGGTTGCCAGCGGGAAGCGCGTCTCGGCGATGCAGCTCGAGGACGCGAACGAGTGCCTGGGCATCAACACGCGTGAAGAGCTGGCAGACGCCGTTGCCGTCCTGCGCAGCCGCATCAATTCCCACTGGATGGACGAAGGCGTCACCCTGGTCGATCCTGCGAGCACCTACATCGACACGGACGTTCGGATCGGTCGCGACACCGTGATCGAGCCGGGCTGCCAGATCCTCGGCGGCACGGTCGTGGGAGAGGACTGCCACATCAAGGCCTACACGGTGATCGAGTCGAGCCGGATCGGTGACGACGTATCGGTCGGGCCGAGCTCGCATCTGCGTGCCGACACCCAGCTCGATCAGGGCGTGAAGATCGGGAATTTCGTCGAACTGAAGAACGCGGTGCTGGGCGAAGGCACCAAGGCGGCGCACCTCACCTACATCGGTGATGCAACTGTGGGCGAGAGGGTGAATTTCGGCTGCGGCAGTGTGGTCGTGAACTACGACGGGTTCGCCAAGCACCATACGTCCGTCGGCGATGACGTCTTCATCGGGTGCAACGTGAACCTGATTGCTCCGGTGACCGTCCGGAACCACTCGTACGTGGCCGCCGGCTCCACCATCAACCTGGAAGTGCCCGAGGAAGCCCTGGCGGTGGCTCGAGCCAAGCAACGCAACATCGATGGCTGGGTGGCGCGACGCGTGGCCCGCGCCGGCAAGGCGAAAGAAGAGCAGGAGCAGAAGTAGCCGGCCAAACGCGATAAAGGCGGAACGGCCGCGCCCCGACCGGCAACCAACCAAGGTCCGGGGTCGCTGGCAGCGGGAGAGATCGCATGTGCGGAATCGTCGGAACCATCGGAAAGCAACGTCGAGCCCAGGACGTGCTCATCGAAGGGCTACGCCGGCTCGAGTACCGGGGCTACGACTCGGCAGGCGTTGCGATCTCCAGCACGCGCGACGGTGAAGCCGCTCCGGTCGAGGTGCGGCGGGCGGTCGGCAAGCTCGAGAACCTGGAGGCACTTCTCCGGGAGACGCCGATCGAAGGTCATGTCGGCATCGGCCATACCCGTTGGGCGACCCACGGCAAGCCCTCCGAGAGCAACGCCCATCCCCATCGCGCGGGATCCGTGTTGATCGTTCACAACGGCATCATCGAGAACTACGGCGAGCTGCGAGAGCAACTGGACGAGGCGGGTTGCGAGATCCAGTCCGAGACGGATACCGAGCTGCTCGCTCACATGATCGACATCGAAATGCAGGCGGGCGCCGACCTGCTCACGGCGGTGCGCGAGGCCTGTCGGCGGGTCGTCGGCTCCTACGCGTTCAGCGCACTGTGCGAGAGCGATCCCAGCCACCTCGTGGCCGCCAGGAACGGCGGGTCTCCGATCATCCTGGGCATGAGCCCCGGCCAGGCCTACATCGGCAGCGACATTCACGCGATCCTGCCCTACACGCGCCAGATGATGTTCATGCTGGACGGCGACTTCGCGGTCCTCGACTCGGAGCGGATCCAGGTTGTCGATATCGACGGCCGGCCGGTGGACCGCGAGTTCAAGAGGGTGAACTTCGACCCGGTCTCCGCCGAGAAGGGCGGCTACGACCGCTTCATGCAGAAGGAGATCTTCGAGCAGCCTCGCGCCGTCACCGATACGATCGGCACGCGCATCAACGAGGTCGATCTCGAGATCGATCTGGACGGCATCGAGTTCAGCCGGGACCAGGTGGAGAAGATCGCCCGCGTGGCTCTCGTCGCGTGCGGGACCGCCTCCTACGCGTGCATGCTCGGCAAGTACATGATCGAGCAGATCGCAGGAATTCCCTGCGAGGTCGATCTCGCGAGCGAATTTCGCTACCGGCACCCGATCCTGGATCCCAGCTGCCTGGTCGTCCCCGTCTCCCAATCCGGTGAGACCGCAGACACCCTGGCGGCACTTCGAGAAGGCCGAGAGCAGGGCGCGCGCATCCTCTCCATCACGAACACCCGCGAGTCGAGCATCGCCCGAGAGAGCGACGACGTCCTCTACACCCAGGCCGGTCCGGAGATCGGTGTCGCATCGACCAAGTGCTTTATGTGCCAGGTGGTGGCCCTCTACCTCCTCGCACTCAAGCTCGCCACTGTGCGCGGCCGGCTCGGATCCGACGAGCTGCGGGAGCGGATTCGCGATCTGCAACGGATGCCGCGGATGCTCGAGGAGACCCTTGATCTCGATGAATCCATCCGCGAGATCGCTCACAAGTACTTCCGCGCGACAGACTTCCTCTTCCTCGGCCGGGGCATCATGTTCCCGATCGCTCTCGAGGGCGCGCTGAAGCTGAAGGAGATCTCGTACATTCACGCCGAGGCCTACGCGGCCGGCGAGATGAAGCACGGACCCATCGCGCTGATCGACGAGAACATGCCGGTCGTGGTGATCGCGAACCAGGGACCGCTCTACGAGAAGGTCATCTCGAATCTCGAGCAGGTTCGGGCCCGGGACGGCCAGGTGATCGCGGTGGCGACCCAGGGAGATACCGAAATCGCGAAGAAGGCGAACGACGTGATCCGGATCGCCGACCTGGGTGAGTACCTGACGCCCGCTCTGGCGGTGGTTCCGTTGCAGCTCCTCGCGTACCACATCGCCACCCTCAAGGGCACCGATGTCGATCAGCCTCGGAATCTCGCCAAGAGCGTCACCGTCGAGTAGAAGCCGGCCTTGAGCTCCCGGTCCAAGCCCGAACGGTGGGAGCTCGCGGTCTACGGGCTGCTGCTCGCGTACTTCGCGGCGCGCGTCGTCTGGCTCGCGTTGCGCATCCACCCCTATGTGCCTCCGGACGAGATCACCCACATCGGCCGGGTGCTCGCCTACGCGAACTCCTGGGGCGTGCCTGAAAACGGCCCCGCGAGCTTCGAGTACGGGCTTCTCGACCACCGCCCCTGGCTCTACTACTGGGGGATGGCGCGGACGGTCGCCCTCAACGTCTTTCCGATCCCGGATCTCTTCTTCGTGCGCCTGATGAACGGTGTGCTCGGTCTCGCGACGGCGGTCCTCGCCATCCTGTGGGTTCAGGAGTGGTGCCGCAGCCCGTGGGCGCGGGTGTTGTTCGGAGTGCTCGTGACGAACACCTTGATGCTCACGGGGCTGGCCGGCAGCGTGAGCTACGACAACGGGGCGAATCTGCTGGCCGCTGCTTCCGTACTGGCGTTCACCCGCTTCCGCAGCCGGCGAAGCGCGGAGTGGCTGCTGGCCTTCGTTGCGCTGGTGCTGGCGGGCTGTCTCGCCAAGCGCACCTTTCTGCCCCTGGGTTTCCTGCTCGTCGTCTGGATGCTCTTTCGCGAGCGGAGTCACCTCGGCAATCTCGTCGAGCACACCACCGCAGCGTTCCGGGCTGCGACCGCGAGCACCTGGGCACTGCTCGCGACGGTGCTGATCCTCGGCGGTCTCGCGCTGGCTCTCTTCGGCGGCAACCTGCTCCAGTACCGAAGTCTGTCGCCCGCCTTCGACCAGGTCGTCGGCGAGGAAAATGCCATGCAGAACCGGGTCTTCGCGCGTGCTCGCATCCTCGAACGCTTTCGGGCGGGCGAGATCACCGTCGGCGAGGCGCGCCGCCTCTCGCGGAAGATCCGCCACCTGGGCGATCGCCGCGACACGATCATCCTGCTGAAGGCCGCGCAGCGTCCAGCCTCGTCTGTGAGTGGACGGATCCAGTACGTGGGGCAGTGGAGCTGGCGCATTCTCAAGAGCAGCGTGGGGTACCTGGGCCACCGGCGGGTCGAGAAGAGCGACGATGCGATCTACGCCTACACGGCGGTCTTCCTGCTCGCCGCGCTCCTGCTGGCCTGGCGCTGGCGTCCCGGCGCGAGTCACGGAGTTCCAGCGGACGCTGCCTTCCTGGCCGCTGGCTACGCATTGATACTGATGTGGTTCGTCAATTACCCGAACTACCAGGCCTCGCGCTTCATCGAGTTGGGCCTGCAGGGCCGCTACATCTTCCCGGTGCTGGTTCCGATCTACGGTCTCGTCGCGTACGGTATTGGCGAACTGGCTCCCGAGAAGGCGCGGCCCTGGCTCGTCGCCGGCGTGGCGGCTTTCTATCTCTACGGCGACTTCCCGTGGTTCCTCCAGCAGATCGATCCGGAGAGGTGGTTGATGCCCCTGCGTTGAGGACGAGCGGGCGGTCGATTACTCTGCCCCCCCACCCCATCAGAAGCGAGACTCCTTGCTTGCCGATTCGATTCTCGAGGGTTTGAACCCCGAACAGCGCCGCGCCGTCGAGACCACCGAGGGCCCACTGCTCGTGCTCGCGGGTGCCGGCAGCGGGAAGACGAGGGTCCTTACGAGTCGTATCGCCTACCTGATCGGCGTCTGCGGCATCCCCGTGGAGTCGCTCCTGGCGGTCACGTTCACCAACAAGGCGGCGGGCGAGATGCGCGACCGGGTGGAGAAGATGCTCGGACCGACGCCGGGTGGGCTGTGGATCTCGACCTTTCACTCGATGTGCGTACGCATCCTGCGGCGAGACATCGGCGCCCTCGAACGCTCGCGCGGTTTCGTGATCTACGATGACGCCGACAGCCTGGGCATCTCGAAGCAGGTACTCAAGCGCCACGGCCTCGATCCGCGGCAGTACGAGCCCAAGAAGCTCCGCTGGCGGATCGACGAGTGGAAGAACCAGGGGCTCCTGCCGGCGCAGGCCGCCGCCCAGGCGAGCGACATCGACGATGAGCTGACCGCGGAGCTCTACGCGACGTACCAGCGGCTCCTCTTCGACGCGAATGCCCTCGATTTCGGCGACCTGCTGCTGCAGACCCGCGAACTCTTCAAACGCGCTCCCCGGGTTCTCGCCTACTACCAGCGTCGCTGGCAGTACATCCTTGTGGACGAATACCAGGACACCAACCGCGTGCAGTACGACCTGGTCAAGCAGCTGACGGGAACGCAAGAGAACCTCTGCGTGGTGGGGGATCCGGATCAGAGCGTGTACGCGTGGCGTGGTGCCGACATTCGCAACATCCTCGACTTCGAGCGCGACTACGCCAACGCGAAGGTGATCAAGCTCGAGCGGAACTACCGGTCGACCCAGCCGATCTTGTCCGGCGCGACGGCGGTGGTCGAGAACAACCTCGGGCGCAAGAAGAAGAGCATGTTCACCGAGCGGGAGGGGGGCGAGCTGATTCGCTTCTTCGAGTCCGAGGACGAGCGCGACGAAGCCGCCTACGTGGTCGGGCACATCCTCCAGGGAGCGCGCAGCGAGGGTCGCTCGCTGGGCGACTACGCGATCCTCTACCGGACAAACTCGCAGTCGCGCTGCTTCGAAGAGGAACTACTGAAGTACGACCTGCCCTACGTCGTCGTGGGCGGGGTGCGCTTCTACGAGCGAGCCGAGATCAAGGACGTTCTCTGCTACCTGCGGCTGGTGGTGAACCCCGAGGACGCCCAGGCCCTGCGCCGGATCGTCAACAAGCCCACGCGTGGGATCGGCAAGACGACGATGGAGCGTGCCGAGGCGCTGGCGATCGAGCGAGACGTGTCGCTTCGCGAAGGGCTTCGTCTGTTTGCCGAAGCGGGCGCAGCCAAGCGTACAGCGACCCGGCTGCGCGAATTTCTCGACATGCTCGGTGAGCTGGAGCACTTCGCGGAGCGTCCGGTCGACGAGATCCTGTCGGAGGTACTCGAGCGCAGCGGCTACATGAAGGCGCTCGTGATGCAGGAGAACCCGGACGCGGAAGTGCGTATCGACAACCTGCGCGAGCTGATCTCGAGTGCGGAGGATTTCCACACGGCGAACGCCGAGGTGCAGGACGAGGAGCGCAGCGAACTCGAGCTGTATCTCGACCAGGTCGCACTCATCTCGGATCTCGACAACTACGAGCACAAGCCCCAGAGCGTCTCGCTGATGACCGCTCACTCCTCCAAGGGGCTCGAGTACGCGGTGGTCTTCCTCGTCGGCATGGAGGAGGGCATCTTCCCCCACGCGTCGTCCTCCTACGACGACGAGGGTCTCGAGGAGGAGCGTCGGCTCTGCTACGTCGGCATGACCCGTGCGATGGAGCAGCTCTTCATGACCTGTGCGCGGGAACGGCGGCGCTTCGGTAGCTCCAGCTTCCAGTCCCCGTCGCGCTTCCTGCGCGAGGTGCCGGAAGAGTTGATGGATGTGCAGACGAGCCCGGGCGCGCCGCGGCGCCCTCGCGGATCCCGCCGACGTGCGGCCGATTCAGGTCACCTCGATCATTCCTACGCCCAGGAGACCTACGACGACGGGATCCAGCCCGGAATGCGGGTGCGGCACTCGGTCTTCGGGCTCGGCACCATCGACGCGGTGATCGGCGAGGGGCTCGACCAGAAGCTCAAGATCCGGTTCGACCGAGCGGGCATCAAGACGGTGATGGTCCGCTACGCGAACCTGGAGCCCGCCTGACCGACGCGAGCCGGTGCAACGCGACCTGTCTTGCCTCGAACCTCAGGTCTCGGCGCTAGCCGAGGAAGGAGAGGATGAGCGCTCCGGCCAGGCTTCCCAGCCAGCCGCAGTAGATCGTCTGGACGAAGAGCCAACGCGGTTCCGAGAAGCGCTCGAACACCCAACTGAGCCCGAGCGCCGCGATGAGGCACAGCGGAACGATGGCCGACAGCAGGTAGAACGCCTTCGCCTGGGCGTAATAGGGGAGCTGGAACGTGATTGCGAGGAGTGCGAAGCACGCCGCGTACAGGAAGACCACCAGCATGCTCATCGCCAGACGCCGACGCAGGTCGCTGCCTGCCACGCAGAAGCGCAGAGCGCGGACGAACCCCAGCATCAGCGCGAGCGTCGCGGGGAAGGCGAGCCAGTAACTCGCCGTCATGAAATCGTAATTCCAGGCATCGTGCCGCGTGGATAGACGCAGCATCCCGGCGACGAGCCCATCGCCCCAGAAGGTCGAGTAGACGCCGTCCCAGAAGGACGCGTAGCCCGCGAAGAAGGGATGCGAGAGGGACTGGCCGAAGCTCGTGTAGTAGTCCGCGGTGTGGAACCCCGGCTGCTCCCACCACGCGAGATCTCCCGGGAGGTCCCAGTTGCCGACGACGGGGCGCCCGAAGTGGCGCCAGTTGCGCAGGTACACCCAGCCACCGACGGCCGCGACGCCGACTCCCATCGCGGCGCTCGTTGCGAGGGCGCGGAGCGGCGTCGCGCGGTCCACGATCCACAGCTTTGCGGCGAGGAAGAGCCCGACGATCGGAACCGCAATCAGCGCGGTGAACTTCGTGAGGATGGCGAGCCCGAGAGCTACGGAGAGACCGGCGACACGGGATCGAGCGGCACCCGGCGTCAGCAGCAGCACGCAAGCGATGCACAGGGAAACGCTCACCAGGAAGCTGTGGACAGGCTCGTTCGACACGTAGGCGCTCATGTAGACGTTCATCGGGAGCAGTCCTGCGAAGCCGACCGCGAGGCTCGTGCGCAGCGGGTCGCGGTCGAAGAGGCGTCGCGCGACAAACCACACCGCCCAGACGTTTCCGAGGCCGGCCACGAAGGTCGGGAGGCGGTAGAGCCATCGGCTCGCCGGCTCTTCCCGGGCGAGATCGAAGAGGCCGGCGAGCCCGGCAATCACCGCGTGGCCGAGGGGTGGGTGGTACATCGACCCCCCATCGGTCGCGAGCGGGAGCGCGCCGTGCTCGCGCAGGAAGTCGATGTACGCGAGATGCCCGACGATGTCGAAGCCCATCAGCACGGGCAGGCTCGTGCTCTTGAACATGTAGACGAGCAGCCAGAAGAGCGTCGCGAGGGCGAGAACCGCTTCGGGAGCGCGCGCGAGCGCGCGCTCCGAGAGGCGGCGACGGATCGCGAGATGGCCGAGCGCCCCCAGCCCGAAGAAGAGCCCCAGCGCGGCTGCGTGGCGGACCCGTATCGTGCCGCTCCCCGGCAGCGATGAGGACTGGGGGTCGAGGCGCGTGTCGCTCGCGCGCACGCTGCCGAAGCTCCTCGAGCCCGGGCCGATCGCCCGCCAGCTCGAGTCGGTCTCGAGGATCCTGCGGTCGCCATCTTCCAGGCGCAGCTGCAGCAGCGCCGGGCCTCGCGCGTTCGAGACGCGCGCGCGGATCTCGTTGTCGCCGGATCGGAGCAGCTCGGCCACGGAGGCGACCGCCTCGCGCTTCCAGCTGGTCGTGGGATCGGACTTCCAGACGAGGGCCCCGTTGATGCGGAGTTCGAGCTTGCCTAGTGATCGCGTGCGGACGACGGTGTTGGGAGCCACCGCGTCGAGAGCGAAGCGCGTCGAGAACGTGTAACTAGGGACATTCCTGCGATCGACCTGGATCGCGTCGGTATCGGTCGGGGCATGCACACCGATCCATTCGGGGTCGTCCACCGCTGGGAGGAACGGGATGTTCGGGTTCCGCAGCGTCGCATCGACGATCCACGCGGCCGAAGCGGCGACGGCTGCCAACGCGAGTACGAGTTGCCAGCGGCTGATGGATGTCACGGGCACGCTCTCGGAAGCGGGGGCATCCAGGGGAGAGGCCCAACTGTAGTATGCTTCGCCGCGTCTTGCCCGACTCGCGCCGCTGGCAACTCCTCTTTGCTGCCACCTCGCTCGTGCTCGCGTGGATGATGGTGCAGAGCGCGTGGCTGTCGGACGACGGCCTCATCACCTTCCGCACGCTCGAGCACTTCGTGAATGGCGACGGCCTTCGCTTCAACCTGGCCGAACGGGTCCAGTCGTATACGCATCCCCTCTGGCTCTTCCTGCTCGCGCCGGTCTACCTCGCGACGGGCGAAGCGTTCTATACACCGATGCTCGTCTCGCTCGTGGTCTCCTCTGTGGCCGTGGCCGGTCTCCTGGTCGTCCCGGTGCGAGAGGGGCGTTGGCTCGCGGCCTCGGCGGCCGGAGCTTGCCTGCTCTCTTCCAAGGCCTTCGTCGACTACACGACCTCCGGCCTCGAAACTCCCCTTTCCTACCTGCTGCTGGCGATCGGTATCCACCTGGCACTGTCGGAGCCGAGGAGACTCGGCGCGCTCGCGCTGGTCACCTCGCTGGCCTTCGTGAACCGGATGGACTCGGTCCTGCTGCTGCTGCCCCCGCTGCTGCTCTCGATCGCGGGCGAAGTCCGAGGCCCGACGCCGACGCGCAGCTGGTTGGCATCGCTGCTGCTGGGCTTCACCCCGGCCCTGTCGTGGCTCGTCTTCGCGACTTTCTACTACGGCACGCCGCTTCCCAACACCTTCTATGCGAAGTTGACGACGGGCATCGAGGGCGCGCTCCTTCGCGAACAGGGCCTGTTCTTCCTGGGACACTCGTTTCGTTTCGACATCGTGACTCCGGCAGTGATCCTGATCTCGCTCTGCCTCGCGGCGGTCGTAGCGGCTCGGCGGCGGAGCTTCTCGGCGGCGGCCGTCGCGGCCGGAATCGTCCTGCAACTCCTCTACTTGGTCGAGATTGGCGGGGACTTCATGGCCGGCCGCTTGCTCGCGCCGCCGTTCTTCGCGGCCGTCGCCCTGTTGGCCCGTGTCGCTTGGCCGGCGGCGGGGTTCGGTGGGCTCGCACTCCTGTGTCTGGTGGTGTCGCTGATGAACCCGCTTTCGCCGCTTCGCGCGGGCCGGGACTACGAGAACCGCGACGAGGCCCAGGTCCTGGCGGACCGGGGGATCTCGGACGAGCGGGGCTTCTACTACCGGCGGCGCGGTTTGCTCGCCCGGGAGGCGGAGCG
Source organism: Myxococcota bacterium (assembly GCA_046583095.1). GTDB lineage: Bacteria > Myxococcota_A > UBA9160 > UBA9160 > UBA4427 > JAJDAN01. The sequence goes on along the minus strand of JAYGDB010000008.1, from coordinate 72,208 downwards.
CGAGCTGACGGCGGGTTCTCGATGTCGCGAAGACAGCGCCCCGGTGGTGATTCGCAGCGTCTGCGGCGAGCTGGGGTACGAGAGTTTCAGCGCTTGTCGCGCGACCTTCCTGGCAGATCGCTGCGCGCTTTCGGACCCGCTGCTCGCACGCATGCCGATGATCGATCCTACGAGGTGGCGCGTCGGGCACTACTTCCGCCGGGTTCCCCGTGGCTATCGCGATAGCCTCGAGCAGGACGCGAACCTCCTGGCCGCCCCGGCTCATCACGCGCTCTACGAAGACATTCGTCTCGCGACTCGTGCTCCGCTCTTCGCTCCGGGCCGGTTCGGCGCGATCTGGCGGCTGAGCGTCTACCCGCGCAGGTAGCGGCGGTAGATTCGCAACAGCTCGGCCAGACAGCGGAAGAAGTCCAGCGGCTTCACCTGCGAGCCCTCGACGTCGCGCCACTCCCAGAGTGGGATTTCGCGGATCACCTCGGCGGGACCGGGCCGGCCCGTACCGCGTCGGTTCTCGATCATGCGGGCGATGATCTCCACGTCAAATACCCAGTTCGTGAGGAAGCGCTCGGCAAATAGCGCCTTGCAGTCCGGCGAAACCCGGAAGAGCTTGGCACCGCACTGGGTGTCGTAGACCGCGAGGCCGAGCGTCAGCGAGATGGCGGTGGCGCTGACGCGTCCCAGGTAGTGGCGCCGGGCCCGGCGATCGATCCTGCGTCCCAGGAGCTGGACGCGGGAGCCGAAGAGCATCTCGAGGTCTGGATGGGCGTCGAGCGTCTCGACGAAGCGGGGGATCTCGGCGAGGGGGGTCGCGAGGTCCGCGTCCCAGTAGCCTACATAGGTTGCGCCGCCGTCGAAGGCCTGGTTGATGCCGCGCCGGACGGCCTCGGCCTTTCCCCGGTTCGAGGATTGGCTGATGACGTCGAAGGAGCCTGGGCTCGACATCGCGATCTCGGCCAGCCTGGACGAGGTTGCGTCGGTACTGCCGTCGTCGACGAAGACGAAGTGAACGTCGGCGTGCTCGCTCACGAAGCGCGAGAATTCGTCTCCGCGAAGCCGATTCGCCTCGTTGTAGCAGGGGATCACGATCCACGTCCGCGACATGAGCGGGGATTCTACCGCGACCGGATGATGGCGGCCGTCCAGAGGAGGGCCGCGACGAGCGAGAGGAGGGAGACGGCGTTCGCGAGGGATCGGATCGGCGTGTTCTCGAAGCGCACTACGACCCTATGGCTGCCCGGCGCCAGGCTGAGGTGGAGTCGGCCGAGTGGGTCGTCGCTTGCCGCGAAGTTTTCAGGCCGGCCATCGACCTCGAGGGTCCAGCCCGGGAAGTCGAACACGTTGATTCGAACCCGCGCCGTCTCGTCGCCGCGGACCCGGGCATCGAAGCCGATTCGATTCGTGGTTCGCTCTAGCTTGCTCAGGCTTACACCCGGTGGCGCGTGGACCGGCGGCGGCAGCGGCGCCGGCGGGCTCGCGAGGAAGTGCTCGAGATCGACGCTGCGCGGCAGGAAGTCGAAGAGTCCGTGGCGGGCCTTCGCGATCTCCCACTCGTTTGCCAGCACCTGCTCCTGTACGACGTGCATCGCCGACGGGCGGAACCAACCCCAGCTCGTGGCGATCGCGGCGATCGTCGCGACGGCGACGATCGCCAGCGGGATGGGGCCGCGGTTGCGGGTCCAGTACACGAGCCAGCCGGCGGCAAACGCGAGGCCGAAGCTCGTGATCGCGAGAAAGCGCCACGGGAACTGCAGGAACGAGAGGGGTGGGGTCGCCTCCCAGACGAAGCGCGATGCCGGCAGGATCATGAACGCGGCCACGAGTGCCGCCGACCCCAGCGTCAGCGCCGCGGCCCCGCTGGTGTCGACTCGCCGTTCCCGCAGCCAGGCAATTGCGCATATCCCGATCGCCCCGGCACCGAGGAGGAAGTGGAGCCGGCCGATGAAGAGGGACATCGGGTTGTGAGAGCCGAGGGCGCCGTATCCCCAGGCTCTCGGAGCGCCGAGCAGCTGGGTCACGGAGAGGAAGTTGTTCTCGAAACGTGCCCAGGGATACAGCTGAGTGAGGGTGTCGGCGTGGACGTGGTGCAGCTCGAACGCGAGCGGCAGTAGGAAGAACGCCGAAAGCCCCAGCGCGAGCGCATGCGCCAGCACGGCAGGGCCCGGGCTCCGACGACTCGTCCGCCAGCTGACCCACAACCAGGCCGCGTAGAACGGGGTGGCCATCAAGGCGACGATGTCGTGCGTGAGGAGCAGGGCCGCCCAGGAGAGCGCGCACGGGAGCGCGTGACGGAGGGCTCGTCCCGGCTCGGTGAGGCAGCGGTGGCCTGTCAAGAAGACGAACGGGAGGAGCGCCATTCCCCACGCTTCGCCGAGAGCGCCCCGCACGAAGACGTCGATGGCCTGGTAGGGAGCGAACACGTAGAGGACCGCGGCGAGCACTGCGCCTGCTGGACCAAAGAACCTGGAGGCCAGGCGGAACATCCCGAGGGCCCCGACGACGAGTCCCAGCAGGAACGCCCATTTGATGGCGTCGAGCAACGAGGCGCCGAGCAGCCGGAAGCCCTCTGCCACTGCGGTCGGAAGCGGCGGATAGAAATTGAAGAGCGGGTAGCCGTAGCCGGCGCCCATGTCGGGAACCCAGCGGCAGGGGATCTGGCCATCGGCCAGGCACTTCTCGAACTCGAAGAGCCGGTGGACGTTGAGGAGGCCGTCGTGAGAGTCGTAAAAGCCCGGCCGTAGCAGGGCGCTGCCCGCCAACAGGGCGGCGCAGGTGACGCCTACGAGGGCGACTGCAGTGGCCCGCCGATCAGGGGTCGCGGGCACCTCAGCTGGCCCGCGTTGCGCGCAGCGCGCGCCGGAGCCCGATTCCGCAGACGCTCGCCGCCGCAGTCCAGAGGCCGAGAAGCGCGACGACCGCGCCAGGCTGTCCTGCGAAGCCCTCCCACCCGTGCCACAGGTTCCACAGCCAGGAGTCGATCGGGCCGCCGCTTGCCAGCAGCCCGGTCATGACTAGGACGGGGCTGCGCGAGATCTGGAAGAGGAAGTCCGCCTGGTCGGGTCCGAGAATCGGATAATCGGCGAGGCCGGGCACGGATCCCCAGCGGACCAGCGTCGAGACCAGCTGAACGAACAACCCCGCGACCGCGAGCAGCGAAGCGGCCGCCCAGCGTCGTGGCGAGTCGAGCCACAGGCCAAGCGGGAGCAGCAGCAGGGGAACGAGCAGGAACAGGTAGCGCGGGCCGGGCGCCGACCAGAGGCCACTCCAACCGTCGAAGCGCGCGTAGAAGAGCAGCCAGGTGGCGGTCAGGGCGAGGGCCGCCGCCGCCAGGGCGCGTTCCCGGCGCCACAGCCTGGTGAGTCCGAACGGGGCAAGCAGCAGCAGCGGTGAGTACACGAAGATGCTCGATCCCGGGCTCAGCAGCAGACCGGCGAGGCCGCGCAGCAGGGGATTGTTGAAGCGGCCCTGCTGCTCGACCATCGGCGAAATCAGCCAGCTTCCCCACTTCGCTTCGCTGATGCCGACATGGATCGCGAGGGCGATCCCGAGCGGCATCAGGATGGCCGCGAGGATGCCGGCGAACCGAGCGCCGCCCATGCGCCACTCGCCGCGCTGGTAGAGCACCCACACGAGGTAGCTGGCCAGGGTCGGCGCCGCGATCGCGGCGGGAACCCGGATGAGAAGCGTGAGGGACGCGAGGGCGCTGCCGATGCCAAGGGTCTTGAGGGAGCCGGACTGGCTGAAACGCCGGAAGAGGAGCAGCGCGCCCAGTAGGGTGATTGCCTCGGTGGTGTGCCGCAAGAAATATGCGGACATCACCGCGGTGTGGGTCGACATCGCGACGAGCAGGGCGACGATCACCGCGCGGCGAGGAGAGACTCCGAGATCGAGCTGGAACACGAAGAAGAGCGCGATCAGCGCTGCGGCAGAGAGCGGTCCGAAGAGGCCCACCAGGGTGGCTTCGAGTTCGCCTCCGAAGCGGTAGGCGCCACGCCGATTCGGAGGGCCGGCCAGCGCTTCGCTCCAGGCGGTGGGCAGTACGGCGCCCAGGGGCTCGGCCAGCGCGAACAGCGGGAGCGCGAGGACCGACTGGCCGGGCGCGAAGTAGCTGTAGCGCCGGCCGTCCGCACCGACCTCGGTGTGCCGGAGTGGCGGAACGGCGAGGTCGCCGTTCTCGAGGATCGAGCGGCTCATCTCGTAGACCGCGAGTTCGTCGCTTCCCTTGAAGTGACCGTGTTGGAGAAGCAGGAAGAAGAGGAAGCTCGCGCAGCCGACGAGCAGTGCGATCCGAGAGCCGCTTCGCGATCCGCGAGGGGTCGCGTCCATGGTCTCGGAAAGTAGGCGATCGACCCCGGTCATGCCGCGTCTGTCAACGCTGCTGCGATACCCTTGCGCGGTGTCCGAGCGCCTCGAACGCACCATCCTGGCAGCTTGCGTCGTCGCGTCTGTGGGCTTCGCGGCGCTCTACCTCGGTTCTTCGCTTCAGCGCCTCACGTATCCGTTCGAACTCGAGTGGATGGAGGGGGGATCTCTCGAGCACCTGATGCGGGTGCTACGCGGAGACCCCCTCTACGTCAGGCCGTCCATCGAGTTCGTTCCCTTCCCGTACCCGCCCTTCTACTACTACCTGGGTGCGATCGTCTCCAAGCTCACGGGGCCGGGCCTTCTTCCCCTGCGGATCATCTCCCTAGCCGCCTCCCTCGGCACGGCCTGGATCGTGCATCGATTCGTGCGCCGGGAGACGGGCCGCGTGGTCTTCGGCGCGATTGCCGCCGGCATCTTCCTGGCGACATGGCGAGCCTCCGGGCTCTATTTCGACGTCGCCCGGCTCGACTCCCTCTTCACCTTCCTGCTGCTCGCTTCCCTCTACCGGTTTCGTTTTGCGCAGGGACGCTCGGATCTCGTGCTCGCAGCGGTGTTGGCCTTCCTGGCCGTGATGACGAAGCAGACCGCCGTCGTCGTGGTGGCACCGCTGGCCCTGTGGTGCGCCTGGGCGGACTGGAAGGCGACCAAGCGAGATCTCGGACGCTTTCGGGAGTGGGATCGCTTCATCGCGTACGGGTTGGTGCTCGCAGCGCTCGTCGGGACTGCGACCGGGCTCCTGAACGGGATCCTCGAGGAGCACTTCCTGCTGCACATCGTAGGCGCCCAGCAGCAGCACGGGATCCTTCCCCACATGGTGGGCTGGTTCCTCTGGCGCGATCTCCTGCTCTCGGTGCCGGTCCTCAGCCTGGCGCCCCTCTTGTGGCTGGTTCTTCGGCGCCGCCAGCAGGACGAGTGGGACGGCTTCCATCTCCTCGTCCTCGTCTGCGTGCTGCTGGCCTGCCTGATTCCGCGTATCAAGGTCGGCGGCGCTGCCAACAATCTGATCCCGGCCCACGCCTGGCTGGCTGTCGTGCTGGGGGTCTCGATCGCTCGTATCCGCGCTGTCGTATCCCCTGAACGATCGGCGGCGGTGGCGGTCATGGTGGCGGCGGGTCTGCTGTTGCAACTAGCCCTCCTGATGCGGGTGCCGGACGGAATCCTGCCGACCGAAGCCGATCGTCGCGCTGGAAATGCCCTAGCGGCCCGGGTAGCCGGAATCGAGGGTGAGGTGCTGATGCCCGTCCAGGGTTACCTGGCGGGACGCGCGGGAAAGCGCGTCTTCGCGCATCAGATGCCTGTCGCCGACTACGCGAAGAGTGGCCTCGCGGACGCCGAGGAGCTGCGCGAGTCGTACACGCGTGCGATTCGCGAGAAGCGCTTTGCCGTCGTCATCGACAGCAACACGGCCTTCCTTCGCAACTACCTGCCCGACGGTCTGCTCGAGCGCCACTACGAGATGAAGGGGTGGCTCTTCGAGGACGTGACGGTCCTGGTTCCAATCTCCGGCGCCCAGATTCGCTCCGGCACGTTCTGGACGCGGCGCGACGGGCCCTACCAGCGGGAGCGCAGGTAGCGCAGGGTCTCGACGGCGCTTCGCGGTTGCAGCCTGGCGAAGGCCCGGAGCGCCCGGTACGCGAGGTGTAGCTTCACAATCCGCTTGCGGCGCGAGACGCGAGCCGTCTCGCTCCAGCCGAGCGCTTCTGCGCGCGCCGCGATCTGGTCGAAGAGCCGAAACTCCTCGTCGAAGCGGAGGCGATTCTGGGATTGTACCCATGTCGCACTCTCCGGGTGGCGCCGGTACGCGTAGGCGATCTCCGCGGCACCGACCAACGTCTCGCCATCCATCAGCAGCCGCAGCGTCAGATCGAGGTCTTGCACCTGCTCCCAACCGGCGTCGAAGCGCCGCGCTCCGAGCAAGGAACGACGGAAGCTCAGGGTGGGGCACATGATGAAATTGCCACGCATGAGCGCAGTCGCTGCCGGCTGGCCGGTGAGCACTACCTCGCCACTGCCTCCTGGTGAGAAGAAGCCCTTGACCCGGTCGGCCAGGGAGAACTCAGTCTCGCCCGAGGCGCCGATGATCGTCGTATCGCAATAGACGGCCACCGCCTGCGGATGGGCACGGGCGACGCGTTGGATCGCATCCAGGTAGTTCGGGAGGAGGCGGTCGTCGCCGTGCAGCAGGGTGATGAACTCGGTATCCGCCGAGTCGAGGCAGTGGTTCCAGTTCGCGGCCATGCCGACCGTCTCGGGGTTTCGGTGGTAGCGGATCCGGTCGTCGTCGAAGGACGCGATCAGCTGCCGGACCGTCTCCTCGGGCTCGTTTCCACCGGAGTCATCCAGCACCCACAACCGCCAATCGGATGACGACTGCTCGGTGACGCTCTCGATCGCGGTCCGGAGGTAGGAGACGTTTCGGTAGAACGGGATCGCGATGCCGAGGAAGGCCAACGTCACCCCTCCGTCGTTGCCAGCGACGAATCGCCACGACGTCCCACGGCGAATACGGCCAGCCCGATGCCGCCCCAGATGAGGGCAGCCGCGAGTACCGACAGGGACAGGGCCAGCGCGACATCGGCGCGCATTCCGACGGCTCCGAAGAGTGACACGTAGAGGACCTCCCGGACGCCCGTTCCGCCGATGCTGATCGGAAGCAGCGATACGAGGGTCACGAAGGGCACGATGACGGCGAACCAGTACCAAGGCACCCAGGCGTCGAGGGGAATCGCCAGGACGACAAGGGCGAGCACCGGGAGAGCCTGGTTGACGAGGCTCCATCCGAATGCGCGTGAGACGACAGCGGGTTTCGACGCGAGCGAGCCGACGGCCTCGAGTGCGCGCACGCCGGTGGTCGATAGGGATTCGTGGAAACGACCGAGGCTGTGCGCGATTCTCCGCAACACTTGGTTCACCCTCGGCAGCAGCACGCCGATCGCGACCACGACGAAGGATCCGCCCGCAAGGACGAGCCACAGCAACAGCTGCCGGTCTTCGTGAAGTGACGGAATCACCGGTGCCACCGCAAGCGCGATGGCCCCGAGCGCCGCGAGGGAGAGGAGTCGCTCCAGGACTACGACAGCCAGCACCCGCGAGCCCTCGCCGGTGTCGCGCCGAGCGTCCCAGAAGCGGTAGACGTCGCCGAGCATTGCCCCCGGGAGGACGAGGTTGAAGAAGGACGCAACCAGGTAGGCGCGAGCCAGGGTGCCGAGGTCGATGTGCAGGCCCGCGCCGCGCAGCAGCCCGCGGAAGCGAAGGGCCCCGATCCCCAGGTTCGCGCCGAGGAGCACCACGGCGACGCCGAACCAGAGAAGCGCTTCGCCCACGGGCACCTGCCAGGCCGAGAGCAGGGAGGCGACGACGGAGTCTTCACCTGCGGGCAGGGCAAGCCGGAACGCCAGCGCCAGCCCTGCCAGAGCCACGGCCGCGCGCAGCAGGAGCCCGGTCGCGCGCCTCACCGTCAAACCTTCGACGGCGCGGGCTCCAGACGCCGATGCAGGATCTCGCGGGGCACGTTCTGCAGGTCGTAGCTCAGGAACGCGAGGATGAGCTGAACTCCGACGATCACGGGCAGGGCTGCGACCATCACGGTGCCACTGGTGGCGGGAACGTTCGCTCGGATGCCGTCGATCCACTCGGAAGTGCCGAACCACACACCGAAAGCGAGGAAGGCCAGGCCGGCCAGGATCTCGATCGAGGCGATGTTGAAGTTGCGCAGGTAATAGCTGTAGAAGATCCGCTTGAAGGTGTTGACGAAGTGCCTACCTGCGAACTGGAAGATCACCCGTCGGATCACCAGGCTGCTGGGCTCATCCTGGTAGACGGCGGGCATCGGAACCTCGCAGACCACGGCGCGGAGGATGCCGAGGCGGAAGAGCAGGTCCGATTCGAAGAAGTAGCCCTTCGAGAGCTTTGCAAGGGGAAGCCGGCGGGCCACCGCGGCGTGGATGGCTGTGAAGCCGTTCGTCGGATCGAAGACGTTCCAGTATCCGCTCGAGAGCTTGCTGGCGAACGAGAGGAGCGAATTGCCGAGCACGCGCGCGCGCGGCATTGCACCGAGATCGCCCAGGTCGAAGAAGCGGTTTCCCTTCACGTAGTCGGCTTCGCCGTCCTGGATGGGCCGCACCAGGCGCGGGATCCATGTGGGATCCATCTGCCCGTCGCCGTCGAGCTTGACGATCACCGCAGCGCCCCCGTCGAGCGCGGCCTGGTAGCCAGTGAGGGTGGCGGCACCGACTCCCTGGTTTCTCTCGTGCCGCAGGACGTGGACCCGAGGGTCCCGGCATTCGGCCTCGACGTGGTCGCCGCTGCCCTCCGGGCAGCCGTCGTCGACCACGTAGATGGCCTGGCACTCGGGGCCGATCCCGGACACGACGTCGAGGATCCGGCTCTTCACCCGGTAGCAGGGAATGACGACGGCGATCATGGTGTCCTCACAGGGTAGACGACCGCTTCCACACTTCGTAATCGGCGTTCGCGTGGATCTTCTGAAAGCCGGTCTCTACAAGGATGCGCGTAACGTTGGGCCAGCGCTTGGCTGCATTCGCGAGGCACACGATCGCGAGGCCGTCCTCGAGGATGACAGCGCGCAGCATCGCCTCGGCACGCGATGAGTGCCGGTCCCCGGAGACCAGGCGCATCAGGTGCATTCGACGAGCCAGTTCCTCGGGTCCAAGTGCGGCGTAGAGCACCGGGAGGTACTCGATTCGGACGACGAGAGGCGTCGGATGGCCGCTGAAGGTCGGAACCCAGGGTGCGACGAGCTTGGGGGCGAGTACTCGGTCGGTCGGTGAGCTGGCTTCAGCGATCGCACGGGCCGCGTCGAACTCGCTCGGAGGCACTTTCCAACCCGGCGCAGCGATGCGAACGAGGTTCGCAGCCGAAGGAGCCAGAGCCTTGGGGGTGAAGGCCACTGAGGCACCGAAGAGAAGGATCGTGGCAGCGATCACGATTGCTGCTGCTGACTTCGGGGGCAGACCTCGCTCGATCGGGGCCGTCAGCACGACCGCGATCATCGCCGGTACCGGAAGCAGCCACAGGATTCGCCAGTAGGTCGGTGCGCTCGTGAGGTGCGCTGCAACGAAGGAAGCGGCGAACGGGTTCCAGAGCAGCAGCGTTGCGGCCGCCGAGAACGCGCAGAGTCGTCGCGCGACGGCTCTCTCGGCGAACGCCCAGGCGCCGAAGGCCGCGAAGAGCGCAAAGGCGCCGGGGAGTCCCGGGCCAATTACCGTGCGCATGGCCTGCGTGGCGAGCTTCAGGCTCGAGAGATCGAGTTCCGGGCTCTGAATCGGCGCGTTCTCGAACGCGGCGACGGTGGCGCCGCGCAATGCCAGGGCGAGAACGAGCACGTAGGCCGATGCGGCGAGCCCAATCGCGAGACGCCTGCGCGAAGCGGCCTCCCCGACGCTGCGGACGCCGGCCAGCAGCGCGGTTGCCGACATCGCAGGAGCCAGCCACAGGCCCGACGCACTCACGCCCACTGCGCAGATCTGCACGGCCGCGAGGCGCAGCCACGACCGTGCCCCGCCTCTCTGGGCGAATTCGAGCGCGTAGGCGATCGTGAGTGGGGCGAGCAGGGTGAGAAGCAGCGCCTTGCCCTGGTGGAGCCGCACGAGCCCGAAGTTCGACCAGCCGTGGCTCGCGGTCCCCGCGAAGAGCAGCACGGCGAGCCAGATTCCGGTCGCCCAGGGCCACGCTCTAGGAAGGATGCGTCGGGTCAGGCGGGCGAAGGCGAAGGGCACCCACAGCGCCGCCAACGTCGGGAGCCACAGGTGTGCGACGTCGAGGACGGGTGCGCCGCTGATGCGCGAGAGCGCAGCTTGCAGCAGCTCCAGCGAATGTGTCCGATACACGGGTAGCGACAGGGGAACGTCCGGGATCCGATGGAGCGTGTCGTTCGCGAGCACCGGGGCGCCCGGATTCTCAGCGGCCGCAACGGCGAGATTCAAATAGAAGCCGTCGTCTGCGTCCGGCCGATGCGAGCTGAGCGTGATGATGACGCACAGGACTGCGAGACCTGCGATCCAGAGCACCCCGGTCTCGCGCGCGCGAGACCGGTCGTCTTCGGCCTTCGACGCGAATAGCTCGCGCGCCGACAAACCGATCGCGAGGGCGGCGGCCGCGAGCCAGACGAGTTGGAGTGGTGCGTCGAGGGAGACGGCCAGCACGCAGCCCAGCGCCCAGACTGCAACGGACGCGCGCTGCCAGCCCGCAGGCGCGCTCGAGTCTTCGCCGTCCCCGGGTGCCTCGCGGTCCGGCTCCGCCCCGCGCATCTTCCAGGCTGCGGTCCCCAGGGCGATGACTCCGACGGCGAAGAGCCAGAGGAGAGTGTCCAGGCTACCGCCGGCGAAGGCGGCTGCGTGACAGCACAGCGTCCACACCGCGAAGCCGCAGACGGCGGCGTCGCAGACGCGGTCGCTCTGGCCGACCCAAGACCTCACCGCAGCAGGAGATCCTGGGCGACGCTCTTCCAGCCGTACGAGTAGCGCCAGTAGCGCCGGCTCTGAATCTCCTGTCGGATCGCTCCCAGGCGCCCGCCCAGGCGCGAGGACATGCTGGCCCGGCGGCTCGCGTGGAGGATCTTCTGGTCGATCTGCATGAGCGTCGGGGGCGGCGCCAACGCGAGCCGGTCGCGCGCCGCCTGGAAGAACTCGACCGCGTATGGAAAGGCTCCCGTCTCGATCTGCTCGCGCGCTTTCGCGAGTTGCCCGAAGACGTCGAGGTTGCGAATTCCGATCTGGTTTGCGCCGTGCAGGCGATACCGGATCAGTCGCTCGGGGACAATCTCCACCCGGGAGGTCGCGGCCGCGATGAAAGCGACGAAGGCGTCGTGGCAACTCCGAAGCGTCGGAAACGGCAGCGCCAGGTCTCGCAGGCTCGACCGGAACGCCATCGTCGTTCCCGCGGCCACGACGTGACGCAGGAAGACATCGACGGTCCGCCCCCCACGGACCGCCTCCTGCTCGCGTCGGGTGAAGCCGAGAGAACGCCAGAGCGAGTCGCCGAGTGAGTGGCCGTCTGCATCGACGATCTCGCCGTCGCTGAACACGGCTCCCGTGTCGGGGTGCTCTATGAGAAGCGGCGCGAGGGTCGCGATCTTCTCCGGAAGCCAGACGTCGTCCTGATCGGCGAGGAAGATGATGTCCCCGCTGCAGGCCGAGATGGCGCGCTCGAAATTTGCGGTGATCCCGAGTCGGTCTGGATTGCATGTGGCGACAACCTCGAAGGGGGCGCGTGACGCGAAGGCTTCGAGTTGCGCGAAGGTATCGTCCCGAGAAGCGTCGTCGCAGACGATCAACTCGTCAGGCAGGCGACTCTGGCTCGCAATGCTCTCGAGCTGCTCGAGGACGAACCGCTCGCCGTCGCAGGTCGCCATCGCGACCGAGACCCGGGCGGAACTCACCGCTTCGCCACCACGAGGACCTCCTCACCGCAGCGGCGACCGATTCGGGTGAGCAGGTACTCGAGTGCCCAGAAGCCGATGCTCTCGAGCAGCAGCGCCGGCGAGACTCCCGAGAGATCGATGTCGGGGAGCCGGCCGTGGCGCTCGATCAGGCTGCTGGCCTGCCAGACGAAGTGCGCGGTGCTGCCGGGGGTCGCCACGCGCTCGACCTCGAATCCGGCTTCCCGGATCGTCCGCTCGAGGGAAGCGGGGTCGAAGACGTTCAGATGGCGGGGCGGATCCCAGTGGAGCCAGTTCGCGCCAAAGGATCGGACGCCGAGGCTTCGCGTGTTCGGGGTGACGCAGACCAGGGTACCTGCGGGTGCCAGCAGCTCGCGGCACTTGCTCAGTGTGCCGATCGGGTCGGGCACGTGCTCGATTACGTGGGACATACTGACGGCGTCGAAGGATTCCGATGCGAGCGCCGGATCGTCGAGGTGGGCCACGACGAGGGCGTCGTCACCCAACCGCTGCACGGCGGCACTGGCGGCGGGGGCGTCCGGCTCGACGCCCGCGACCTGCCAGCCGAAGTCGCGCATCCGTTCGAGGAAGAGACCCGAGCCGCAGCCGACGTCGAGCAGCCGTCCGCGCCGCGAAACGGGTAGCCACATCACGCCGTGCTCGGCGATCTCGCGCAGGGGGCCGATCCAGGAGAGCAGCTGTCCGAGCCATCGCTCGAGGGGAGGCGCACCCGGCGCCGCCGGATAGCCCATCCGCGCCGCTGGGATGCCGCGATTCACGGCACGCCGAAGCAGCGAGCTGGTTTCGGGATCTCCTTCACGGCCGTGGGTGTAATAGCGGTCGTAGAGTTCGAGGGGGTTTTCGGGCCGGGGGTCGAGCCATACGAGTGAGCAGCCGGTGCACGAGAGCAGCGACCACGTGCCGGTCGCGTCGAAGAGGCGATCGCTCAACTGGGTATGGAGGGGCGTGCCGGGTTCTCCGCAGAGCACGCAAGCTCCGGTTGCTGCCGCGGGTTCGGTCACGGGAGGAGTATCGCCGAAGCCCGAAGGCTCCGCGAGCGAAGTGGCTCGCCGGTTGCGCGCAAGCTGCGTGCCGGACGCGGTATGCTGCCCGCCGTCGATGTCGTCGTCTGTCCGTTGCATCACTGTCGTGGGTCTCCTGGCCGCGATCCTTCAGCTGGGCTGCAGTCCACGCTCTGGCTCGCATCCCGACGTTCTGCTGATCACGATAGACACCCTCCGGGCCGACTTCGTGCACAGCTACGGCTTCTCGAGGGAGATCACTCCCAACATGGACGCTCTGGCGGCCCGGGGCGTCCTCTTCGAGACTGCCATCGCGGCTTCGACGGCGACGGTTCCCGCCCACGCCTCGATCATGACCTCGCGCTACGTCCGCGAGCACTCAGTGGGTTCCGAGAACGGTGCGACGCGGCTCACGGGCGTAACGACGTTGGCGGAGTCGCTCCGGTCGGCGGGCTACGACACCGCCGCGTTCGTGAGCAATGTCGTTCTCAAGACCCGTACCGGGCTCGATCAAGGCTTCGACGTCTACGACGATCTGCTGCCCTCCAGCGAGGCGAATCGCGGCGAGTACTTCGAACGAACTGCGGACGACACCGCGGGGCGTGCCCTCGCCTGGCTCGCACAGCCCCGGGATCGGCCCTTCTTTTTGTGGGTGCATCTGCAGGATCCCCACGGTCCCTACACCCCGCCCGGCGCCTGGGCGGACGTCGTCGATGAGGTTCCACTCCGGACGGATCGGGTGCTTTCCGTACTGCCGGTGAACCGGGGACGCGGCGGCATCCCCAGCTACCAGGCCCTCGTCGGTATTCGGCGGGCACCGCGGTACGCGGCCCTGTATGCCGGAGAGATCGCCTTCACGGATCACTGGGTGGGCGAGCTCCTGGCGGCGGTGGATGGAGACGACGCCGTGATCGCACTCACCGCAGACCACGGAGAGAGCCTCGACGAGAACGGCTTCTTCTTCCAGCACGGTCACACGACGACGCCCGAGCAGGCGTTGGTGCCGCTCATCGTCGTAGCGCCCGGCATCGCTCCGCGCCGGATCGAAGGTGTTACGAGCCACGTCGACATCGCCCCGACCCTGCTCGAGCTCGCGGGCCTCGCGAAACTCGAAGCAGCCAGCGGGATCTCGCTCGTCCCCGCTCTTCGCGGAGAAGCGCCGCTGCCCGATCGCGTTGTCTTGAGCGACGTCGGTCACGAGCTGAGCGCCTACGATTCGAGGGGCTACCTGACCGTCAAGATCCTGGGTAAGGGTCCGTTGGGCCAAGGCCGGCCACTCCACCCGCAGCGCTTCGAGCGAGTGGAAGGCGGCTGGCGCAAGTCCGCTGCAAGTCCGTTGCCGCCGGAAATCCACGGCTATCTGGCCTCGGCGGTCACCCCCGTACCCGCCCATGCGATGAGCGACGAAGACGTCGAGCGACTCCGCGCCCTCGGCTATCTGCCGCCGGCGCCGGTGGAGGACTAGACGGTGTACCGCGGCCTACGGGTGATCGCGATGGCTCCCGTTCTCGACGAGGAGGTGAAGATCGGCGAGGTCGTGCGTCGTACTCCTCGAGACGTCGTCGACGACCTGCTCGTCATCGACGACGGGTCGACGGACCGATCGGCCGAGGTCGCGCGGGAAGGCGGTGCACGGGTGATCTCGATGGGACGCGTCGCGGGGGTCGGTGCCGCACTTCGGGTCGGTTATGCCGAGGCACTTCGCGGCGGCTACGACGTCGCGGTCGTGATGGCGGGGAACAACAAGGATTCGCCGGAGGAAATCCCGCGCCTCCTGGATCCAATCGCGGAGGGGCGCGCGGACTTCGTTCAGGGCTCGCGCTTTCTCGAGCCGGGTGCTGACTTCGGCGAGATGCCCTTTTACCGCAAGATCGCGACGCGCATCCATCCCCTCCTCTTCTCGCTGGTGACGGGCCGGCGCGTGACGGAGTCCACCAACGGCTTCCGGGCGGTCCACCGCCGGGTGCTCGAAGACGAACGCCTCGACCTCGATCAAGCGTGGCTCGACGAGTACGCGCTCGAGCCGTACCTCTACATCCGGGCCATCCAGCTCGGCCATCGCACGCTGGAAGAGCCGGTTTCGAAGGTCTACCCTCCGAAGCGCATCGGGCAGACCAAGATGAAGCCGATCGTCGGATGGTGGTCGATCCTGAAGCCGGTCCTGCTCGTCGGACTTCGTCTCAAGAAGTGAGCCCGACCGATCGAGAGGAACCCATGATCCGCGTCGCTGTGATCGGTGCCGGACACTGGGGCCCGAACCTCATCGCGAATTTCCACGACCGCCAGCGCAGCGAGGTGGCCTGGGTGATCGATCGCGATGCCAGCCGCCGGCAGGCCGTCGGGCTCCGCTTTCCCGACATCCGCGTGAGCGACGATGCCACCCACGCATTCGGCGATGCTTCCGTTGATGCCGTCGTGATCGCGACCCCCACGAGCACCCACTTCGATTTGGCCCGGCAGGCGCTCGAGGCTGGTAGACACGTGCTGGTCGAGAAGCCGATGGCCGACAGCGTTCGCGACGCCGAGGCTCTGTGTGAGATCGCGGAGCGCAGTGCCCGCATCCTGATGGTCGGCCACGTCTTCGTCTTCAACGCGGCCTCCCAGCAGGCCAAGCGCTATCTGGTCGACGGTGACCTCGGACGCATCTACTACATCTCGATGACGCGCACGAACCTCGGGCCGATCCGAGTGGACGTGAACGCCGCGTGGGATCTGGCATCCCACGACATCGCCCTCGCGAGCTACTGGCTCGACGCGCAGCCCGAGAGCGTCTCGGCGAGGGGGACGGCCTGGATCAATCCCGGCGTCGAGGACGCGGTCTTTGCGACCCTCCAGTATCCGAATGACGTGCTCGTTCACCTCCACGCGTCCTGGCTGCACCCGCGCAAGACCCGGGACATCACCGTGGTCGGTGAGAAGCGGATGCTCACCTTCGATGACATCAGCCTGACCGAGCCCCTGCGAATCTACGACAAGCAGGTGTCCGAGGAGCGCAGCCATCCCGCGCTCGTCGACTCCTTCGCGACGTTCCGGATGGTCGTGCGCGATGGCGACATCAGCGTTCCGAAGGTCCCCGCAAGCCAGCCCCTGCGCAACGAATGCGATCACTTCCTCGACTGCATCGAGAGCGGCGGCGTGCCGATCACCGACGGACGTGAAGGGCTTGCCGTCGTCCGCACCCTGGATGCCATCAGCCGATCGATCGCCGAGGGGGGACGTGAGGTGCGCGTGGGGGGAGACCGGCGCTGATGGAGATTCCGCTCGTCGATCTCGCCTGGCAGCATCGAGAAATCGCCGCCGAGGTGAAGGCCGGCCTCGAACGGGTGATCGAGAGCACCGCCTTCATCCAAGGGCCGGACGTGCGCGCCTTCGAGGAGGAGTTCGCGGTGGCGTCCGGAGTCGGTCATTGCATCGGCGTCGGGAACGGAACGGATGCTCTCGAGCTGGCCTGTCGCGCACTCGACATCGGGCCCGGCGACGAGGTGGTGGTTCCTGCGAACACCTTCATCGCCTCGGCGCTCGCCATTGCGCGCACGGGTGCGACGCCGGTGCTCGTCGACTCGGATCCGGCCACGCACCTTCTCGACAGCGCCTCGGCCTTGAGTCGGGTCGGTCCCAAGACCCGCGCGATCATGCCCGTCAACCTCTTCGGCCAGGTCGCCGCTTTCGAGGCCCTTGCCGACGCAAGCGTGCCGCTCATCGAGGACGCCGCGCAGTCCCAGGGCGCGCGCCGGAAGGGTCGGCTCTCGGGTTCATTCGGGGTGGTGGCCGGGACGAGCTTCTTTCCCGGCAAGAACCTCGGCGCCTACGGTGACGCCGGTGCGGTCGTCACCGACGACCCGGACCTGGCCGCGCGAGTTCGCAGCCTGGGCCAGTACGGAAGCGAGAAGAAGTACCATCACCCCGAACAGGGTTTCAACTCGCGGCTCGATACCCTGCAGGCGGTCGTGCTGCGAGCCAAGCTGCGAAAGCTCGACGCCTGGAACGAACATCGCGCGGAAGCGGCGCGCCGTTATGACGAGTTGCTCAGCGGCGTTCCCGATGTCGTCCTGCCCCAGACCCTCGAGGGCAACGCCCACGTCTGGCACCTGTATACGATTCGCGTTCCCGAGCGCGATCGGCTGCTGGTTGGACTGAACGGAGCGGGAATCGGAGCCGGGATCCACTATCCGCGGCCCATCCACTTGCAGGGGGCTTTCCAGCACCTGGGCCACAGTCTCGGCGACTTCCCCGTGGCCGAGCGCGCGGCCGGCGAATTGCTCTCGCTTCCGATCTATCCGGGGATCCGTCCGGACCAGCAGGAGCACGTCGTATCGGTCTTGGCGTCGTTGCTCGAGGGCGCTTGAAGACCTGGCTGGGAGCGGCCCTCCTGCTGGCCCTCGGCCTGCGGGCCCTCGGCTTCGAGTGGGTCTTCATCGATGGCGAGACGGTGGTCTTCGCGCCGGGAGACGCCCAGTACCACGTTCGCCGGGCTCTCTACGCCTGGGTGAATTTTCCAACGATTCTCTTCTCGGACCCGTATATCAACTACCCGGGAGGGGCGGCGATCTCCTGGCCTCCGCTCTTCGACTTCACGGTTGCCGCCCTCGGGCGGGTCCTGGCTGCTGACCCGCACGGCTTCGAGGTGTTCGCGGCCTGGGTGCCTGCGTTCATCGGCGCCGCAACCCTGTTGCCCGTGTATGCGCTCGGGTGCCGCATCGGGGGTCCCGGCGTGGGCGTGGGTGCCGCTGCATTCCTCGCGCTACTGCCGATCCACGTCAACTACAGCCGTGTCGGACAACTCGACCATCACTGCGCAGTGGCTTTCATCGGCGCGTGTTTGCTGTGGGTCGTTGCACGCCTGGTTTCGAGCGAGGGAGTTCCGGCGCGATTGGGTGTCGGTCTGTCTGCGGGCCGCCTCGCGATGCTCCTCACCTGGCACGGTAGCCTTCTCTATCTCGCACTCGTCGAGGGCATCCTTTGGCTGGCGGCGGCGTGCACGGGTCGTCGGGATCTCTACCGGGTGCAGGCGACGAGCGCCTTCGCGACCGGGGTCGTATTGGCGCCGCTCGTCTGGTTCTTCCCCGAGCCGCTCGGCGGCGCCTGGTCGGCGATCGCGCTCTCCCGACTCCATGTGCTGGCCGTACTTCTCGTCGCGATCGTCTCGGCCGGGATGTGGTGGCTTGAAGGGAGCGGCCGCCAACGCCCTCCGCTCGTGCGTCTCGGTTGGACGGCCGGCTTCGGCCTGGCCGCGGTCGGTCTCGCGCTGCTGCTTCCCGCGATTCGCGAGGGCCTCGAGCCGGCGCTGCGCTTCCTCACCATGAGCGACGGAGTCGGGTTGCGAACCGGGGAGCAGCTTCCGCTCTTCGCCATCTTCGGGCGCGCGACGGGTCGGCCGGTCTGGCAGGTCTGGGGGTTGTTCGGATACCTGATTCCGGTACTGCCCTTCGCGGTCCTGTGGGCATGCCCGAAGGAAACGCGTGCGATCGGTTGGGTGGTTGCAGCCTGGTGCTTCTGGTTCGGTGCGCTCGCCCTCGTGCAGCGCCGGTACGGAAACGATCTCGGTCCCGCGGCGGCGGTGGGCTTCGCGATCGTGATTGCCGCAGTGGGACGGCGTCTCGCGGCTTGGGCCGGTGGCTCCCGACTCGCAGTCGTCTCGGCCTGCGTGGGGATCGGGCTCGTCCTGCTCGCGCCTCCGATCGCACTGCAGATGGCACCGCGGTTGGGCAGCGCCCTGCGTGTGTGGCGGGGCGAACTCGCGGGCCGCGACCGGGCGCTCCTCACTGTCGCTGGGAGCCTCACACGTTTCATGCAGCGAGTGCGGAGGGTTACGCCCGAGACGTCAGGCTCTTTCGACATCCGACAGGCCCCCGAGTACGGCGTGGTCGCACACGCGAACCTGGGACATGCGATCCAGAACGTCGCTCGCCGCCCGACGCCGACGGATCCGTTCTGGGCCTTCATCGGTTTGGAAAACTGGAACGCGGCGTTCCAACTCCTGGGGGCTTCCTCCGAATCCAGGGCCGTCGCCCTCGCAAGACAGCTGAAGGCGCGGTACGTGATCACCTTCTCGAGCGCCGATCCGGATACCGTCGAGGGTTGGCTGCACCATGCGGACGGCACCGCAGTGGTGCGCTTCCCCGCAAGCGAGAACTTCCGACTCGTCGCGGAGGGGCCGGAGCGTGGCGTGCACTTCGCCCGCTCCTTCCAGTTGTCGGGCCAGCGCGTGACGGGGTCAGCGACGCTGCCCTACAAGCTCTTCGAGAGAGTCGAAGGTGCGATGCTCGAGGTCCGGGCGACGGAAGGTGAAGTCGTGATCGTCACGCTTCGCCTGGCTTCGCCCTCGGGTCGTCGGATCGACTACGAGTCGAATGCGACCGCGGGCGCGGACGGCGTGGCCCGGCTGCGAGTCCCGTACGCGACTGGGCCACCCCTCCACGAAGAGGCAGTGGCCTCGGAAGGGCCGTATCGCGTGCGGATCGGCGATGAGGTACACGCCGTCGCGGTGAGCGAGGCGGACGTGCAGGAAGGACGGGTGGTGGTTCTATCCGACTCCTAGTCGGGTGAAGCGCCAGCTTCGGCAGCTAGCTCCGACGCAGCTGTCTCTGGAACATCTCGAAGCTGCGCTTCCACACGTCTTCGGCCGCGGCCGGGGCATAGACCTGTTTCCGCTCCGGGAAGCAGAAGCCGTGCTCGGTGTTCGGATAGACTTCCACCACACTCTCGACCGAGGCCTCTTCGAGGGTATCGCGCAGTACCTGGATCGCGGCGTCCGGCACGTGATCGTCCCGCTCCGCGAAGGCGAAGAAGATTTCTCCCTGCGCTTGAGCAAGCAGGTTGTGGGGACTGTCGGGTTCGTCGGTCACGATGCGTACGCCGTAGCACGAGACCGATGCGCGAAAGTGGTCCGGGAAGGTGCCTGCAACCGTGGCGATGAACTGCCCGCTCATGCAGTGGCCGATGCAACCCTTCGGGCCCGAGGCGGCGCTGGGCTCGTCCGCCAGAAGCTCGAATAGCGCCTCGGTATCGGCCGCTACGCGGGCATTCGAGAGGCTCTCCATGTGGCCGTACATCACTTTTCGGGCCCCTCGGAGGGTCATATCGAGCCGTACACGGCCGCGCCGGTAGTAGAGGTCCGGAACCAGGGCGTAGTAGCCCTCTCCGGCGATCCGGCGTCCGAAATCGTAGAGCTCCCCCCGGATTCCCGGAGCGTCCATGTAGAGCACGACCGCCGGAAACGGGCCATCGCCGGCGGGGCGCGCCGTGAAGGTCTCCATTTCGCCGTCGGCGGTCCGGACGTTGCAAATCTTCTCGATCATCGAGGCCTCCTCGGTTGTCTTTCTCCCTGAAAGCGGACCTCGAACTCGCCCGAAAAGACGAGTTGGTGAGGCGCGGTGAAGCGAACGCTATAGAACGCGACGTCTCCCCGTCGGTCGGTGTGGGTCCGGATCTCGGCGAGGTCCGGCCCGAGCTCGCGGGCCGTGGCCAGGAGCTTCGGGCCGAGTCGGAAGAGATCGTACGGAACTTCGCGGACGAGGTAGCGGTGGTTCGCGTCGCCCGGGTGAATCCAGCTGCGGCCCAATCGGAGGAGCTGTGGAATCGTCCAGATGGGCTCGATCAAGCTCTGCTTCGTCGTCAGGAACAGCAGCGGCTCGTGAAACCCCCAGTCGAGGGAGACCGCGACTGCGTCCGGATCGGTCCCGATCTCGGCGGCGAATGCGTCGAGTGAGTTCGACCAGCGCCCGCGACCGCCAGTCTCGGCGATCTCCTCTCGGGTCTGCCACGTTACGCGGGCTTCGCTCGCGAGCACGAGGACGAGCGCGACACTGGCCGCGATCCGAGCGCCCCGCGTGCCGGCTAGGTGAGTCCCGACTGCGGCGACCAGGAGGTGCGTGAACGGCAGCAAGTTCAACATATGATGCGCTCGAACGGCGCCCGGTAGCAGGACCATCGCCACCCCGAGCACGACGACGGTGACGAGCAGGAACGTGATGCGCGGCTCGGACTGCCGCAACAGCGTGCCCGCTGCGACGCCCACGGCTGCGGCGGTCGCGAGCCCGAAGAGGCTGGCCGGGCCCGGGGCGTCGAAGATACGCTCGAAGATCCCGCCGGTGTGCATGACACGATGGAAGTGGGAGCCGTCGAGAGTGCTCCACAAGACCTGAAGCCGATAGACGAGATCGCCCCGATCGGCGATGCCCGCCTGGGTGGCCAGCAGGTCCTGCGCCCCGATCAGCATTGGGATCGCGCCCACCACGACTGCCGTGAGCGCCGCCGCGATCGGCAGGGGACGCTCCCGAACCTCGCGCAGGAGGTGCCGGCCGCGCGCTGCGACGAGTCCGACAGCCGAGGCGATCCCGATGATCACGAAGTCGGCCCGGGCGTAGACCCCGAGGCCAAGCGCGAGTCCGCCCAACACGAGAAGTCCCGTTCGTCGCCTCTGCCAGCCAACCGTCAAGCTGTATAGGCCGATGCTCCGGCACAGGAGCATCGTCGTGTACGGACCCCACTCGCACGCCCCGAAAAAGACGAAGCTGGGATCGAGGGCCACCAGGGCTCCGGTTGCCAGGGCCTGCGGGGTCCCGAAGATCCGGCGCGCCCAGAGCAGCGTGAACAGCAGGGCGATCAGGGCGGTAGATAGCGTCGCTATCCGGAGGGTCGTGACGCTCGCCCCGAAGAGTGCGAGGGGCGGAATCAGAAGCTGGCTCTTGAGCGAGCCGAGATAGCTGGAGTTGCTCAGGGGAAAACGCCGGCCCAGGACGTAGGTTGACGATGTGCCAGGCGGGTGCCGGGTGAGGCGATCAGGCTCGAGAAAATCCCGACCTTGCTGGGCGAGGAACGCCTCGTCGTAGTAGAGGCCCGGCTCGCCAGCCGGCGGCGCTTCGATGCCGAGCACGATGGCCGAGAGCAGCAGCCAGCCTGCGAAGACCCGCGCCGTGGGGGAGCGGATCATTCAGATGAGATCCCGAGGCGCGTCACGAAGTGCAGTGACCGCCCGAAGATCCAATCCAGGGGGCCGGGGTAGAGACCGAGATCCGTGATCCAGGCCTCGACAGGAAGACCCAGCCGCTCGAATGTCTGCTGCCAACGCGCCTCGCTCCAGTACTTGTGCGGCAGGGCCACGCCGAAGCGGCGGTTGCCGATGTCATCCATGATGCGGAGAAGCGCACCCGAGAGCGGACCGCTCAGGATGTGATCCTTGAGGACGATGCAGCGGCGTGCGACGCGGATCGCCTCGGCGAGCATCGCCTCCGGATCGTCACAGTGATGGAGGACGTCGATCAGGAGCACCGCGTCGAAGCTGTCTTCCGCATGCGGGATCGTGCGTCCGTCGAACAACCTCACCGGGATACGCGCCTCCGGCCGCACGAGAACGTCGATCCCGGTGATCTCGAGATGCGAATGGCGCTGCTGGATCCGCTCGTCGAGCATGCCGTCGCCGCAGCCGACGTCGAGCACCTTCGCGCCCTCCGGCAGCAGCGCTCCCACGTGCTCGCTCAGGGCCTCGAGACGTCGCGCGCCGCCGGAGGCTTCGTGCAGGCGTTCCGCCAGCTTCACCTGCTCTTCATCTCCACGCGGTTCATCCCCAGGATGCTGACGAACCAACCCGAGAGAAGGGTCTGGAAGCCGACGGCCGCGAGCGTGACGCCCGGGATCACCCAGCGCATCGTCTGCGCGTAATCGAGGGGGCCGAAGCCCTCGAGCTGCCACTTTCGAGCGGCGATGCCGATCAAGCCGATGCCCAGGGTGTCCGCCTCGTCGAGACAGGGCGTCACCACCGAGAGTTCGAGCGGCTCGGTTTGCATCGACTCAGGGTACAACGGTCTCCCCGCGAGTCGACTTCTGTATGCTCCGGACCCGAACGTTGGAGGCAGAGAGATGGAGCATCCGGAAGGACCGGTCGTCGTCGTCGGAGGTGCCGGCTACATCGGCAGCCACAGCGTGCGGTCCCTTCAGGAGCGAGACATCGAGGTCGTGGTCTTCGATGATCTCTCGGATGGGCATCGAGAGGCCGTGTCGGTGCCCTTCGTGAAGGGAAACCTTCGGGATCGTGAGGCGCTGGCCCGACTTTTCTCCGAGCATGCTCCGCGCTCGGTGATCCATTTCGCCGCGAAGGCCCTGGTCGGCGAGTCCATGGAGAATCCGGCGAAGTACTACGAGCAGAACGTCCTCTACACCTTCAATCTGCTCGAGGAAATGCGCGCGGCGGGCTGTGTCGAAATCGTCTTCTCCTCGAGCTGCGCGACCTACGGCGACCCGATAGAGATCCCGATTTCGGACTCGCACCCGCAGGCCCCGATCAACACCTATGGGCGTACCAAGCTCCACATGGAGCACATGATGGACGACTACGCGCGGGCCTACGGGTTCCGCGTCGCGGCGCTGCGCTACTTCAATGCCGCGGGCGCCGCGCTCGATTCGAGCCTTGGCGAGGACCACGATCCCGAGACGCACCTGATTCCCCTGGTCCTGCAGGTGGCGCTAGGCAAGCGGGAGTCGATCTCGATCTACGGCGACGACTACGACACACCCGACGGTACGTGCATTCGCGACTACATCCACGTTGACGACCTCGCGGATGCGCATCTCCGGGCGCTGAGGCTGCTACAGGACGGCACCCCGCGGATCGCCTGCAACCTGGGCACGGGGGCCGGCTACTCGGTGCGCGAGGTCATCGAGGTGGCGCGAAGAGTGACGGGGCACCCGATCCCCGAGGTGGTCACCGGGCGTCGCAGCGGTGACCCGCCCCGGCTCGTGAGCGGCGGCACTCTTGCTCGCGAATTGTTGGGGTGGGAGGCCCGCCGGACATCTCTCGAGGACATCATCGGGGATGCCTGGAACTTCCTGCAGCGAAAGCCCGACGGCTTTTCCGAGTAGGTCGACCCCTGGCTCGTTCCAGCTCCAGTTCCAGCGCGCAGGGAAGGCGGAGGACCGGGGAGACGCGTCCGGCTGCGTCGTCGGGAGTCGATTCGCGGCTGCTCTTCGTCGGCTTCCTGGTCATCGCGCTGCTCGTCTACTGGCCCGCACTCGGTGGGAGCTTCATCTCCGATGACGAGCACTACGTCCAGCGGAACGTCTTCGTTCACGATCTCACCCCCGAGAACGTGATCGCGATCCTCGACCCGACGAGCGTGTTGGCGGTGATTGTCGAGAACTACGCACCCGTCCACATCCTGCTGCACGCCCTCGAATGGCAGGTATTCGGGCCGAACGTCACTGGTTATCACGTCGTGAATGTCTTCCTGCACGTCGTCGCGTCGCTGTTGCTCGTGTCGCTCTTCCGACGTACGGGAATTTCCGCGACGGCGGCGGTGATCGGTGGGGCTTTCTTCCTGGTGCATCCGGGCAACGTCGAGGCCGTCGCATGGATCAATCAGTTGAAGACGTCCTCGGCGATGGTCTTATGCCTCGCCGGACTGCTCATGCACCCGCGACGCCCTGGCTGGGGAGCCCTGCTGTTCGCGCTGGCCCTGATGGCGAAGCCGACGGCCGCTGTGGCGCTCTTCTTTGCGGTTGCCCTGGGCTGGGCGCGTTCGAAGGACGAGATCGACTGGAGGTGGAGTTGGCTGGCCGGCTGGGCGGTGCTCCTCGCGCTGTTTGCGGTCGCCGAATTCTTCGCCTTTGGGCAGACGGCCGGCCAGGCGCCGACCCTCTACGCAGACTTTGGCGATCGGATTCGCGGAATCCTCGCTGTCGCCATGCGATACCTCGTGATGGCGTCGACCTCCTATGGCCTCTCGGCCTTTCACGAGCCCGACGCCGCGGGATGGCTGGATCCGTGGTGGCTCGCGTCGCTCCCGATTCTGGCCGCCGTCGGCTGGCGCACCTTCGCGATGCTGCGCAACCGCCGCCCGGAGGCAGCTTGGTGGATCTTTGCGTTGGTCTCGTTCGCCCCGGTTTGCGGCGTGATCCCCCTCCCCTTCCCACTGGCCGATCGCTATCTCTATTTCATCCTGCCGGGCTTGATCGGGGGCGTCGCGCTGGCCGGTCACGAGTGGATTGCCAGCCGCAAGCTCGCCAACCCGGACGCCTTCCGGCGCGGCTTGCGGATCGCTGCTGCGCTGCTGCTCGTGGTCTTCGCCGCGCGAAGCTTCGACCGGGCGACGATCTGGCGTTCAGCGTCCCTCGTGATGGCCGACGCAGTCAAGCACTACCCGGAAGGCGTCGCGGCCAAGACGCAGGACGCAACCCGTGCCGCCCAGGCCGGCGATGCCGACACGGCCGTCGAGTTGCTCGAGCGGGCTCACCGGCGGGGCTACAACCGCTTGGATCACTTGTTGATGGCGGGTTATGCGGCGATTCAGAGTGACCCGGCCTTCGTGAAACTCAAGCAGCGTTGGGCGCGCGAGTGGATCGAGCGTCTCTCCCGCAACGACTCGCCGTCCCAGCACGAGCTGCAGCTGATCGCCCAGGCGCAGCTGGTTCTCGATGACTTGGACTCCGCACGCGACACGATCCTCCGTGCCATCGAGCGCGGGGGTCCCATCACCGCGAACCTGGAAGTCGATCTCGCCGAGGTGGAGCGAGCGATCCGCTTCTCGCGCCTTCGGGAAAGTCGGAAGCCCTAGCGGAGCTTCTGGCGCAGCTTCGTGGTGAGCCCCTTGCGGATTCCGGGTAGCAGGGCCGAGGGGGGGAGTTTGCTCAGCATGACGATTGCGCGGCGGAGGGTGGGCCGGATTTCGCCGCGGGGGCGGGAGTCGGCCCTTCGGATCAGCTCCCAGATCGTCGAGCTGGCGCCGGTTGGGTAGCCGGCGAGTCCGCTCGCTTCGGCGCGTGCGACGAGATCGTTGAGTGAGTCGGTCAGGGGCAGGACTTCGTCGAGGATCGCCATCGCCTGCTCGGCGCGGTTCTTCGACGCCTCCCCGAGGCGCCAGGCGGCGCGCAGACGCGCCGCCGCCGGGAAGGCGGGGTGCTGGGGCAGCACGCTCCGGAAGTCGTTCTCCAACTCACGCAACTCATCCCACTTCTTCTCTCTTTCGAGCAGCCATCCCGAGACGAGCTTCTCTTCGAGAGGGGTGAGCTCCTGCCTCAGCCTCTCGGCAAGCGCGGCTTCGGCCACACCCGTGCTTCGGAAGAGCTCGAGGATCGCGATCCGCGCCTCCGCGTTGTTCGCATCGAGTTCGAGAGCCGCCCGAAAGTGCTGCATCGCCTTGCCGCGGTCGCCCTTGCGGCGCGCCAGGAAGCCCTGGCCGACGTGGCGCTCGACCGGATTCGTCGCGGCGTCGCTGATCCGCCTGGCTCGGTCGTCCAGCCCCGTCGCGAGCAATCTTCGAATCAGGTAGCTGCGATCCCAGTCCAGCGCCGAGACCGCGAGTGGATCGAACGGGCCGATTACGTCCTTCGGATTGAAGCGATTTTTTCCGCGCACGATTGCCGGAGACCTCATCTGGAGGATGTTTCGATCGTCGGTGTTGATCGGTGCACCGCGGGCGAACGCGCGACTCGTGTCATCGTCGAGCAACATGTGCGCGACGATGTCCGCCCCGCCCCGCACGCCGAGCTTTTTAGCCAGCTCGGGGGCCGCCGCGAGGACCGCTCCGGCCTCGTGCTCCGGCTCGAAGGGCATCGGCGAGGCCGTGAAGAGCAGGCCGCCCCGAGAGGGACGGTAGACACGCACGTGAGGAAAGACGTCATGGAGCGTCGCGATCAATGTCTTGAACAGCATTTCATCGATGAAGCTGAGCCCCATCCACTGCACGAACACGCCGTCGTCTGCCAGATGATCCCGGACCAGCTGGAAGAATTCGCGGGTGTAGAGATGCGCGGCCGCGGCCGTCCAGGGATGAGAGGGTTGTGAGGCGATTGCGTCGTAGCGCTCCTGGGTGAGGAGCAGGGCGCTGCGGGCATCGTTGATGATGAGCTCGACGCGGGGATCCGCGAGCGGATCCTTCAGCCGCTCGTCGGCAATCAGCTCGTTGGCGGTGATCATCTTCGACTCGAGTTCGATCACATCGATCTTCTCGAAATTCGGATGCACCGCTGCGACGATGAGCCCACCTCCGAAGCCGACGATGAGGATTGACTTCGCGTCGGGTCGTCCCCAAGCCGGCAGGTTGCTCATCCACTGCACCATGACGTAGCGCCCGATTCGCACCCCTGGGCGAGTGATCTGGGCCTCGGCGAGCCCGTTCGAGCTGAGCTGCCAGCCCTCGGACGAATGCTGCAGCAGCACCGTCGCACTGCGACCGACGCCGTAGTAGGCAACCTTGGCCTGCTTCACCCGGGACGCGATGCCTCCCATGCGAAGGACCTGCCAGGGAGGGCCCGGTTGGGTGATGACGAGCGCCGCCAGGACCAGTGCCGCGCCGACCATCGCGAGCCGGGGACGGGGGCGCGTCCGAAGTCCCGCGGCCACCGCAAGGCCCGCGTTCGTGGCGACTGCGATGGCCAGGGTCCAGGCGAAGCCGATCGCCGGAATCAGGAAGAAGCCGGCTCCCACCGCTCCCGTGATGGCGCCCACGGTATTCCAGGAATACACCCGGGCACTCGCCTGGCTTGCCTCGTCCTGGCTGCGCGCAAGAACGCGAACCGCCAGCGGGAAGGTGGCGCCGATGCAGAGAGTTCCGGGGAGCAGGATGGCGGCGCTGATGCCGGCATCCAACAACAGTCGCAGCTCGTTCCGGAGCGCCGTGCTCTGCACCCAGCCGGGCGTGGAGTCGATTCCGAGATACGCCACGAGAGAGAGCAGCCCCGCGCCCACCTGGGCCCAGGCGAAGGCTGTCGCCGCTGTGCGCCGATCCGAGACCAGGCGCCCGGAAGCCAGCCAGGAACCGATGGCGATGCCGAGAAGAAAGGTCGCGAGCATCGTCGCGAACGCATACACGCTGCCGCCCAGGACGTGGCCGAGAAGACGCGTCCAGAGAACCTCGTAGGTGAACGAGACGGCGCCGGAGATCGCGATCAGGGGGAGCACCCAGCGATTGGGATCGCGCGGGTCAGCGTTGGCAGGGGTCCATGCCGAGTCTGCGACCGGCGGGGACACCCGCGCGAGAACGGCCGCTGCTGCAAACACCGCCAGGTTGACCCCCACGGCGAGCCACACGGTCGTGGCGAGTCCGAAGGCGGGCAGGAGCACGAAGGCCGTCAGGACGGTTCCCACCACTGCACCCGCAGTGTTCGTCGCGTAGAGGTGCGCGATACGCCGCCCAATATCTTCTTCACGCCGGACGGCATGACGCGCGAGCAACGGCAGGGTGGCGCCCATGAGCGATGTGGGAATCAGTAGGATCGCGAACGAGCACGCGAGGTAGAAGAGCGCTGACAGGAGCCCCCCCTCGTCCGCGGGTGCGCCCTGGGATCCGAAGACGGCTACGTATAGACGTGTCGCGGCGGAGACACCCCAGGGAACCGCGAGCGCGGTCAGGCCGATGGCCAGCTCCAACAGCCCGTAGACCAGGATCGGCCTGCGGATGCGCGGGACGAGGCGTCCCGCAACCGCAGCGCCCAACGCCAGGCCCCCCATGTAGGCGGCGAGCACGCTGGCGACGGCGAGCTCCGACGTACCGAAGACGAACGCGAACTGTCGCGTCCAGGCGGTCTGATAGATCAGGGCCGCAAGCCCGGACAGGAAGAAACACAGCAGCAGCAGCCCGAAACTTCTGGCGCGCATCCGGCTCTAGGTTCCCTCGAGAGCGCGTCGTGCGGCGTCGGCTTCCGGGAAGGTCGAGCTGAGGGCGAGGGCCTTCTCGAAAGCTTGCGAAGCCTCCTCTCGTCGATCGAGAGAACGCAGGGCCAATCCCATCTGGTAGTAGAGCATCGGATCTTCTGGGCCGGCCTTGATCGCCTGCTCGAAGGTCGTCAAGGCGTCGTCGTCGCGCCCGTTCATGCGGTACAGCTGTCCGAGCAGCAGTCGACGGTCGGGATCGAAGGCTCCGGCCCGTCGCGCCTCCTCGGTGGAGGTGATGGCCTCGTCGATCTGACCCTTGCGGACGTGGAGCGCTACGAGCAGCTCGAGGGCGCCGGGAAGGCGAGGCTGGCCCTCGAAGGCCGCCTTCGCGTCGGCCAGGGTTCCGGCTTCGCGTCCCGCATCGGCGCTCACCCGGGCGCGCAGCAATCGGATCCGAGGAGGAACGGTGTCCCGCCATGTGATTACCAGTCGGTCGAGTCGCTCCAGCGCCGCGGTGATGCGGTCCGCTCCGACGTCGAGACGTGTGAGCTCGCTAACTGCGTCCCAGTTCTGCGGCGAGCGTCGTACCAAGGCTTCGAGCTCGCGTCTCGCGAGGTTGGCGCTCTCCGGGTTGCCGCCCTCCCGGCGGGCGAACTCGATTACCGCCTCGGGAAGCGGACGGTGCGACCCGAGCAGCTCCTTCAGGATCTCGCGGCCGAAGGCGTCCCTGCCCGTCTGGTAGCGGCAGCGTGCAAGCAGGAGCCGGTCGGCCGTAGAGAGCTCCATCCGATCCCGGATGAAGAGCAGGCGGCGGATCGACTCTTGGTAGTTGCCTCCAGCCGCCAGCAGCCGCGCATGCATGCGCTCGGCTTCGTAATTGAAGAAGGGGCTCGACTCGATGGCTGCCTCGATCGCTGCCAGGGCCGCGTCGTTGTCGTCGGAGACCTCCTCGACGCGCGCGAGCAGGAGATAGGCGTTGTAGTTGGGTTGCTCCGCGACGAGCCTGCGGAGCGAGCGTCCGGCCTGCGCGACCTGGCCCTTTCGCATCTCGAGCTGCGCTCGCTCGACGATCGTCCGCGGGTGCCGCGGGTGCTCTCGTTCCAGCCGGTTGACGGTGGCCGTCGCGTCTCTGATCCGACCGGCCGCGATCTGGGTGCTGGCCATGGCGCCCAGCAACATGGGCGGGTCGACTCCCTCGCTGGCCTTCTCGCTCAGGTACGCGAGGGCTTCGTCGAGCTTCCAGTCGAAAACGAGGTAGCGGGCGTACTCGATGTGGGGCCGCGGCTCGTTCGGGAGCCTCTCGCGAAACCGCAGCCAGACCTCCTCCGGGTCCCTTTTCTTGTACGAATAGAGGCGTGCGAGGTCGCGCCACAAGCGAGGGTCGCGAGGCTCGATCTCGATCAGGTGATCGATGGACCACTCGAGGAGGTCGTTTTCTCTCACGGAGCGCGCGAAGTCGGCGGCCCACATCAGGGCATGCAGCTGATCCTCTTGCGGACCCTTCTCGAGGGCGTGCTCGACGGCGACGCGGGACTGTGCGGCCGCCTCTCGACCCTTGCCCGGTCTTGCAGCCATCACCCTGGCTTGCTCGACCTGCGCGTTCCACGGAGCGGCGCCGCCCTTGACGATGTACCTCTGGTACGCCTTGATGGCGGAGCTGTAGACGGTCTCCTCGATGGGCTCGGCCTTCACCTGCCCTTCGCGAATCAAGGCCTGCATGACGCGTCCATACTGCCAGTCGCCGCTCGGATCATCGGGAGCCAGCATCATCGCCTTGCGGGCGGCGGCGGTCGCGGCCTGGCTGCGTCCCTGCGAGAGAGCCTGCTCGGAGCGTCCGATGTAGCCGGCCGGATTGTTGGGCTCCCGCTCGATGACAGCCTCGACCAGGGCCTCCGCGCGTTCGGGTTGGTCGGACCGGACCAGGGAGGCCAGGTACAGGGCTGTGTGTGCGTCCGTCGGATCGAGCTGATAGGCCGCTGCGAGGTGGGCCAGGGCGGCCGCATAGGCGCCGTTCATCAAGTCGATCTCGGCGAGTCGATTGTGGGCCTTCAGGCTCTCGGGATCGAACCTCAGTGCGCTCCGAAACTCCAGCGCGGCTTCGGTTCGGCGTCCGTCTTGCAAGTAGGCGTTCCCGTTCTCGAGATGATCGAGCGCACGCTGCTCGTCGGAGGTACAGGCGGGAGCGGATAACATCACCAGCAGGGCTGCGATCCGCGCAGTCCTGCCCCTCGACCAGTCCCTCATCGCTTCCGCGCTCAGTCGCTCTCGAGGCGAGCGAGTTCCGCCTTGGCGGCCTGCACCTCGGGGAACGGATCCATCTCGAGGGCTCGGCTCAGGTTCTCGCGGGCACCGTCGGAGTCACCTTTCTGCGCCAGCGCAAGGGCCAATCGGTACCGCACGGATGGCGCGTCGGGGCGAGTTTTCAGGGCGGCTTCGAAAGAGTTCAGCGCTGCGTCGACCTCGCCACGCTTGAGCTGCACCCAGCCCAGCGTATCCAGGGTCTCCGGCCCGCGGTCCAGCTGAAGGGCGCGGTTTGCGAGGTCGAGCGCGTAATCGAGTTCCCGACCTTGCTCGGCCAATCGCCAGGCTAGATCGTTCGTCGCGCCCACATGACCCGGGGACAGACTCACGACCTTTCGAAGCCGGCTGACGGCCTCGTCGGCGTTTCCGAGCCTCAACGCGACGCGTGCTGCGCGGTACGCGTAGTCGGCGTTCTCCGGGTCTGCTGCGGCCGCGCCATCGTAGTGAGTCAGAGCTACGTCGAGCTGCCCCGCTTGCTCCGCGTACATGGCCCGCACCTCGAGAGCTGGGCTGAAGTTCGGATCCGTCTCTAGTGCCTTTGCGACTGCGGCCTGGGCCTCCTCGTCGCGGCCCATTCGGGCTAGCAGTCGCGCCTGGATGTCGAGCAGCCTGGGATCAGTTGCGTGCTTTGCGAGCGCCTTGTTTACCCGGCTCAGCGCCTCCTCCGGGCGTCCCAACGAGATGAGGTCGAGCGCCAGGGACGTGAGAGCCATGGCGTTCTCCGAGTTGGTGAGATCGAGGCCGCTGTCTTGGGCAATCTTGGCGGCTGCCTCGTAGCCTTCTTTCTCTCTCATGACGCCGGCATGCTCGACGACGGCGAGGTTGCGCGCGCCCTCGCGGGCGTTGAGGCTGGCGAGAAGGTTCTGGGCTTTCGCCCAATTCTTCTCAGCGGCGGCCGCCCGGATTGCGATCACGTAGGCGTCACCGTTCTGGAAGGGCCGCGTCTTGATGTGACGCTCGGCGAACTGCAGCGCGGCCTTGTATTTGTGGAGGGAATAGTAGATTCGGGCCATCGCCAGGGCCGCGTCTGTCTGATCGTCTGCGATCCGGGTTGCCTCGCGGTACTCCGCGAGCGCGCGCTCGAGATTGCCCAGCTGAAGCGCCGCCTGGCCTGCCACGTAGCGGGCGCCGGCATTGTTGGGCCACAGGCGCAGGCCGGATTCGAGTTGCTTCAATGCCCCGGCCGGGTCGCCCTTCGCCAGCTTCAGGCTGCCCCGGATCAGGGATCGATAGCTCGGCTCCTTCATGCTGCTTGCGACCTCCTCGGCGCGGTCGTACTTGCCCTCCGCGATGAGGATGTCGGCGAGCGCGAAGCGAAGCACCGCCGGCTCCTTGCGCGACCGCTCCAAGGCCTTCTCGATGGACTCCCGGGCCTCGGTGACTCGCCCGGTGCGGCGATAGAAGACGCCGAGCAACTGCCAGGACTGGCTGGTATCGAAGAGCTCGACGGTTTCCTTGTAAGCGGCCTCGGCCTCGTCTGTCCGGCCGGCTGCGAGCAGGAGGTTCGCCAGCTTCGAGCGGAGGCCGATGTTCTCGGGTGTCTGCTCGACCGCATCCCGCCAGATTTTCACCGCCTCGTCGGGCTGATCGAGCTCAGTGAAGAAGTCCGATGCGTACTGCTGCACGTAGTCGTGCGTCGGGTAACGCTCGATGCAGGAGCGGACCGTCTCCGTCGCCTCGTCGATGCGATCCTGACTTGCGTAGAAGCGGCTGAGGACCGCGCAAGCGCGCGCGGCGCTGTCGTCGTCGCCGGCCGCCTCCCGGCCTTCCTTGAGCTGAACGTGCATGGCCTCGGCTTCGTCGAAGCGCTCGAGATCTATCAGCGCTGCGACCCTCAGGGTCGTTCCCATGAAGTCGTCCGGACGAAGCTGAAGGACGTGCTCCGAGTCGACCAGCGCTTCGGTGGGGCGACCGGCGCCGATGTTGGCCCGGGCTCGCGTGTAGAGGGCGGCGACACGGTCGGGTTCGACGGCCAGAACACCGTCCGCCGCACGAATCGCTTCTTCGAAGGACTCGCTCTGGAGGAGCGTGCTCGCGAGCAGCAGGCCCGCCAGGATCTTGAATTCCTCGGATCGGGTTGCCTTCTGCAGCGGCCAGACCGCGAGACTCGGTCGCCCGGTCTGCACGAGCGAGACACCGAGCCGATAGTTGGCCTCGGGATGCTCCGCGTCGGCGGTGAGTAGAACGCGCAGCGGCGCGATCGATTCGTCGAACTGACCGGCAGCGTGCAGGGCCCGAATCTCGGCAAGTCGAGACTCGCGGTCGTACTGACACGCCGTTGTGAATGCGGCCAGCAGAACGGCGAGTACGGCCACGAGGCAAGCGCGGGTGAAACGGGGCATGGGGCGCCAAATCCTCCGGAAAATCGAGACGATGGAGCTTAGGTGCAAGCTGGCGGGCTTCCAAGGAAACTCTGGGCGTGGGTCTCGGCAGCCAAGGTGAGTGCCCGCGTGGGCCATAAGGTGAAGTACGCCGAGGAACCGACCTGCGGATGTCCTCAAAGCGCTACGCAGCTCCCTGACTCGATGTTTGATCCCCCGGGGGGCTACAGTTCCGGGCCCCTCGTGCTTCGCACTTCCTCCATCCTTGGAGCCCGCCCAGTGCCGTTGGGTTCGCCGATGGGCTTCTGCGATGTGGCTGTGGGGGCATCCGCGCCTCGCTTGCCGCGGGTCTGTTTCGCTGTAAATCCTTCGGATTCGCGCCGATTCTGGACAGCTCGGCCAGCAACAGATCACGATCGAGCGAAGGGTTGGTTTGCGTGTCGCCGCTGTCTTTCGGTTCGAAGTTGCCAGCTCGGTTCGGGCGGGCGAATTCGATTCGTCGAACAGTACGCTCGGCCTGCTGCTCGATGGTCGGCAGCAACATCACGCTCGAGAACGGTCCCTTCATGACGAACGCGTGGGTGATCACGGGAGTCACGGAGAACATCATCACGATCCCGGCTCGCGGAACTCTCCAGGGTGTTGCGTTCACCTTGCAGCCGACGCCGAACGAGAAGGCGATGAGGCCGTCGAGCCAGGGTGGCGATGCCTCCATCGCGGGCGGTCCGGCGTACGAGAACTGGCGGCCCGAACTCCCGGGTGTGATGGAAGCGCCACCCGCTCGGGGGTGGTCGCGCGGGGTTCTGGGAACGTGTTCGCGGAGGCAGTGGGGCTGAATTAAGCTCTTGTTTTGGTTATGGAATCATGAGTGACGCGGGACCGGACAAGCGAGGCTGGCTCTTCGGTTCTGGAACCGACCTGGTTCTCGGGTGCGGGCTCGGCTCGATGGCGATCATGGTCGTTCAGGCGGGCCTCGGGGAGGACGGCCTGGCACGCTGGGTGCCGGGGGCCTTGCTGGTCCTGCTCTTCTCGCTGCCCCACTACGGCGCCACCTTGGTCCGCGTGTACGAGGACCCCGCCGACCGGCGGAAGTACCGGGTCTTCTCGGTCGGTGCGACGCTCCTGGTGGCGGTGGCGTTCGCTGCGAGCTTGTACGGCCATTGGGTCGGATCTCTCCTCCTCACCGTCTACCTGACCTGGAGCCCTTGGCACTACACCGGTCAGAACTACGGAATCTCGTTGATGCTCGCGGCTCGACGGGGCGTCGTGATCTCGTCCACCACGAAGCGCTTCGTCCATGCGTCCTTCACCACCTCCTACCTGCTGACCGTCCTTGCTCTCCACAGCGCCCAACCGGACGGCAGATACGCACCGGTCTCCTACGGAGACTCCGTCTTCAAATTGCTTCCGATCGGCATTCCGCACGACTGGGTCGGCGTGGCTATCGCACTCATCGGCGTCGTGTACGCGGTGTCGACGGTGGTTGGTGTGGGCGGACTCGTCCGGGGCGGGCGTTTCCGGGCCGCGTTTCCCTCCTTGGTGTTGATGGCCACGCAGGCGCTGTGGTTCACGGTTCCCGTGCCCGTCCGCTACTGGGGGCTGGCGGGGGATGGGAGCATCTTCCTCAGTATCTACACCGCGTACGGCTTTCTCTGGATCGCCGGCTGCCACGCGATCCAGTACCTGTGGATCACTACGTACTACGGGACGGAGTCCGAGCAAGCGGTCCGGGTGCAACCATCGGCTGCCCGGCGACGCCTGTTCTTCCTCGTCAAGGCCACGTTGATGGGGTATGCGGTGTGGATTCTGCCGGCCTTGGTCTTCGCCCCCGGAGCGCTCGGACGGCTTCCTCACGAGTCCGGGCTGGCGCTGATGGTGGCAGCGGTCGTGAACCTCCATCACTTCATCCTCGACGGCGCGGTCTGGAAGCTGCGCGACGGTCGGGTGGCCCGGGTGCTGCTGCGCTCTCGGGCAGACGTGCAGCCCGATCCCAAGCCCGACCTTGGCGGTCCCCGGGTGCCCTGGCTCCGGCGCAGTCTCCAGGCACTCGGAGTCTCCTGTCTCATGTATGGGGCTTTCGCCTTCTGGGCCGGGGACTTCGGGTTCTCCGAGGCGCTGCAGAGAGGAGACTTTGCCTCGTCCAGACAGGCGCTCGACCGGTTGGCCTGGATCGGCCGGGACGGGCCCAGCCGCCACACCCAGCTCGGCCGTCGCCTCGCGCGGGAGGGCCAGCGCGCAGCGGCTCTCAGCGCGTTCCAGCGAAGCCTTCGACTCGCGCCGACCGCGCGCGGGTTTCAGTCCCTGGGCCTGTTGCACGAGCAGGCGTTGGAGTGGCAGCTCGCGGCGACCGCCTATGATTCCGCGCTGGCTCTGCAGCCGGACGATGTCTCGGCGCTGTTCCGTGCGGGTCGCGGGTGGCTCGAGAGCGGGCAACCCGCGAGAGCCATCCCACTTCTGGAGAGGGCAGCCGGAATGGCTCCGGACGAAAATGTGATTGCGTTGACTCTCGCACGTGCCCGTCGTGAGGCCGGCGCCCAGACACAGCGGCCGGTCCGCTGATGTTCCGTCGGATCCTGGATTCTCCCTGGCTCTACTTCGGCCTTGCAGGGCTGCTGCTTGCCGGTGGCCTGTACTCCCAGATCCAGTTCTATCCACCCGGCCGCCCGACGGGCACGATCCAGGAACTGGAGACCCTCGACGAACGCGACCCCGTGAATGTCGTGTTCATTGTGATCGACATGCTGCGGGCCGATCGTCTCTCCATG
Source organism: Myxococcota bacterium (assembly GCA_046583095.1). Classification (GTDB taxonomy): domain Bacteria; phylum Myxococcota_A; class UBA9160; order UBA9160; family UBA4427; genus JAJDAN01. The sequence goes on along the minus strand of JAYGDB010000008.1, from coordinate 36,452 downwards.
TATGGCTACTCGAGGCAGACCAGTCCCGTCATGGACCGGCTCGCGAGCCAGGGAATCCGATTCGCGAACGTCGAAGCTCAGTCGAGCTGGACGAAGGCGTCGATGGCATCGATCTGGACGGCGATGTACCCGGAGCGAACGGGGATCCAGCGCTTCTTCCACGCCATGCCCCAGGAAGCCACGATGCCTGCGGAGATCTTCCAGCAAGCCGGCTACCGGACAGCCGGTGTCTGGCGCAATGGCTGGGTGGCAAACAACTTCGGCTTCGACCAGGGCTTCGACCTCTACATCCGTCCGCGCCAGGCGAAGCCCGAGCACAAGGTGAAGCGCCTTCCTCCGGGTTCGCGCTCGATCCCCGGCACGGACATGGACGCCACGCTCTCCGCGATCGAATTCATGACAGGCTCCGTCAACGATCCATTTTTCTTGTATCTCCACTACATGGACATCCACCAATACCTGTACACCGATCTCTCTCCGGACTTCGGGACCAGTTTCTCCGACTTCTACGACAGCTCGATCTTCTGGACTGACTACAACGTCGGCCGGATCATGCAGGCGTTGCAGGAGCTGAGGATTATCGACAAGACGATCGTGGTGATCGTCTCGGATCACGGCGAAGCCTTCTTCGAGCACGGGATCGAGGGCCACGCCCGCAACCTGTATCGAGAAGTGCTCGAAACTCCATGGCTGATTCTCCTGCCCTGGGAGCTCGAGCAGGGAGTGGTGGTCGAGCAGCGGGTCGCCAACATCGACGTGTGGCCCACGATACTGGACATGCTGGGGCTGCAGTCACTCCCCGGAGCAGAGGGGCGATCACTGGTGCCGCTGATCCTGGACGCGGCCGCCGGTCGGGAAGAGGGGGGCGCGGAGACCGACCGGCCGCTGTACTCCCAGCTCGACCGTAGCTGGGGCACCGTGGGTTCGGATCCGAAGCCGACGACTTCGGTTCTGAAGGGCTTCTACCGGCTGAACTACCCGTCGAATCTGCCGGCCCGCCTGGAGCTCTACGACCGCAGTACCGATCCCAAGGAGAAGCGGGACATCGCGCTCGCTCGGCCCGAGGTCGTCCGGGAACTCCGCGCCGAGGTCGACGCCTTCCTCGCTCAGCCCAAGACGAACTGGGACGCTGCGCCGGAGGTCGAGCTCAGCGAGATGCACCAGGCGCAGCTCCGGGCCCTCGGCTACGTGGTCGGGCGCGAGTTCAAGGAGAAGGGCCCGCAGCTTCCCCAGAATCCCGCCGCCCAGCCCTAGTCGCGAGGGCCGAAGGTCGGGTCGGCGCTGCTAGCCGGCAGACTCGCGGGCTAGCGGCTGTAGCGCGTCACGAGCTTCGAACGCTGGGAATGCCGCTCGATGGCGAGATCGATCATGCGATCGAGCAGCTTGGGGTACGGCAGGCCCGACGCCGCCCACAACCGAGGGAACATCGAGCCCTCGGTGAAGCCCGGCAGGCTGTTCAGCTCGTTGATGTAGATCTCACCCGTCTCCTTCTCGAGGAAGAAGTCGACCCGCGCGATGCCCTCGCCTTCGAGAGCCTGGAACGCCTCCAGGGCCAAGCTGCGGATCCGTTTGCTGAGGTCCTCCGGGAGCGGTGCCGGAACCAGCAGCTCGGTGCTCTCGTTGAGGTACTTGGCCTCGTAGTCGTAGAACTCTTGGTTTGGAACGATCTCGCCGGGAACCGATGCCTCGGGGCACGCGTTCCCGAGAACGGCGACCTCGATCTCGCGAGCATCAAGGGCCTTCTCGATCACCACCTTGGTGTCGAAGCGAGCGGCCCTGTCGATGGACTCGAGCAGGCTCGACAGGTCGCTCGCCTTCGAGATGCCGATGGAGGATCCCGAGTTGGCGGGTTTCACGAAGACCGGCAGGCCGAGTGCATCGACTGCAGCTTCTGCTGCCGACCTTCGTTCCTGCGGCGTCGACGGATCGACGGTGCGCAGCACGACGTCTGGCACCACCGGCAAGCCGGACGCGGCCAGCAGACGTCGCGCGACGTCCTTGTCCATCTGGACCGCGGACGAGAGCACCCCAGAGCCGACGTAGGGCACCTCGGCCATCTCGAGAAGGCCCTGGAGCTGGCCGTCTTCGCCGCCGCGCCCGTGGATGATCGGGAAGACGACGTCGAGAGAGTGCGTCGAGTCAGCCGCAACTCCCGGGTCGACGGGGATCAACGAACTCCCGGGCACTGCCGGGAGATTCACCTCCTCGCCCTGGATGGCCTGCTCGGGAAGCAGGTCCGACCCGGCTCCGAGTCGCCAGCGCCCCTCGTGATCGATGGCGATCAGGCTGACGTCGTAGCGTTCGGCATCGAGGGCGTGGCAGATCGAGGTCGCCGAGCTGAGCGACACCTCGTGCTCGACGGAACGCCCGCCAAAGAGAAGCCCGACCCGGATCTTGCCCATTTGTCCCCCCGAACCATGGAGCAGCCGCCCCCGACTATACCGTGCGACCCCCAGCTCTCCCTTCGGGTTCTCTCCGGACGCGCTGCGGGCGCTTGTTGACCCCCCCGGAGGCCCTCCGTAACCTCGTCTAGATGTCGCCCTCCTCCCCCGAGCTGCTGACCAAGCAGAATGCCCTGTTCGACCGCCTTCGGGCGGCGGGACGTCTCGTGGTCGCGTTCTCGGGCGGCGTCGATTCGAGCTACTTGGCGTGGGCGGCTCGCGAGGTGCTCGGCGACTCCTGCCTTGCTATCACGGCCGTTTCACCCTCCTACCCGCTCAGCCACCGGCGTATGGCCGAGCAGCTCGTCGCGGACTTCGCGATTCCCCATCGCTTCGTCGAGACCCACGAGATGGACCGCGCGGACTACCGCGCCAACGGGCCGGATCGCTGCTACCACTGCAAGAGCGAGCTCTTCGAACGCCTCGAGGGTGTGGTCGAAGAGTTCGACTTCGACGCGATCGCGTACGGCATCAACACCGACGACACGAGTGACTTCCGTCCGGGCCACCGGGCGGCCGCCGAGCACCGGGTGCTCTCGCCCTTCCTCGACGCCGACCTCTCGAAGGCCGAGATCCGAGAGCTGTCTCGCGAGGTCGGCCTCCCCACTGCGGATCTCCCTGCCTCCGCCTGCCTCTCGTCTCGTCTGCCCTACGGAACCGAGGTGACCCCCGAACGTCTTGCCCAGGTAGAAGAGGGGGAAGAGCGGCTTCGGGCACTCGGGTTTCGCCAGGTGCGCTTGCGGCATCACGGCGACCTCGCCCGCGTGGAGGTCGCACCCGAGGAGATGGAGCGCGCGTTCGATCCCGAGATGGCAGAGAAGATCAGCGCGGCGATCAAGCCGCTGGGGTTTCGCTGGGTATCCCTCGATCTGGAGGGCTACCGGATGGGATCCCTCAACGAAGTGCTCTTCATCCGAAACGACGACTGAGCGGTGTCGTCGTCTCTTCCGGTCATCGAGTGCCGCGGAGATCCGCGTGCCATGGGCCAGGCCCAGGGGGTCGCGTGTCGCTCGGAGATTTGCGCCCGCGTGGATGCGTTGGGCACCGCGCATCGCGGCCGCCGGCCCTGGAGCCTGCGGCCGCTAGTCGCCGGCCCCGTACTCGGTGGCGGCATGGCCCGAGAGGTCTTTCGTCACTATCCGCACCTGGGGGAGCGGATCCAGGGCCTGGCGCGGGGCGCCGAACGCTCGATCGACTCGCTGATGGAGGTCTTCATCCGCGCGAGTCGCGGGGATGCGGCGGCAGATGTCCTGACTGCGGAGGCCAGTATCGCTGCCCGCGCCGGAGACTCCGCACGGGTGGCCCGCTCGCTTCCCGATGGCGGCTGGATCGCGCGCCGCAGTGAACCGGAAGTTGGCTTCGCGTCCGTCGAGATCACGCTGCCCTGGCTACCGTGCGCCGTCGCTGGCGTGAACGAGGGCGGCATTGCCGCGGCAGTCGTCTCGCGCGCGGGGGCGCGAGACGCCGACGCACCGTCGGCGCTGCTGCTCGTGCAGGAGTGTCTGCAGCGCTTCGACGATATCGGCAGCTGCATCGACTGGTCGCTGAAACGGCCGGCGTCCGGGTGCGTGCGTTTTGTCGTTGCGTCCGGGACGGGACGCGTGGCCGCCATCGAGATCGACGGCGATCGGCGAACCGTCCACGAGATTGCGGGTGAGACGGACGGCAAGCTCGACACGGATCTCGTCCTGGATCCGCACCAGCGCAGCCTGCACGTGCGTCTCGCGGGCCGCGAGCCGGCGACGCTGTCGCTCTGAGCCGGCGGGAAGCGTGGGTTCGACCCTCGGGTCACGCTGCTAGGGACGTTCGTTGATCCCGCGCGGCGCTCGTCCGAGGAAGCGCTCGGCGATCTCTTGGATCACCACGTCCGGTTGCTCCAACTCGACGACTTCCGGGTTCACGTCGCGCTCCCAGACGTAGACGATGCGCGAGAAGCTCTCCGAGAGGTACGGGACGAGGGCATTCGCGAAGGAGTCGCGGAACATCACGGCCTTCGGGAGGCGTTCGTCGCCGGTGCCCAGCGCGAAGGGAAGCTGTCGTCTCACTCGATCCTCCCAGCCGGCACGCTGCTTGCGCGGGACCTCGGCGCGCGGTTCCGCCACCCGTAGGTCGAAGGACCGTTCGGGGTAGACCTTGCTCAGACCGACGATCCGGGGGAGCCCGAGCCCGGGCGTGGTCCGCTCGAAGGGGCGCACGGCCACGGGCTCGTGGGCCTCGAAGGCAGGCACCTGATCGGCCAGCTTGTGCAGGATCGCGCGGTAGGCCGCATACGCGCCCAGGTCGTTCCAGTGCGTGTCGGTCTTGTGATAGATGCGCGCGTGGCGACCGGCGTCCTCGAGCGGCTCTCGAAGATCGAGGAACGGGACGCTCGATTCCGTCTCGAGGTAGTCGACGAGGTCGTCGAGCTGCGAGCGCGTGCTTACCCTCGGCAGCCCGTCGGGCATGTACTGGGCGTAGATCCGATGCTTGTTGGGAACCAGGACCAGCAGGTAGCGGATGCCTCGTTCGCTGAGCCAGCGCCGTCGTTCTTCGAGAACGCGGCCCCAGTTCAGAAGCGCCTTCCGCTCGAAGCGGGCGAGGCCCCGGTACTGCGCAACGGCGCTCTCGTCCCCGAAGAAGAACCAACCGTCCTTGCCGACGATCAGGCTGTCGGACGACGAGATGCCCAGCCCCTCGATGTGGAGCCAAGCCCAGGCGCGAACGAGATTGTCGCGGAAGCCCATGCGGTCGTCGTAGTAGCGCTCGAAGTCGGCCGGCCAATCGGCGCCGAGTTCGGGCAGCTGCGCCAGCGTGCGCTGCTCGCTGAGGGAGACGTCCGCGTCCGGCGTCAGCAGGCTCACCACGAGGGGAAGCCAGAGCAAGGACAGGAAGGTCGCGATCGTGATGCGGGCGTCGAGCATCTAGAACCGGAAGTAGATGAACGGGTTGTGGGTGCCCGAGGCGAGCGCCATCGCGCAGGCGACGAGGATTCCGTTGAGGGCGGCAAAGCGTGCCGCGGTCCACGTCGTCGAGTCGTCCCCGAAGCGTCTGCGCAGCGCGTCGAGCCAGGGGGTCGAGCCCAGGGCGCCCGCTGCGAGAGCGAGGCCGACCTTCGCGTCGAGGAGGGGCGCCAGGTCGTATCCGCCACCTGGGGTGAACAGGGCCGCGAGGTAGCGGCCCGCGTGCGGGAGGTCGTCTGCGCGGAAGACCACCCACGCCAGCAACACAGCGGCCAGCGTGTACGTGCGCGCGAGTGCGCGAGGAAGCCGTTCGAGGAGTGCACCGAGCCCGAGGCGCTCGGCCACCATCAGTGCGCCGTGCAGCAGTCCCCAGACGAGGAAGGTGAGGCTCGCGCCGTGCCAGAGACCGCACAGCACGAAGACCGCAAGCAGGTTGACGTAGGTGCGGGGGGCCGTCCCGCGACTTCCCCCGAGAGGGATGTAGAGGTAGTCGCGGAACCAGGTGGAGAGGGTCACGTGCCAGCGTCGCCAGAATTCGCGAACCGATCGGGACGTGTAGGGGTGGAGAAAGTTCTCGGGGAAGTGGAATCCGAGCATCCGGCCGAGGCCGATTGCCATGTCGGAGTAGCCCGAAAAGTCGAAGTAGATCTGCAGCGCGTAGCAGAAGCCGCCGAGCCAGGCGACGGCCGCGGAGAGATCGTCGGGCGGCATGGCGAAGATGCGATCGGCGGGAACGGCGAGCGTATTCGCGATCAGGACCTTCTTGCCGAGGCCGATCGTGAACCGCCGGATCCCGGCGGCGACGTCCTCCGCGGCTGCGCTCCGCTGACGCAACTCCGATGCGATCCAGCGGTAGCGCACGATCGGTCCGGCGATGAGCTGCGGAAACAGCGAGATGTACAGCGCGACCCGGAGCGGATTCCGATCGACAGGCGCGTCTCGCCGGTAGACGTCGACCACGTAGGTGATCGCCTGGAACGTGAAGAACGAAATTCCGATCGGAAGGTGGACGGGAGCGAGAGCCAGTGCGGGAACCCCGAGAGGCGAGAGCACGGCGTTCCAACCGTCAACGAGGAAGTTCGCGTACTTGAAGGCGCAGAGCCCCGCGAGGTTGGTCGCGACGGCCAGCACCAGCGCACGGCGGCGTTCGCTGCCCGTCCCCGCCCGGTCGATCCACAGCCCGAAGACGTGATTGGCGACGATCGAGACCAGCAGGATCGCGACGTAACCCGTCTCGCCCCAGGCGTAGAAGACCAGGCTGGCCACCAGCAGCAGTGCATTGCGGGCGGGAACGCCCAGCCCCAGACGCGCGACCAGCAGGTACGCGGAGAGCACCAGGGGCAGGAAGCCGAAGAGAAACAGGGTCGAACTGAAGAGCACGCCTTCAGCCCTCTCCGCCTCGGAACAACGCGCGCCGCCCATCCCGCACGATCAGGAAGAGCGCGCTGCCGAAGAAGAACAGCACACAGCCGTCTCGCAGCCACAGCAGCCACTGCGGCCAGTGCGGGTGACCCATCCAGTCCCAGGGTCCGGCCAGGATCCAGCTGTCGCAGAGCCAGACGTAGAGACCGACCACGTAGGCGGTGCTGACGAGCATCGCCGGGATCGTGAAGCGCCGGCCCGCGACGAGCCACAACGGCAGCGCCCACGCCAGGTACTGCCATGCCCAGAAGTTCGTGAGGCCGTGGAAGACCACGTAGCCGGCTCCGACGTTTCCGGCGATCTCGAGGGGGCTGCGTTGCTCGCGGCGTGCCCATGCCAGGAAGCCGACGGGCACGAGGCAGATCCACGTGTTGGCGCGGTAGATCGAGCGGGCAATGGGCTCGAACGCGGGAGTTTCTGGAAAGAAGAGCTGGTTCCCCCAGATGCGAACCCCCGCCGGCGTCTGGATCTGCAGGCCCGGATACAGGAAGACCGAGTCGATCACGACCGCCGCATCCTGCACGAGGGCAGGCAGGTAGCTCGCGATTCCGACCGCGCCCGTGGCTGCGAGGAAGTGGAAGCGGTGCTTCCAGTCGACGAACCCGAACGCGAGGGCGGGAACGGCGAGGATGGCGGGGAACTTGATCCAGAGCCCGATCCCCAGCACCGCACCCGCCGCCAGGGCGCGGCCCCGCGAGACGAGGATCACCGCCCCCAGCAGGAAGAACGCCAGCGCCGAGTCGGTGTTGCCGTGATACGACGAGAACAGGATCGCCAGGGGAAGCAGCCAGTATGCGGCGAAGAACGCGTAGCGATGCGGGTTGCCGTCGAGCAGCTTCAAGAGCAGCAGAGCGGTTCCGAGGTCGAGCACGGCGAACGGCCCGCGCAGGAAGACCGCGAACGGGACTCCCGTCTGGGCGGCCAGCAGGTAGAGGCGGGAGAAGATCTCGCCCATCAGCGGCGGGTGATTGAAGATGAACTCGCCGCCGTGGTAGTAGGCGATCAGGCCCTTCTGGTTGATCTCCCAGGCGTGCCCCGCCCAGACATCGACGTCGAAGGTGCCGGGGGTGCCGAACAGGAGCCAAGCGCGGGTGAGGGCCCCGACTGCGATTGCGACCCACAGCCAGGGGCCGGGCTCACGCATCTCGAGGCCTGCCGCCTACCGCCGCCGGCGACTTCCCTGGCGCCGGCCCTTGCGGTCGCCGCCCGGTCGCGGACGTCGGGACTCTTCCCGGGGCGGGGAATTGACCTCGGCCTCGTGGACGGTGGTCTCGGGACGGTGGTCCTTCAGATAGGCGGCGCACACGGCGGCGAGATCCCTTCGACCCTCGATGCTGTCCGCCATCTCCTCGACGACCGGGACCAGGCGTTCGACGATGAAGGCCTGCTCGGACTCGGGGATATGCCGCACGTCGTGCTCCACCTTCACCTGAAGCCGTTCGCGCGTGCGCGAGAGTATCTGCTTCTCGCTCGGGATCTTCCGCTCGGCCACTTTGATCTTGTTGATCGTCTGCATGTAACGGAAATTGCCGATGTCGAGGCCCGAGACGAGGGAGATCGCGATGCCCGCCTTGCCGGCCCGCCCCGTGCGTCCGGTGCGATGAACGTAGATCTCGGGCGAGTCGGGCGTCGAGTACGAGATGACGTGGGTGAGATCGCTGATGTCGATGCCCCGGGCGGCCACATCCGTCGCCACCAGGAAGCGGAGCTTGCCTTCCTTGATGCGCCCCATGGCCTTCTCGCGCGCGACCTGTGCGAGATCGCCGGAAATCTGGTCTGCGTCGAAGCCCCGCTTCTGGAGGTACGCGGTTACGAAGCGGACGTCCGCCTTCGTATTGCAGAAGATGATGGCGCTCTCCGGATCTTCGTACTCGATGATCCGTGCCAACAGGGATTCCTTCTCGGCGGCGGTGCAGAGGTAGTAGAAGTGTTCGATCTGCTGCGGGGAGACCTGGTCTGCGTCCAGCGCGACGTAGGTCTCGTCGGTCAGGAAGAAGCGCGCCAGGGAGCGGACCTTCTCGGGGATCGTTGCAGAGAAGAGATGGGAGTCCCGTTCCTTGGGCAGGTAGCTCGCGATCTCGCGCATGTCGGGCCAGAACCCGAGCGAGAGCATCTCATCGGCCTCGTCGAGCACCAGGACGCGAACACCGCTCAGATCCATCCGGCCGTTCCCGAGGTGGTCGAGGATGCGGCCGGGCGTGCCCACCACGACGTGAATCCCCGCCTCGAGGGCTTCGAGCTGGGGCCCGTAGCCGACGCCGCCATAGACCGGCAACACCCTCACGCCCCGATGCTTGCCGAGGGTGATGATCTCCTTCGCGACCTGGTTCGCCAGTTCGCGGGTCGGCAGCATGATGAGGGCCTGGATGCTGTTGTCTTCGAGGTCGACGCGCTCGACGATGGGAATCCCGAAGGCGCCGGTCTTGCCGCTGCCGGTATGGGCCTGGATGATGAGGTCGCCACCCTTCTGCATCAGCGGGATCGCCTTGGCTTGAACGGGCATCGGCACCGACCAGCCGAGCTCCTTCACCGAGGCGAGGATGTCTTCGGGCAGCTGCGCAAAAACTCCAGTCACTTCAGTCATTTGGCGCGCGAGGGTACGGGGCTAGACGCGTTCGCGCAAACGTGCTCCGGGTTCATCCCGATGGAGTAGCCTCTGCGCCCGATGGCGCGTATCAGCCGGCAACAGGTCGACCGAATCGCCGAGCTCGCGCGGCTCTCGCTCGACGGGGAAGAAGCCGAGGCGATGGAGCGCGACCTCGAGCGGATTCTCGACTACGTGGCCGACCTGCAGGAACTCGATACGGAGGGTGTGACGCCTACCGCCCACGCGATTGCGCTCGCGACCCCGGTTCGTCCTGACGAAGCGGCGGCGCCGCTGGATCCGGAACTCGCCGTCGCGAACGCACCCGAATCCGCCGGCACGGCATTCGTGGTCCCGAAGGTCGTCGACGAGGAGGGTTCGTGAGGGCTCCCTCGCTCGCGGAGGCCCGCACGCGCCTGGATTCGGGAGAGGTCTCCTCTGTCGAGCTCGTGGATGCGGCCCTCGCGCGTGCCCAGGATTGCGCCGATCTCTGCGCCGTCGTCGGCGTCCGTCCGGGAGCCGCACGCAAGGAGGCAGAGGCCGCCGACGCACGCCGCGGCGAAGGACGACTGCGTTCCAAGCTCGACGGAGTCCCGCTCGTCCTCAAGGACAACATGGTGAAGCGCGGCGAGCCGACGACCTGCGGCTCGCGGATTCTGGAGGGCTTCGTCTCTCCCTATGACGCGACGGTGGTCGAGAAGCTCGAGGAGGCCGGCGCTATCGTGCTCGGCCGCTCGAACATGGACGAGTTCGCAATGGGCTCATCGACCGAGAGCTCCTGCTATGGCCCTGCGCGAAATCCGTGGGATCGGACGCGGATCTGTGGCGGATCGTCGGGTGGCTCAGCCGCGGCGGTTGCTGCAGGCATCGTCCCCGCGGCGCTCGGAAGCGATACCGGCGGCTCGATCCGTCAACCGGCGGGCCTGTGCGGCGTTACGGGCCTCAAGCCCAGCTATGGCCGCGTGTCTCGCTGGGGGCTCGTCGCATTCGCGTCGAGTCTCGACCAGATCGGCCCTCTGGCGTCTACGGCCGAGGATTGCGCGTGGCTGTTGTCCGCGATCTCGGGCCACGATCCCCGGGACTCGACCTCCCTGCCCGAGTCGGTGCCGGACTTCGCCGCGGCACTCACCGGCGACGTTGCGGGTCTGACGATCGGCCTGCCGCGGGAGTGCTTCGTCGAGGAGGGTGTCGACGGAGACGTCCTGGCGGCGGTCCACGCCGGCGTCGCGGAGCTCGAGTCCGCGGGCGCGAAGGTCGTGGAGGTCTCGCTTCCCCACAGCCGTTACGCGATTGCCACCTATTACCTGATTGCCACTGCGGAGGCCTCGAGCAACCTCGCTCGCTTCGACGGCGTCCGCTACGGCAGGCGCGCCGAGAACGCCCGGGACGTGGACGATCTCTACCGGCGGTCGCGTTCCGAGGGCTTTGGTGTCGAGGTGAAGCGCCGGATCCTGCTCGGGACCTTCGTACTCTCGGCAGGCTACTACGATGCCTATTACCGCAAGGCCCAGCAGGTACGGACCCTGTTGCGCGGCGACTTCGAGCAGGCATTCGCCCACTGCGATGTTCTCGCCACACCGACGAGTCCCGAGATCGCCTTCCGACTCGGCGAACGGAGCGACGACCCGATTCGGATGTATCTCAGCGACGTCTATACGGTGACGGCAAACCTCGTGGGCGTCCCCGGGATTTCGGTCCCGTGCGGACGGGTCTCCGGAATGCCCGTCGGGCTACAGTTGCTCGGGCGCAGCCTTGACGAAGAGACGCTCCTGCGGGTCGCCGACGCCTTCCAGCGGCGCACCGATCATCACCTGCAGCCGTCCCCGGAGCCCCAGTGAGCCGAAACGGATACGAGGTCGTTATCGGTCTCGAGGTTCACACCCATCTCGCGACCGAGTCGAAGCTCTTCAGTCCGGCGCCCGTTCGCTACGGGGACGCCCCGAACCACGACGTGAGCCCCGTCGACCTGGCGCTCCCGGGCGTCCTGCCCGTCCTGAACGAGCGAGTGATCGATCTCGCGATTCGTTTCGGCCTCGCAACCCACGGTGAGGTGAACCGCCGATCGATCTTCGCGCGCAAGAACTACTTCTACCCCGACTTGCCGAAGGGCTACCAGATCTCCCAGTTCGAGGAGCCGGTGATCAGCGGCGGCTACGTCGAGTTCGACCTGGGCGACGGCGACTTGCGGCGCATCCGTCTCACCCGTGCGCATCTCGAGGAGGACGCCGGCAAGTCGATCCACGACTCGGCGGTCGCCGGCCCGGACGACTCGTTGATCGATCTGAACCGAGCCGGAGTGCCGCTGCTCGAGATCGTCTCGGAGCCCGATCTCCGCTCGTCCGAGGAGGCCGGCGCTTACCTGCGCGCGCTGCGCTCGATCCTCCGGTACATCGGTGTGTCGCATGGCGACATGGAGAAGGGGCAGTTTCGCTGCGACGCCAACGTGTCCCTGCGCCCCGTCGGCCGGGAGGAGCTCGGAATCCGCACGGAGCTCAAGAACATCAACTCGTTCTCGAACGTCGAGGCCGCAATCGATGCGGAAGTCGAGCGTCAGGCCGAGATCCTGGACGCGGGCGGCGATGTTATTCAGGCCACCATGGCCTTCGACCCCGTGACGCAGCGGACCCGGGTGCTGCGTCTCAAGGAGAACTCCGACGACTACCGCTACTTCCCGGATCCCGATCTGGTCCCGCTCGTCATCTCCGAAGAGCAGATCGAGCAGGTGCGGGCGTCACTGCCGGAGCTGCCGGCCGAGAAGCGCGCTCGCTTCCAGCAGGATCACGGCCTCGCCGACGGCGATGCGGCGATCCTCACAGCGAGTCGCGCGCTCGCGGACTTCTACGAAGAGACAGTCGCCGCCACATCGCAGACGGCGAAGACGGTTGCGAACTGGGTGCTCCGGGATTTGCTCCGGGCCCTGAAGAGTTGTGACCTCGAGATCGAGGCTGCGAAGGTGACCCCGGGTTCGCTGGCGGCGTTGATCGATCTCGTTGCGGCTGGACGCTTGACGGTGAAGAGTGCCCAGGAGCTCGTGCCGGACCTGGTCGCGGAAGGAGCCGATCCGGTCGCGCTGATGGCCGAGCGCGGCCTCGAAGCGGTCTCGGACACGGGGCTCATCGAGAGCGCGATCGACGAGGCGATCGACGCCAACCCGGCGGTGGTATCGAGCTTCCGGCAGGGTGACCAGAAAGCCATAAATTTCTTGATGGGCCAGGTCATGCAGAAGACGAAGGGCAAGGCGAACCCCGGACAGGTGCGAGAGCTTCTGTTCCAGAAGCTCTCCTAGGCCGAGGAAGGCGATGCCCGCTGAGTGGTACACGCTGCGCGCGAGCGCCGAGGGAGTGGTCCTGCTCGATCAGAGTCGACTCCCAAATGAGGAGATCTACCGGACCTGCACGACGGTGGAGGAAGTGGCGGTCGCGATCGAGGACCTGGTGGTTCGCGGGGCTCCGGCCATCGCGTGTGCGGCGGCCCTCGCGGTGGCATTGGCTGCGCGATCGAGCGAGGCCGCCAGCGTGGACGGCCTGGTGGCGGAGGTCGAGGCAGCCGTGGAGCGGCTTGCTCTCACCCGCCCAACCGCCGTCAACCTCTTCTGGGCGCTCGATCGCATGCGGGGCCGGCTGAACGACGCGGCCGCGGATGGCGACGTGGAGGCCGTGCGCGGCGCATTGGTGCTCGAGGCGGACCGGATCCTCGTCGAAGACGTCGCCGCGAACCAGGCCCTGAGCGCGGCCGGGGCCGACCTGGTTCCCGAGGTGCCGGGGGGAGCCCGGGTGCTCACCCACTGCAATGCCGGCGCGCTCGCCACCGCGGGTCATGGCACCGCCCTCGGCATCGTCCGCTCGGTCGTTGCCAAAGGCCGCAAGGTGCGCGTGCTGGCCGGTGAGACTCGCCCCTTCCTGCAGGGCGCCCGGCTCACGGCGTGGGAGTTGATGCGGGACGGAATTCCAGTGACCGTCATTACCGACGGGATGGCGGGGCACCTGATGCAGCAGGGGGAGGTGGACATCGTCCTGGTCGGTGCGGATCGAATCGCGGCCAACGGAGACGTTGCGAACAAGGTCGGGACCTATCCGCTCGCCGTGCTCGCCCGGGAGCACGGCATCCCGTTCTACGTCGCGGCTCCGCTCTCGACCCTCGACCTCGCGACCCCGGACGGAGATGCGATTCCCATCGAGGAGCGGAGTCCCGACGAAGTGCTCCGCTGGGCCGGGACCCGCTTGGCGCCGGAAGGCGCCAGTGCCCGACACCCCGCCTTCGACGTCACGCCAGCGCGCCTGGTCACTGCGATCGTCACCGAGCGAGGGATCGCCCGCTCCCCCTACGCCGAGAGCCTCGCTGCGCTCGGCAGCTGAGCGAGTGCAGGGCCCGTCCCGGCTGTAGCTGCGCGACGACGAGTCGGCGACATGGCGCGTGATCCGGAGAAGTTCTATCTCTTGCTCGAATGCCTCTGCGAGGCCGTGGGAGCGCGATGTGTCCGAAGGTGTGACCGGAGAGAAGATCTGGCTCGATGGTGAGTTGATCGACTGGGCGGACGGCAACGTCCACCTCCTGACTCACACCCTTCACTATGGCCTCGGCGTCTTCGAGGGCCTTCGCTGCTACAAGACCGATGACGGTCGCTCATCGATCTTCCAGCTGAATGCCCATGTGCGCCGTCTCTTCGCGTCGGCACACATCAACATGCTCGAGATCCCGTTCAGCCAGGACGAGGTACGCAACGCGATCACCGCGATTCTGCCCGCGAATGGGCTGGAGGAGGGCTACGTCCGCCCGCTCGTCTTCATCGGGGAGGGTGCGATGGGGCTGAACCCGGCCGACAACCCGATTCGAGTCGCGGTGATGGCCTGGTCCTGGGGGCGGTACCTCGGCGACGAGGGAGTCGAGAACGGAATTCGCGCGAAGGTCTCGACCTTCGCGCGTCACCACGTGAACACGCAGATGACCAAGGGCAAGACCTGCGGCGACTACGTGAACTCCATCCTCGCCAAGCGAGAGGCTCTGCTCGACGGCTACGACGAGGCGATCATGCTCGACACCCAGGGACTGGTCTCCGAGGCGACGGGTGAGAACATCTTCCTCGTACGCGACGCGCGGGTGTATACGCCGCCGCTGCCGACCGTCCTGGATGGCATCACCCGCAGCTGTGTGATCCAGATCGCCCGAGACAAGGGAATCGAGGTCATCGAGGTGCCCCTGAGCCGGGACGAACTCTACATTGCCGACGAGCTCTTCCTGACCGGCACCGCCGCAGAGGTGACGCCGATTCGCGAGGTCGATCGCCGTCGCATCGGCAGTGGGACTCGCGGGCCGATCACCGCGGCGCTGCAGGCCGCGTTCTTCGACGTGGTTTCGGGTCGTGACAGCAAGTACGACGGCTGGTTGTCTTATCTCTAGAGCGAGCGACATCGTCGAGAGAGGCAGCGGGGGCGGGATGACTGATCGCGAGGCGAAGTTCGGGATCGGCCAGGTCGTCGGCCATCTGCGGTTCGAGTACCGCGGGGTGATCGTCGACGTAGACGCCAGCTACCAGGGCAGCGAGGAGTGGTATCACGAGGTGGCTCGGTCTCGTCCGCCGCGCGACCGCCCCTGGTATCACGTGCTGGTGCACGAAGCGGATCACACCACCTACGTGGCCGAGCGCAACCTGGCCCTCGAAGAGAGCCCCGAGGTCGTTCGGCATCCGCTGCTCGCAACCTTCTTCGACGCCTTCGAAGAAGGCCGCTATTCCCGCTCGCAACCTCTCAACTAGCTAATTCTATTCGGTTTTGTTCCCTGCCTGTGGGATCGCAGGCGGCACTGCAGTGTGATCCATGCGTTGACGTTGTGATACATCGTGTCACATTCAGCGTGATGTCACACCACGCCGACGACCGGCCCCCCATCGACGAGACCGACTGGGAGGCCCGTCACCAGGGCCGCGCGCAGGCGCGAGCACACAGAAGGGCCCAACGCATGGACGAGCACCAGCGCCGCCGCGCTCGCAAGGAGCGCGTACTCCACACCCGGATCTCCGAGCAGCTCTCGGACGACATCCGCCGACTTGCCGAAGATCTTCGCGTCCCCACCTCGAACCTGGTTCGGAACGTACTCGAGGAGGTCTTCACGGTCGTCGAGAGCGTGAGCGACGACGTAGGCGGCATCTTTGATGATGTGCTCGAAGAAGCCCAGGCAGCGCGAGATCGCATTCGCCGGCGACATCGAGGCTCGACCCGCCGGCGCCATCGCGCCGGCCGCACGAACTGGGCGGACGCCGCCGAGACGGAGATTCGCGAGGACGAGAAGAGCGAGCAGCAGGAGTCTGCGTCCAAACGGCGTCCGGAGCCGCCCGAATTTCCGGATGTGATCGGATGGCAGCCGCTCGTCCTCAACCAGACCGGTGACTGCGCGGATTGCGCGCGCAGCCTGCGACGGGGCAGCCGGGCGTTCGTGGGCGTCACCGAGAAAGGGCTCTCGCGCAACACCCTGTGTCGCGACTGCCTCGAGAACCGCTAGCGGCGCCTCCTGGGGACAAGCGCTCTCGCCGGGCGATTTGCAGCCCATCGGGTTGTGGCGACGATAGACTCCCGGTAGACGGGAGGACCGCGATTGGCGGGTTCGATCCACGACCTGGGGACGCCGGCGCTGTTGCTGGACGTCGAGGCCCTCGAGCACAACCTGGACGTCTTCTCGAAGGCGCTACCCGGCCCGCGGCTGCGCCCCCACGTCAAGGCGCACAAGTGCACTGCCCTGGCCCGGCGCCAGGCCCAGTTGGGCCACCGGGGCTTCACGTGCGCGACCGTGCGAGAGATGGTGGGCCTCGCGAAGGCCGGGCTCGGTGACGACTTGCTGCTCGCCAACGAGGTGGTCGATCTGGAGCGTCTGGGCCAACTCGCGGCCCTCGACGCCCGGGTGACCGTGGCGGTCGACTCCGAGCCGACGATCCGGGCAGCTGCCCGGGCGGGGATCGGGGAGGTGCTGATCGACGTCAACGTCGGGTTGCCGCGCTGCGGCTGTCGCGTCGAGGATGCCGGCGCCCTGGCCGATCTGGCGCGCCGCGAGGGTGTCTCCGTGCGCGGCGTGATGGGATACGAGGGTCACGTCGTCGGCAACGAGGACCGGGAGGAACGCGAGGCGGGCTGCGCGGAGAGCATGCAGCGGCTGCTGCGTGCCCACGAGCAGGTGGGCGGCGATGTCATCTCGGCAGGCGGAACCGGCACCTACGATTGCAATCGCTGGGCGACCGAAATCCAGGCGGGCTCCTACGCGCTGATGGACACCGCCTACGGGAAGCTCGGCTTCCCGCTGCGCCAGGCGCTGTTTCTCTGGTGCAGCGTGATCTCGGTGGCCGACAACTTCGCGGTCGCAGACGGCGGCCTCAAGTCTCTCGGGATGGATCACGGCAACCCGGGCCTGCCGGACGGGAAACTGTGGTTCTGCTCCGACGAGCACATCACGTTCGCGCCGGCTGAAGACGCGCCCGTGAAGGTGGGCGACAAACTGCGACTCATTCCCGCCCACGTGGACCCGACGATTGCCTATCACGAGCAGATCCAACTGGTTTCCGGCGAGACCACGGTGGACACCTGGCCTGTGGATCTCCGAGGCTGGTAACGCTGCGACGGTGAGGCTGTCGGCTTCCGGACTGAAGGTCGCGGTTCCTGCGCTACTCGCGCTGTGCGCCGGCTGCTTCGAGCCCGCTCTCCCGGACGAGATCGCCGGTGCACGCCCACGCGAGCTGTCGGAGGGGATGATCTGGCATCCGGAGCGGCGCTTCGCGGCGCCGCTGCCGCTCACTGCGCTGCCGCCCAGCGCGACCATTGGCTCCGAGACCCGTCCGGCACTCCACGCCGCCGACTCCTCCAGCTTGAACTACGCCCCGGCCTACGAGGTTCCCGCGGACGGGCGCGTTGCGCTGCGGCCCCCGCTTCCAGACAGCCTGCAGGGCGAAGCGGTGTTCCTGTCGATTCGCGTGAAGCCCGCCGACCGTTGGATCTCCTTGCCGGGCCAGCGGGTGTCTTCGGTGTACGAACGCGGAAAGCTCCGCGTCCACGTCGACTTCGAGCTTCCCGAGTCGGCGGGTCGCAAAGCGGGCGTGTGGGTGCAGGCCTTCGCGCCACGCGACAGCCAGGCCGCGACACACCAGACCGCGCACTTCCGCGTGCCCGAAGCCGCTCGCCTCGCTTTCGCGATCGGCGTCCTCGAGCCGGCCTGGCTCGCCGGGGCGGTGGAGTTCTCGGTCTCGGCGTGCGAGGGCGGCGCCTGCGAGACCGTGTTTCGCAAACGCGTCGATCCGGCCCGGTCTTCCGAGCGCAACTTCCTCGACCATGCGGTCGGGCTGCAGCAGTGGGCCGGGCGAGAGATTGCACTGCGCTTCGAAGCGCGTCCCCTTGGCGACGCGGGCGTGAGCCTGCCGGTCTGGGCCGATCCCGTGCTCGGGGTGCCGCAGCCGCGCGACGCCGCGGCCCGTAACCTCGTGCTGATCTCTCTCGACACGCTCCGAGCCGACCACATCGGCGCCTACGGGTACGCGCGCGATACGACTCCCTTCCTGGACTCGCTCGCCGCCGAGGGCGTTTTGTTCGAGAACTACGTGGCGGCTTCGTCGAGTACCCGGCCCTCCCACATGACGATGTTCACCTCGCTGTATCCCTCGGTGCACGGCGCCACCGAGAACACCGGCGTCCGCGCGTTGCCGGTGAGCGTCAAGACCCTCGCCGAGCTTCTCCGCGAGGCGGGTGTTGCCACTGCAGCCATCACCGAGAACGGGGCCATCGACCGCAGCCGCGGCTTTGATCGGGGCTTCGACGTCTACGTGGAAAATCGAGACTCACAGAGCGCCAACCTGCGCAGTGGCCACATCGAGGAAACCTTCGCGCGCGGCGCCGACTGGCTCGAGACCGCGCGGAACCGTCGCTTCTTTCTGTTTCTGCACACCTATCAGGTCCACAACCCGTTTACGCCGCCGGCCGCCTACGACCGCTTCTTCAGCGGGGATCCCGGAGAGCTGGCACGGCCTGCGGCGCTGCGCGCCGACTGGGATCCGCTCCTCTACGACCGGGAGATCCGCTATGCGGACGATCGCGTGGCAGCGCTCGTCGGGTCGCTTCGGGCTGCGGGGCTGCTGGAAGACACACTGCTGGTTGTGACTTCGGATCACGGAGAGGCCTTCCTCGAGCACGGCTTCGCGGCGCACGGCGCAAGTGTCCACCACGAGGTCGTCAACGTTCCGCTCCTCGTGAGCGGTCCCCGCATTCCCGCCGGGCGCCGGTTGAAGAACCCGGTCCCGATGGTCGACCTGATGCCCACGCTGCTCGACCTGATGGGGGTTGCCGCTTCGGGGGGTGAGATGGGTCGCAGCCAGGCCGCTCTCGTCGAAGGAGCCCCCGAGCCCGATGTCGTCGAGCGTGCGATCTACAGCGAGGCGTGGGCGGAGCGCGCGTATCGGGCAGAGGGGTTCGACCTGATCCCACAGCCGACGCTGGCGCTCCGACTCCGAGGCCGCAAGCTCGTTCGGTCCCGAACCGACTCCGAAGACCCGACGCGTTACCGCTACGAGCTCTACGACCTCGTCGCAGACCCGCTGGAGCGAAACGACCTGTACCCGCACGACCCCAGCGCGGCGGACGACCTCTTGCGCATTCTGCGTCGCTACGAGCGCGCGGTGAAGGGCCGGCACGCACGGCTCGCGAGCCCCGCTACGGACTCGGAGCCTCGCCTCGACCCGGACCTCGAAGAAAAACTCCGAGCCCTGGGCTACCTCGAGTAAATCAAGCTCAAATCTAGATTATAAGAACTTGTTTTTGTTGATGTTTTTATGTTTCTAGGGCTTGTTTTTCGCCCGACCGAGATCCGTCTCAATCTACTCCTGCGTGCCCTCAGAGCGCGGGGATTCAGCTCGACCTGATCGTTGAGCAGACTCCAACCTTGGGATAGGACTCGCTTCGATGAACCTGCCACGAACACGCTGGATCGTTCCGCGCGCGCCCGGGCGACATCAGGGCTCGATTTCGTATCCGACTACCCCGGAGCAGGGTTCGTGATGACCGCTATCGTGGCATCCCGCGCTCATTTCGTAGTTGCCGTCGACCAACGCCGTGTACGAAATGAAGGAACCGTTCTCATCCCCCACGCCGTGACAGTCGTGGTCGTTCTGCGCAACTTCCGCTCCCATGGGATCATACAACCGAATCCAGGTATCCGTACCGTTGTCGTTGGCTCCATCTACGGAGCCAGGACACGTTCCAAAATTGAGAGTTTCCCCTGCGTTCAAGAAGACGGTCATATCGACGGTGTTCTGCCTCGCGTCATTGGTGTTCTCCGCAGAAAACGAGAACTTATCACCACTGCCGCCGCCACCTCCCTTGTTGCAGGAGACCAATGTTACAGCGGAGCAGAGCACAACGAAGATGATTGTGATGCGTTGAATTCGAGAGAGTCGACGATTAGTCGTTGCCATGTGTGAACTCTACCTCGAGTAGCGGAGTGGGTTTCTTCCCGGGCTAGCGGTACTCGAACATCATCGAGTAGTGCGGGCGGGCCGGCCTCCCGTCGAAGAATGTCGGGCCGACGACGCTCACGATGTATTGAGGTGAGCCGGGCAGCACGTCGATCAGGTGCTTGCCCGCTTCGAGATGGATGCGGTCGCCCACCAGGGGCGCTCCGTCGAACTCGAGGTCGTGATCGCGTGTGGGCACTCGGCGCCCCGGCCCGCGTCCGGATGGAAACACCCGGTAGGTGCCCGCTCGCACGGCGTCGAAGACGAGCCGCCGCGTCTGCTCGCGTGTCACCGGCGTGCGTACACCGAGCACGTAGAGCCCGTTGCCGCCGTGTACGTAGTGCCTCGCGAGGTAGTCACGCGGCCCTTTCTCGAGCTTCTGAGAGCGATTGTCCCAGATCCAGAAGAGCGCCTGGCTGCGCCGGTAGTCGTCGACGAGCTCCGTCGCGAAGTAGTCCCGGAACATCCGCCGGTGTGCGTTTCCGTGATAGAAGTAGTAACTGGCGTGAGGGCTGAACATGGCGCCGCCCGCGCTGTCGATCACGGCATCCGTCGGCTCGCCGAATTTCTCGATCTTCGCGAGAACCCTGAGCTGGTGCGCGTTCGTCGAAGCCCCGGCGACGAAACTGAACTGGCTCGAGAGCACCGCGAGGGGCAGCAGGTAGAGGAGCACGCCCGCGTTTTGAAGCGCGGGGATGCGCGCCTCGAGCGCCTTCACGAAGACCGCGAAGCCCCGCACCGCGGCCACCCCGATCGTCCAGCACAGGAACACGAAGTTGTAGGGATAGGGCGACGAGTACAGCCACAAGCCGAGAACCGAGAAGGCCATCGGGATCAGCCAGAAGCGCCCGGCGCGAGTGAGCACGAAACCTGCTGCGAAGACGAGGATCGCCGACGTCGTCGGCCAGGTCATGGTCCAGAAGCGCGTCACGAAGCCCTTCTCGAACACGGAGAAGCGGTCGTAGACCTGCTCGTGCTCGATGGCCTGGACGATCGTCGCTTCGATGCCCGCCGGCAGCATCCCGAGGGCCGCTGCAATGCCGATCAGCACTACGCCGAGAAGGGTGCCGCTCGCGAGGAAGGGAAGTGGGAGTGCAATGAAAGGCCGCCGATCCGATCCCCGGTAGAGCGCGACCTGGTCGATGACGAGCATCACCGTAAGGGTGCCGCCTGCGAAGAAGGCCAGCTTCTGGGTCATGGCCACAGCCGTTGCCGCCAGCAAGCCGCAGACGATTGCGAGAGTGCGGTTGTTGCGATCGCGGTTCCACTCGAGTAACAGCAGGCAGGCCGCGTAGTAGACGGATGCGAGGTTGTCGGCCCGGTAGTCGACCGCGGACATCAGGCCGAAGCCGAAGCTCGGGGGCACGAAGGCGACCAGGGCGGCTGCAAGGCGATCGCGCGTCACCGCGAAGCAGGTGCCCGCGGCAATCAGCCCGACGAGCACCCAGTACACGAAGACGATCTTCCGCAGCAGTAGGGCCGAGGCCACGAAGTCGCGCTCGAAGGTGAAGAGCGGAGCGTGCAGCACGTAGCTGAGCGGGAAGTGGTGCTCGAAGAAGTCCACGAAGGGAATCTGCCCCTGGGCGACGAGCCAGGTGGCGTGGCCGTATTGGTACTCGTCGACGGTGAAGAAACGCCGCTGCGAGAAGCCGAAGAGTGCTGCAAACGTGTAGGCGCCCACTGCGACGAGCACGACGAGAGTGAAGAGCTGGAGGCGGCTGCGTCCCAAGGGTCTGTGGCGCTAGGCGCTGATGCTCGCGGATCCGGCCGTCGACTCCTCGTCGAGGGTCGTGATCTCGGCTTCCAGGACGTACTGGTACGCGAACAGCGAGGGCCACAGTCGGGCCATCTGGTGATAGGTCCACGCCAGCGCGCGGACCAGGCGGCTCCGGCCGGTCGACTCGAACACGACCTCGAAGGGCAGTGCGGTGACGCGCTCGCCCACGATCTCGAAGCCCGCCCTCTCGACCTCGCGCCGGAACGACGCGCCCGTAAAGAGGTGGACGTGAGTCTCGTCGAGAACGCCCCGCGGCCCGTACTCGAAGCGGCCGACGAAGAGGGAGAGCCGGTAGAACCACAGCGCGATGTTCGGCGTGGAGATGATCAAGCGCCCCTCCGGCTTCAGGTAGCGGCGCGCGCCGCGCAGTAGCTGCGTGCGGTTGCGGATGTGTTCGATCACGTCGGCGCAGACCACGTAGTCGAACTCGCGCTCGAAGGGAATCTCCAACGGGCGCTCCAGGTCGCACTGGTGGTACTCACCGAGTTCCCGGGCGAGGCGTTCACCCGGTCCGACGTCCACACCGACCACGTGGACGTTCTTCTCGAGCAACGGCCGCGCGAGTAATCCCTGCGAGCAACCGAGATCGAGGATCCGGCTGTCGGGGCGGATCGCCGACACGATCTGCATGTGCGAGCCCGTATCCGAGAGCTTGAGGGTGTAGTGGATGTCGTGGTCGACCAGGAAGCGGCCGTCCCGGGTCGCGTGAAATTGGTGGAGTCGGTACATCACCGCCGTGATCACGCATCGGGCGGCGTGGACGAGGCCGTCGTTCCCGCTGCCGTCGCCGGGCAGTCCGTCGAGGATCGGCAGCTCCTGAATCTCGACCCCCAAGGCGCGGAACTGCAGCAGGATCTCGGCGTCGAAGAGCGCGTCATCGGCGTTCAACTGGAAGGGAATGCTCGGAATCGCTTCGAGGGGGTAGACGCGGAAGCTCGCCGCGTAGTCGGCAAGCCGCAGGCCCAGGATGTGGTTCTGTAGCGAGTTGGTGCTTCGATGCACCAGCTTGCGAGCCGCCGCCTTGCGGGTCGCCAGCGTGAGCCTGCTGGGGTCGTCGAGCACCCGGTGGATGAGCTCGGGGAGCTTTTCGGGAGGATGGTCGCCCGGCTGCATCAGGATCGCGTGATCGAAGCCCTTGCGCAGCGCGTACTCGAAGGCCGTCTTGCGGGCTGCGCCGTAGCCCGCGTATCGAGGAGGATGGTGGAATCGAAGCTCGAACTGTCGTCCGCCGACCAGCCCTTCCGTGGCGGGCAGGGCGCCCTGATCCGGGTGTTCGAGCATCACGACGACTTCGTCGAGCCAGGCGTCGATTGCCTCGGGGATGCGATCCAGGGTCTTTCGGATCGTGTCCGCGTCCGCGCAGTCGAAGAGGAACAGCCCAAAGCGAGGTGCGGCGTCTCCGAGCTCGAGTCGGTGCTTGCTCAGGATGTCGCTTCCGGTGTCCGTGCTTCCGTCCTCGAGGTGAATCGACTCCGATGCTAGCCGATAGGTGTCTGCCGGCCCTCCCGGGCAGAGCGGGAGTGCGCCCCGAGCGTCGCGTATGTGTCTCGCAGCAACCGAACGCCAGATTCGACAGCTACTCGCTGTTGTCGAGCTCGCGAAGTTGCGGGGCCACACCCGGGGTGTCGTCCGTCTCGTCGATGCGATATCCGGGCCGGCCGGATCTTCGCAGACCGTCGCGCAGGGTGATCAACTTCTTGAAGAGTCGAGTTCGGACCTTCGGGTCTTCCTGCGCGGTGTTGACGCGCTCACCGGGATCCGACGCGAGATCGTAGAGCTCGATCTGGAGCCTGCCCCGGTTCAGGGGAGTCATGATCAGCTTGTGGCTGCCGTTCCGAAGGGCGAAGCGTCTCGGATGACCGAGGTACTCCGAGCGCAGCACTGCCGACCATGCAACGCGGTGGTTCGCTTCCGTGCCGTTCATCAGCGGAACGAGGGTTCGGCCCAGGAGTCCCTCGGTGGGCGACAGCCCCAGCAGATCGACGATCGTGTGCATCGTGTCGATGGTGCGGACCTGGGTCGTGACGCGCTTCACCGGGTAGTCGCGGGAGGGGTCGTGGATGATCAGGGGTACGAGCAACGACTCGTCGTAGAGGTCGTCTCCGTGGATCCCGGGCCACTCTGGATCGCGGCCGCCGATGTCCTCGCCGTGGTCGCTGGTGACGACAACGGCCGTCTGGTCGCGGACCCCGAGCTGCTCCAGGGTCTCCAGCAGCCGCCCGACGCTGCGGTCGCTCGCAGCGATGCCGCCGTCGTAGAGGGCCCGCACCCAGGTCCGTTCGGTCGGGCCGAACGCGAGCCGGCCGGCCCGGATCTTCGCGGCGTCCAGCGGCTCGAAGGTCTCGCTCAGCTGGCCGGAGTCGAGTCCGTCCGTGTAGTCCCGGCGGGAGTACGGTGTGCGGGACTCGTAGGTGTGGATGACGAGGAAGAAGCGCTCGCTGTGATTGTCCCGGAGCCATGCGGTCGCGTTTCCGAATGTCTCCTCGATCGACACATTCGAATCGTCCCGGGCACCATCGTGAAAGCGGTCGAAGCCCAGTTCGAAGCCGAATCGCTCGGAGACGAAGCCGCCCTCGACGAAGGCTGCCGTCCGGATTCCCGCCGAGCGGATCGTTTCGACCAGCGACTGTTTCAGCCGATTGGCGAAGATCGCGTACGTCGGATAGTCGCCGGCGAAGAGTCCGGTCATCGCGGGCAGCGTCCAGGACGCATTCGAGACCGCGGTTTCGAAGAGCACGCCCTCTTCGGCCAGCGCGTCGAGGTTGGGGGAGGTCTGCACCGGGTATCCATAGGACGAGAGTCGATCCACGCGCGTCGTGTCGAGCACGATCAGGACCAGGTTTCGGGGCGGCGGCGCCTCCGAGCAGCCCAGCCCCGCCACACTTGCGATCAGGATCCAGAACCACGGCATCATTCGATGTAACCGATGGCCCGGAGCCGTCCTGCGAGCGGATCTGCGGTAGGGGAACACGAAAAGCCGAGTTTGCACGAGGAGTGGGAAAGCATCAATGGGATCGCCCGAATCGCCACGAGGCGTCCGCAGGCTGCAGGTTCACCGCTCGGACGCTGTCGGGCGCGAGGACACACAATAACCACGCTGCAATACGACATCGACAGCCCGGTGTTGGCAACCGTAGAGGACTACAGCGCGCGGCGGCTCGTCGGACGCTCGGGAAATCCGTCGTCCGGTCGCTCGAAACGTTGATAGAATGGAAGCATGAACAAGCTGTTCGCCTCACTCTGTCTGGGCACTCTCACAGCTGGATGGTTGGCGACTTCGATCGGCTGCCGGGAAGCGGAGGCACCAGAAGCCGGCGCCACCCGTGTCGATCGCGAAGCGCAGTACCGAGAAGACGTCGAGGGCTACGAGAACTCCGTCGGGAAGAGCCACGGCCTGACGCCTGAGAAGATCCACAAGCTGGCAGAGAAGCTGCGGGCGAGTCCGGTCTTCCAGAACAAGTTCCTGGGTATCCCCACCGTACAGACGCCATCGGATGCCTGGATCGTCATGGAGATCCTCTACGAGGTGAAGCCCGACCTGATCATCGAGGCCGGAACCTACAAAGGCGGCAGCGCGGTGCTGTGGGCGATCATCCTCGAGCACATCAACCCCGATGGACGGGTCATCACCATCGACATCGAGGATCAACGCGAGCGCGGCGCGGTGGAGATCCCAATCGCCAGGGAGCGTATCGACTTTCTTCTCGGCGGCTCGACAGATCCCGAGATCGTCGCCGAGGTGCATCGTCGTGCGAGAGGCAAGCGCGTCCTCGTGCTGCTCGACTCCCTGCACTCCAAGGAACACGTCGCCGCCGAGTTGGAGGCCTACGCGCCGCTCGTTCCGATCGGAAGCTACGTGATCGTGCAAGATACTCTGGTGGGGCCCATTCGCGCGATCGACGAGTTTCTAGAGAGCAACGACACTTTCATCGCCGATCGCACGCGCGAGCGCTATCCCGACACGAACTCGGTCCGAGGCTACCTGCGCAGAGTACGCTGAACGCGCACCCCGTGGCAGCGGCCTGCTCCTTCACCGCCTCTATCGCAAACTCACTGGCTCGGAGCGAATCAGCTGAGTGCGGTCAGTCGAGGTAACCGAGGGCCCGGAGCCGGTCTTCTTCGTCCTGGGTCAGTACTGCGTCGAGTTCGTCCTCACTGACGGACGTGGCGAGAGACTGGGTCAACTCGGCGATCCGATCCCGATGCTGCTGCACGATGTCGGCGTGGGAGGTCGCGACGTTCCGCTTCTCGCCGGGATCTTCGTGCAGGTCGAACAATGCCATCCGCCCGTTGTTTCGCGCCCAGGTGCTCTTCCAGCGACCGCGCCGGTAGGTCTGAAAGTACTGCTCCGCGAGAAAGACCTCGTCGCTGGCGATGTCCGCCGGTGCACTTGGCGGGAGCCCGGCGATCTCCCGGATCAAGCTGTACATGTCCTGACTGCGGACCAGGCGGGCCGTATCCCCCGTCTGCGGTGGTGAGATGATCAGGGGGATCTTGAGGACCGAATCGAAGGACGGGTTGCCGAAGTGCTTGGGCATGGCCGGCAGCGGATGGTCGTCCTTCTTGGCGAAGGACTCGCCGTGGTCCGACGTGAAGATGACGACCGCGTTCTCGAGCAGAGCGTTCTCTCGCAGCTCCTGGAGTAGCTCTCCCACCACTCGGTCGAGGTAGCGCACGCCATCTTGGTAGCTCTTCAAGTCGGAACGGATCGTGTAATCGTGCGTATCGACGTAGTGGACGTAGAGAAAGAAGCGATCGCTCTCGCGCTTCTGGAGGGCCTCGGCGACTCGTTGATTCACACGGCGGCCCGTCCGGAGCCTGGCCAACTCAGCGCGATTCTGCCGGCTCTGCCGGCCCGTCGGGCGCTCCCGCTCTCCCACCTCGATCCAGGTGTCGAAACCCTGCTCGTAGCCGTAGGGCTGGAAGAGGAACCAGTTCGACTGGATGCCGAGCGTCTCGTAGCCGGCTCGCTTCAGGTCTTCGGCGAGTGTGTCGAGGCCGCGGGGGACGCACGTATCATCGGGAGACTCGGCCAGGCGGGCCAGGCCGCACCATCCTCGGCTCGTCCACGGAAGAATCGTGCTCCGATCACCGGTCTCGAGGCTCGGTGTTCGACCGGTGAAGAGCGAACTCATCGACATGGTCGTCTGGTGGAACGAAGAGATCGCGTTTCCGAAGACGCTGCCCTCGTCGGCGAGTCTCTGCAGGTTCGGCGTGGGCACCTCGGAGCCATAGGGAGAAAGGAAGTCGCGACGCAGGGTGTCCGCGACGATGAGGATGATCCGATCGGATCCGTCGCGTTCGCCGCATCCCGCCATCGGCAGCCCAATCAGGAGTGTCGCGACCAGGCGAGCGGCCACCCTTCGAGCAGACGTGGGGTCGGGGAACACGGCATGCCGAGTTTGCACGACGGGCGGAGAAGCATCAATGGGATCGCTTGAATCGCTGACCCGCGCCCGATAGCCTCCGAGCGGTGCACGCCAAGGCTGCGGACGCCTCGTTGCTCGGAAGCGTTACGGGGTGGCATCTCCTCGCGATCGTCGGAATCAGCTCCGCGTTCCAATCGCTCTTCATCCACCACGGCATTGCCTGGCTCTTCGACGAAGGTTGGCCGCTCTACGCTGCGATGCAGCTGCAGGCCGGAGGCGTTCTCTACGGCGACATCGTGTTTCCGTTCCCGCCAGGGCACCTGCTGTCGGCCTGGGTCGCCTACGCGATCGATCCGCCGGGCATCATCCTTGCCCGGATGCTGTACGCGGCCTTCACGGTGGCGTTGTGCGCGGCCTCCTATCTGCTCGCGCGAAGGATCACGGCACCGACTTTCGCACTGCTCGCCGCGCTCCTGCTCGCGCTGGCCGCGCCCCGCTCGCACCTGAGCCACCTGCTCTTTGGCTATCGCTACATGGTCTTCAGCGTCCTGGCCCTGTTGGCCTTCGCGTGGTACTTGCGGGCCGACGATCCCCGCCAGGCGCGCCGCGGGATGTTCTTCGCCGGGGTGCTCGCCGGTGTCGCACTCTTCTTTCGGCTGACCCCGGCCTTCGCGGTGAGCTGCGGCATCGGCATCGCGGTCCTGACGACAAGCCGCGACTGGCGAGACTGGCTGCGCGATTGGCTCGTGTATGCGCTCGGTCTGGCATTGGTGTCGTTGCCCGTGCTGGCTTGGTTTGCGACCACGGTGGGGCTCGAGAGTGTCTGGCGGGAGGTCGTCACCCGTATCGTGGCTCTGCAGAGCGCCCAGAGCCTGTCGAGCCCGGCCCTCTCGCTGTTGCCAGAGAGCAGCAATCGCGGGGACGTCTACCGCTGGTTCGTGGGTTTGCAGTATCGCGGCTATGCGGTCCTGTATGCGGGCTACTTTTTCGGACTGATCGCCCTGTGGCTGCGCGCCGCGCGACAGCGTCGCCGATTCGAACACGCCTTGCTGCTCGCGATCGTCGTCTGGGGAGGCGTCTCTCTGCTGCGCGCGCTCGGCCGCTCGGACGACCACCACCTGATGTCGGCGCTGCCGCCCGCGTGTCTGCTTCTCGCCCACGGCATCGGCCTGCTCGTCCGCCGCGGGCTCGACGCGGCTCGCCCTTCCGATTTCGTCCGCAGCCTTGCCCGGGCCGGGGTCTGCCTGATCGTGCTCGCGGGCTGGGTGTACGCGATGCGCGTTGACTTCTATCTGCCGGTGCAGAATCGCGGAGTGATTCCCTTGCAGTCGACCGGAGGAGAGGTCTCGGTGGTGAGCGCGCGGGTCGCGAAGCGGGTCGATCAGGTGGCTCGAACGCTGGCGCGAACGACCCGGCCTCAGGACACCGTCCTCGACATGACGGGCGCGCCGCTCCTTTACCTGCTCTCCGGACGCCGCGGGCCGGGAGGAATCGACGTCATCACGCCCGGGATCTTCCTGACCCAGGAGGAGGAGAAGGCCTTCGTTGCACGCTTGCAGGCCGCTCCGCCTGCCCTCGTCGTCTGGCCGCTCGAGGACTTCGACCGACGGCCGGATCGGTCGATCGTTCGCACGGCTCCGGAACTCTCGGGATGGGTGCGCAGTGCCTACCAGGAAGCGGGCCGCATCGATCGCTACCGGATCCTGAAGCCCCGCTAGCGCCGAGGGAGGGTCTCGGCTGGCTGCTATGGTCGTCTGACGTGAATTTGGTGCGCGGTATCTCGGTTCTCGTCGTCCTCGGCTTGCTCTTCTGGGCCGGCTCCTACGCTCGCGCGGAACTCGGGCTGCAGTTCTCTCAGGAGTCCATCGCCGCCGTCGTGACGAGCCTTGGCTTCTGGGCCTGGGGGCTCTACCTGCTGATCGTCATCTTCCGCACCTTTCTCGGATTGCCCTCGGCGATCGCGTTGTCGGCCGGGGGTCTCATCTTCGGCGCTGTGATCGGTTCGGCGCTCGGCGCCACCGGGATCGTGATTTCAGCGGTGCTCTGGTATTTCGGAGCGCGCTCGGTCGGCCGCCCGTGGATCGAGAGTTGGTTCGGTAAGCGGGCCGGAGACTTCCGGCGACGTGCCGAGGCGGCCGGGCCGTTCCTGGTGGGGGTCTCCACCGCACATCCCATCGGTCCACTGACGCCCTTCCACCTGGGATCGGGTTTGGCAGCGATCCCCGTAGTGCCCTTCTTGATTGCCGTGGTCGTCGCGTCCCCGGTCCGCGCCGCGACGCTTTCCTTCTTCGGCTCTTCGTTGCTGGATTTCGGGACTGCGCGCTTCTACACGGCCACCGCGGTGGTGCTGACACTGGCACTGGTGCCCCTCGCGCACCGTGGAATCCGAGAGCGCATCTTTGGTGCCTTCCGGCCGATGTCGTCCGAGCGCGATCCCGACTGACCCGACCCACGCTCGCGCGTGCACCGGTCGGGCGACTTGCCGGCTATTCCCGAACCGGGACTTCGATCCGGGGCGCTTCCGGGTGCGCGAGGTAGAGGATCACCGTATGGCCGACGAGTCCGCACAGCTGCGCGCCGCTCTCGTCCGCCAGGTTTCGCGCCAGGGACTTCTTGTCGTCGGGCTCGTGGAGCCGGACCTTCACGAGCTCGTGGTTTGCGAGGGCTTCCCGGAGGGCAGCGAGAAGGGTCGGACTGATGCCCGCCGCGCCGACGTGGACGACGGGCTTGAGCGGGTGGGCGAGCTTGCGCAGGTGCTTCCGTTGGAAACCCTCGAGGGCGGTCTGGGGGGGCGGGGTCATGGGATCTCTCGCACGAGTTGGAGCCGAACGCTAGCAGGCGTGGCTTCCACGCCCCGGGACGAGCGGCCGACGTAGCCCGCGCGATGTCTTCGAACAGGACCGTCGTTCAGAGGATTGACTACGGCCTCACCCTGAAGGCAACCGACGAGTCCCGCTCCGAAGCGCTGCTCGACAGCCGCGGGCTTGAGGCGGGGAGGGGGGCGCGCGAGACTCCCGCGGTGCCGCGACTCATCTTCATCGTTGTCCTCCTGCTGATCTTCGGTGGGGTCGTCGGAGGCGGTCACTACTACATCGTTCGGCGCCTGATCGTGGACACCGCGCTCTCGCCGGGTCTGGAGGCCGTGCTCGTCTGGGGGGTCGTGCTGGCTGCGACGAGCCTGTTCCTGCAGCCGATCGGCGACCGGCTGATGAAGCCGCCGTGGTCGCGCATCATCGCGTGGCCCGCGTCGATCTGGATGGGACTCTTCTTCTATCTCTTCCTGCTCGTCTGCTTCTCCGACTTGCTGATCTTCCTGACCGGGCCCTCGAATCCGATGGTGCTCTATGCAGCGGACGCACCGTCGTGGCTCGGGACCCTTGAGGTAGCGCGCGTCCGGGCGATTGCGGTTTTCTTCGCTGCCCTGGTCTTCGTAGCCGTGGGCTTGCGCGGTGGACTGGCGCGTCCGCAGCTGAAGCGCGTCGATGTCTGGCCTGCGCGCTGGCCGGCGGCCCTCGACGGCTTCCGGATCGTGCAGATTTCGGACATTCACATCGGTCCGATCCTCGACCGCAGGTTTTCCCGGCAGTTGACGGAGCGGGTGAATGCCCTGGATCCCGATGTTGTCGCCATCACGGGAGATATCGTGGACGGGAGCGTCGAAAAGCTTTCAGACGAGGTCGCGCCCTTCGGCGACCTGCGCGCGCGCCATGGAGTGTTCTTCGTTACGGGCAATCACGATCACTACTCGGGCGCCGACGCCTGGGTCGAGCGTATGCGGGCGCTGGGCTTTCGGGTTCTCCGCAACGAGCGGGTCACGATCGAGCGGGACGGCTCGGCCTTCGAACTTGCCGGTGTCGATGATCACCGGGCAGGTCTCGAGTCTCGCAGCGGCGGTGAGGACTTGGCTGCGGCCCTCGCCGGCCTGCCCCCGGACCGCGCGGTCATTCTGCTCGCACACGATCCCACCACCTTCAAGAAGGCACAGGCGATGGGGATCGATCTTCAGCTCTCCGGCCACACGCACGGCGGCCAGATCTGGCCGTTTCGCTACTTCGTGCGGCTCGCGATCCCGTTCGTGGCCGGCCTCTACCGCCGAGGCGACGCACAGCTCTACGTCAGTTGCGGAACGGGCTTCTGGGGGCCGCCCATGCGACTCTTCGCTCCCGCCGAGATCACTGACATCCGCCTTCGCGCCGCCGCAGCAGGAGAAGCGACATGATCGAGTGGAGTGAGCCGCCGCGGGTGATCCGCGTCGCCCAGGTGTTGCACGCCTACGCCGGGACCGACGAGATCCGGGTCGGCTCGAGCGCCCGAGATCGGCTCGCGCACTGACGATGGGCACGCTCGAGCTCACGGTTCGCGTGGACGGCCAGGGTCTCCACGAGATCACCCGGTTGGTGGGTGCGGCAGTGGCTGAACTCGGCGGGGAGGACGGCCTGTGCACGGTCTTCATGCCGCACACATCCGCGAGCCTGACCATCCAGGAGAATGCGGATCCCTCGGCTCAGCGCGATCTCGAGCGTTGGATCGAGCGCTTGGTTCCGGAGGGCGACCCGCTCTATACCCACACGGCCGAAGGGC
This sequence comes from Myxococcota bacterium, assembly GCA_046583095.1. Taxonomy (GTDB): domain Bacteria; phylum Myxococcota_A; class UBA9160; order UBA9160; family UBA4427; genus JAJDAN01. The sequence goes on along the minus strand of JAYGDB010000008.1, from coordinate 4,862 downwards.
CGGACGACATGCCGGCCCACATCAAGGCCGCACTGACCTCGACATCCCTGTCGATTCCGATGCTCCGAGGACGCCTCGTACTCGGCACCTGGCAGGGCATCTTCCTGTGGGAGCATCGCAGTGCCAGGGGCCAGCGGAACGTGTTCGTTCACGTCGGACCCTGATCCGTTCCGCGTGGCTCGTAGCGCTACTCGACGATGTCGAGCAGCTCCACCTCGAAGGCGAGTACCGAGCCCGGCGGAATCGGGGACTGTCGCGGGGGCGCGTCGCCGTAGGCGATGTCGGACGGGCACACCAGCTCTGCCTTGCCACCCACCTTCATCATCGCGACGCCTTCGGTCCAGCACGGGATGACCCCCGACAGCGGGAACGACGCAGGCTCCCCGCGCATCACCGACGAGTCGAAGATCGATCCGTCCCGCAGCCTGCCCGTGTAGTGGACCGAGACGGTATCGGTCTTCTTGGGTTGATCGCCGGAGCCGGCCTCGATCTGTTTGTAGACGAGACCCGAGGGCATGACCTGCGCGCCGCTCTCTTTGGTCTTCTTGGCGAGGAACGTGCCCGACTTCTGCCTCTCGATCTCGAGGCCCTGCTTGGCCCGCGCATCCTGGAGGACGGCGATCTTCGGGCCGTAGACCTCCGGGTCGACGTCCAGTGCCTCGTCGTTGATGAAATCGATGATGGCCTTTCCGACGAGCTGTGCCTCGCGTTCGCTCAGGTACAGCCGGTGGAGCTGCCGCCCGAAGCTCAAGCCGATCAGGTAGAAGGCCTTGTCGTCTTCGCTCTCGACCTTGACCTCGGCGCTGAGGGGGCTGGCGACTAGGCTCGCGAAGGCGGCGAACAGAAGGAAGTACCGGGACGTCATCTGGCATGTTCCTTTCGGAGGTTTCGGGTGAGCCGGCGGGAAGGTAGGGTGGCTACGCTCCAACGTCATGAGTGAAGATGCGGAGCAGCGCTTCTTCCAGGAACTCGGTCGGCTCGGCCCCGCGCTTCTCGCAGGCCTGGACGGGATCGAGTGGCTGCAACGGCGACTCCATCCGCCCGATCTACCGCGGCTCCAGAGCGCGCTGCAGCCCGCAGTCGGACGACTCGCCGAGGCGCGAGGTGGCTTCGAGCAGGTGACGCCGCCCGAGGGTCTCCGGGATCTCCACCGCGACCTGTTGGCAGCGGTGGAGCCCGCCGAGAAAGCACTCGGACTCCTCGCGGGAGCCGCGGACTCGTTCGATCCCGAGGCCGAAGGAGTGGCCCGCATCCTCGCTGCGATGCACCTGCACTGTCGTGCCCAGGAGGCGTTGTTCCCACTTCGACTGGCGATCCCCCCGATCGGTCGGTACTTCGTGGAGGCGCCCTTTCGAGACACGTTGGCGCTTCTCGATCCCGAGCCGCGCGAAGGCATCGTCGTCGGTCTGCAGCGCGGGCGAGACGCCGGGGAGGGCGGCCGCGGCGGCTTCTCGCTCTACATCCCCGAATCCTACGACGGCAGCGAGCCGTGGCCCCTGGTCGTCGCGCTGCACGGCGGCAGCGGCCAGGGGCGCGACTTCCTGTGGACCTGGCTACGCGAAGCCCGCGGCCGTCGCTTCCTACTGCTGGCGCCCACGTCGCGGGGACCGACCTGGTCGTTGAACGGTCCGGACTACGACGCCCAGCCGTTGGCCGCGATGGTTCGCGCCGTGTCTGAACGCTGGAAGGTTGACCCGCAGCGCATCCTGCTGACGGGGCTCTCCGATGGCGGCACCTACGCGCTCCTGGGCGGCCTGCAGGAAGACATGCCCTTCACGGCCTTGGCCCCCGTCTCGGGTGTCCTGCATCCGATGAATTTCGCCAACGGCAACATCGAGCGCGCGAAGGGGAAGCGCATCTACCTGGTGCACGGCGCCCGCGACTGGATGTTCCCGGTGCAGATCGCCCGGGTCGCGCGAGACGAGCTCGAAAAGGCGGGTGCCGAGATCGTCTACCGCGAAATCGAGGACCTCTCGCACACCTACCCGCGCGACGAGAACGACAAGATCCTGGGCTGGTTCGACCCGGGTCTCGCATTGCCGGAGGATCCGAAGAAGCGCGACTGAGCGAGCGCCTCGACGGATCCGTCGGTTCAACGGCTCGCGCCGCGCCGGGTCCTCTGGCCTGCTCGACGGTTCGTTGCGAGAACCGGCTTCAGGTATCGCCCGGTGTGGGTTCCCTTCGCCCTGGCGACCTGCTCGGGGGTTCCCTGTGCGACCACCTCGCCTCCCTTGGGCCCACCTTCTGGGCCGAGGTCGATGATCCAGTCCGCGGTCTTGATGACGTCGAGGTTGTGCTCGATCACGATCACCGTGTTGCCGGCTTCGACGAGTTTGTCGAGCACGCCGAGCAGTTTGCGGACGTCGTCGAAGTGCAGGCCCGTGGTGGGCTCGTCGAGGATATAGAGGGTGCGTCCGGTCGCCCGCTTCGAGAGCTCCCGGGCCAGCTTGATGCGCTGGGCTTCTCCACCCGAGAGGGTCGGGGAAGGCTGCCCGAGCTGCAGGTAGTCGAGGCCCACCTCTTCGAGGAGCCTCAGCGGTCTCGCCACCTTCGGGTGGGCGTCGAAGAGTTCGAGGGCCTCCCGCACCGTCAGCGCGAGTACGTCCGAGATCGAGTGGCCCTTGTAGACGACCCGCAGGGTGGCCTCGTTGAAGCGCTTGCCCTGGCACTGTTCGCAGGTCACGTACACGTCAGCGAGAAAGTGCATCTCGATCTTCCGGACGCCATCGCCCTCGCACGCCTCGCAGCGCCCGCCCTTCACGTTGAAGGAGAAGCGACCCGGCTTGTAGCCGTTGACCCGGGACTCGGGCAAGGCGGCGAAGAAGCTCCGGATCGCATCGAACACCTTGATGTAGGTGGCGGGGTTGCTGCGCGGTGTGCGACCGATGGGGCGTTGGTCGATGTCGATCACCTTGTCGAGTTGATCGAGGCCGTGGACGCTGCGGTGCTTGCCGACCCGGTGCGTCGAGTTGTGGAATTTCCGCGACAAGGCGGGGTAGAGGATGTTGTTCACGAGGGTCGACTTGCCGGCACCCGATACGCCGGTGATCACTGTCAGCACGCCGAGCGGGAACTCGACGTCGATGTCGGCGAGGTTGTTCTCCTGTGCGCCCGCGATCTTGATACTGCCCACGGCGGGGCGTCGGTCTGTCGGAACCGGAATCGCCCGGCGGCCCGAGAGATACGCGCCGGTGATGGACTTCGGGTTCTTCTCGAGGCTCTTGGGAGTGCCCTGGTGGACGATCGAGCCACCGGCGATCCCGGCACCGGGCCCGAAATCGATCACCCAGTCGGCCTCGCGGACGGTCTCCTCGTCGTGCTCGACCACGACGACCGTGTTCCCGATGTCGCGCATTCGAACGAGAGTGTCGAGGAGCCGTCGGTTGTCGCGCTGGTGGAGGCCGATGGACGGCTCGTCGAGGATGTAGATGACACCGGTGAGATCGGAGCCCACCTGGCTGGCCAGGCGGATGCGCTGGGACTCGCCACCGGAGAGCGTCGGGCCAGCGCGGTCGAGCGACAGGTAGGTGAGGCCGACCGCGCGCAGGAACTCGAGACGCGCCCGAACCTCCTTCAATATCTCGCTCGCGATCTGCTTGGCGGCGCCCTCGAGATCGAGGGACCGGAAGAACTCGCTTGCGTCGGCCACCGTGAGGGACGACACCTCCACGATACTCTTGCCGCCGACCTTCACGGCCGCGCTCTCGACCCGCAGTCGTGTGCCCGCGCACGTCTCGCACGCCTCGTTGGCGAGGAACTGTGCGTACCAGCGCTTCGCCCGCTCGGAGGAGGTCTCGCGGAAGCGTCGCAGCAAGCGCGGCAGCGCTCCCTCCCAGACGATGTTCATGCTTCCCTGACCGGACTTGCCCCGCCAGGTGACCCGGAATTTCTTGTCGCCCGTGCCGTGGAGCAGAGCGTCCCGGTGCTTCTTCGCGAGTTTCTCGAAGGGCTTGTCGGTGGGGATGCCGAGCTTCGCGATCACCTGGGCGCGGAAGCCATGCCCCCAGTTGTCCTGCTTCCCGACATCGCTACCCCACGGCTTGATGGCGCCCTCGTCGAGGCTCAGCCTCTCGTTGGGCACGACCAGGTCGCGGGAGATCGTGAAACTCTGCCCCAACCCGTTGCAGTCCGCGCACATGCCCTGGGGATTGTTGAACGAGAAGGCCTGGGGGGTGAGTTCCGGGAAGGAGATGCCGCACTTTCCGCACGCGGCCTTTTCCGAGAACGTCCGCTCGTCGTCCTTCTTCTTGCTCTTGACTCCATCGGGAAGCGTGACCACCGCGAGCAGGCTGCCCGCGCCGATCTGGAGCGCCGTTTCCACCGAACCGGTGACCCGGGAGGTGAGCCCGGTCTTCACGACGATCCGGTCGATCACCACCTCGACGTCGTGCTTGCGGCGCTTGTCGAGTGTCTCGATGTCTTCGCTGAGTACGATCTCTCCGTCCACGCGCAGGCGCGTGTAGCCGCTTCGGCGGGCGCTCTCGAGTAGTTCCCTGTGCTCGCCCTTGCGGTTGACGAGCAGCGACGCGAGCAGTACGAGGCGCGTGCCTTTCGGGAAGCCCAGTAGTTCCCGCGCGATCTGCTCGGCCGTCTGGCGCTGGACCGTGCTGCCGCACTGGTGACAGTGCTGGATGCCGATCCGCGCCCACAGTACTCGTAGATAGTCCGAGATCTCGGTGATCGTCCCGACAGTCGACCGCGGATTCGAGCCCGCAGTCTTTTGCTCGATGGAGATCGTCGGTGAGAGTCCGCGGATCGTGTCGTAGCGCGGCTTTTCCATCTGCCCGAGGAACTGCCGCGCGTAGGCGGAGAGCGACTCCACGTAGCGGCGCTGGCCTTCGGCGTACAGCGTGTCGAACGCC
>JAYGDB010000189.1:0-23011 GCA_046583095.1 Myxococcota bacterium | reverse complement strand
GACGGGCGTCGAGATCCACCCCGCCGCACGGATCGGCGTGCCCTTCTTCATCGATCACGGATCGGGGGTGGTCATCGGCGAGACCTCGGAGATCGGCGACCGTTGCGTGATGTTCCACAACGTGACTCTCGGAGGCACGGGCAAGCACGGGGGCAAGCGCCATCCCAGTCTCGGCGACGACGTCTTCATCGGCACCGGAGCAACACTCCTCGGCCCGATCACGGTCGGGGCAAACGCGAAGATCGGAGCCGGCGCCTTTATCCACATGCGGGACGTCCCGCCGAATTCCACGGTGGTGGGCGTTCCGGCTCGAATCGTCAAGCGCAACGGTGAGCGTGTGGAGGAGGAACTCGCGCGAACCGCCGAGCCCGAGGCAGAAGCAACCGACCGATGAGCTCTCCGGCAGAGCGACTGCGTGAGTTGATCGCCGCCCCGGGCCTTCGGGTGATGCCTTGCTGCTTCGACGCGCTCTCCGCCCGGCTGATCGAGCGCGCGGGCTTCGACCTCACCTTCATGAGCGGGTTCGCAGTCTCGGCCGCACATCTCGGCCTGCCCGATACGGGGCTGATGTCATACGGTGAGGCGGTCGGCCAGGGACGCAATATCTGCGAAGCGGTCTCGATCCCAGTGATCGGCGACGCCGATACCGGTTACGGCAACGCCGTCAACGTGAAGCGCACCGTGAAGGGCTTCGCCTCCGCGGGCTTCGCCTGCGCGATGATCGAGGACCAGCTTGCGCCGAAGCGCTGCGGTCACACACGCGGCAAGCAGGTGGTGGGACGAGACGAGGCGCTCGCGAGGGTGCGTGCCGCCGTCGACGCGCGCGAGGAGATCGGCGGCGACATCCTCGTGATGGCGCGCACCGACGCCCGGGCGACGGACGGTCTCGATGAAGCGCTCGAGCGTTGCCGCTTGTTCGCGGACGCGGGCGCCGACATCCTTTTCCTGGAGGCGCCTGCCAGCGAGGACGAAATGCAGACCTTCTGTCGTGACCTACCCGGACCGAAGATGGCGAACCTCGTGGAGGGCGGAGACACGCCGATCCTGCCCCCGGAGCGCCTCGAGGCCATCGGCTATCGAATCGCTGCCTACCCGCTGACCCTGCTGTCGTCGGCGATCCACGCGATGCAGGAGTCGCTCGCCGCCCTCGCCGAAGGTCGCCAGCCCGCCGGTCTGCTGGACTTCGAGGTCTTGCGCGAGATCGTGGGGTTCCCGGCCTACGACGCGGAGTCGGCTCGCTACCGCAGCGACGACTGAAGAGCCGCCCGGCCCCGCCAGACGAGCCCCGCGAGACCCAGGCCCATGAGCAGCCCGGTGCCCGGCTCTGGCAGCGGCGTGCCGGCGCCGTACCGCCAACCCTCCCAGGCGCCGTCGTTCACGATGCGATCCGCCGCGCCGATCTGCGAGAAGGTCCACGGGTCGATCTCGGCGTCCTTCGTCCAGTAGTGCCAGTAGAGTTCGCCGCCGCCGAAGCCGCTGTCGCTGTGGCCCGCGTAGGAGATGCCGTCGATGAAGAGTCCGAAGCCGAAGTCGAGGATCGTCAGGGCGAAGCCCGTGATCTCGGCCTCGAGCACCTGCATGACGTCGAGTCCGGACGTCGACAGCGAGTCATCGAAGGACACTTCGAAGGCGTAGCCGGCACCGTCCTGAAACTCGAGTACCACGATGGCGAGGTCGGGGCCGGTGCCGACGCTGGCCTCGATCGGAATCGCTCCGGCCGGCTCGGACAGCAGCAGGATGAACAGGGACTGCAGGAACAGGGAGCGGGTGCGGTGGTTCATGCTTCTCGTTTCCTTTGCGGACCCACGGGAAGCGAGCGCCCGCGGGATGGCTCGGAAGCGAGTTCGTCGTGGGTCTCGTACGACGGCTTACCGAGACGTCCCGTTTCGCGAGGACCCTCGCACTGCGTGCAACAGGCAGGTCTTCCGGCTCAGGATCCGCTTCCGGTCGCCTTCCCACAGCCGTGCTGCAGTGGCCTTCGACCGGAAACACCGACCCTTCACGGCGGCGCGTCCGCGGTGGGATCCGAAAGCAACGGCCGTTCGTTAGAACGCCGCCGCCCCGTTACCACACTTCCCTCTTCACCCGGCGAGGCCGGGCACCTGTTGCTGCGACCAGTCTACGTGCTGATGCCGCGGATGGCGACCCAGGGCGAGTCGGGCGGTAGCTCCTCCCGCAGGTCGACCAACCCCTCGACGTTCCAGAGGTTGTCGCCCTGGTCATCGAGCAACACCTGGTGGATCTCGAAGATGCGGGGGCCCCGTTCGTCGATACGGGTCCAGTGGGCCTGGCGAGCCGGTGGGTCGAAGAGGATGCGCTCATAGTCGGCGAAAAAGGGCTCTAGAGCGGCCTCGAGGCGCGCGGCGTCCCACTCGTCGCCTGCGACCTGGCGGACCCGTCGCGTCGCCTCTTCGTAGCGTCCCGCGGCAAGGTCGCGGACCAGCTGGTGCATTTCTGCGCGAACTCTCGCCCGGAAGGCGCGGGGGTCGGCGGAGGGATCCCGGTGGGGTTGAGGCGCGCCGGGGGCGGCCGCTCGGGGACTGGCTCCCGGATCGACGAGGCTCTGCCACTCCTGCAGCAGGCTCGAGTCGATGCCGCCCACGACGCTTCGCAGGTAGCCGGCGACGTCATGGACGTCGTCGCTCTTCGCGGACATCGGGACCGACCGCACGAGGGTGTTGTGGACCTGGCTCAGGTATCGAAGCAGCAGCCCCTCCATGCGGGCGATGCCGCACGTCTTTACGTAGCTCTCGAAGCTTGCGAAGGATTCGACCATCTCCCGCGCAATGGACTTGGGCCGGATCTCCTCGCTCCCGAGCCAGGGATGCTGCTCGGTGAAGAGCGCGAAGGTCGCGAACGCGAATTCGCTGTTGGGCCTCGGCCAGCTGATCTGCTCGAGCTTCTCCATCCGCTCCTCGTAGGGGACGCCCTGGGCCTTGAGCTCCGCGACGACCCGTCCGCGCTCGCGCTTCTCCTGGGCGTAGAGGATCTGGCGGGGATCTTCGAGGATCGACTCGACGATGGAGAGTAGGTCGAGCGCAAAGGTCTCGGACGCGGTGTCGAGCGCGGCCACCGCGTCTGTCAGATACAGGGACAGGCTGTGGTGGAGCGAGAAGTCTCGCTGCAACTCGGCGGACACGACGGCCTGCGGGCGCCCGGTCGTCGCGTCCTGGCAGACGTCGATGATCTCGGCGCGGCGGAGGGAGCGGAAGAGCACGGCACCCTCGCGACGCAGTTCGCGCCTTCGGCTTTCGTCTTCGTGGTTGTGGGCGATCAGCTCGAGCAGCACGGGGTAGCCGGATCCGCGCAGGCAGGAAACGAGCAGTCCGTGATCGACTGAGAAGCGCGAGTGCAGTTTCTCCGGAGGCTTCGACGTCAAGCTCTCGAAGGTGGCCTGGCTCCAGTCCAGGAGACCTCGTGGCGCTCTCTTCTTTACGAGTTTGCGGCGGCGTCCAGCGGACGCGGCGGCCTTCGCCTCGAGGCGTCGGTTTTCGATGACCCACTCGGGGGCCTGGACGACCACGCTGCCTTCGACGTCGAATCCGCGGCGTCCTGCTCGACCGCTGATCTGCTGGAACTCGCGCACCGACAGGATTGACACCTTCTCGCCGTCGAACTTGCAGAGGCGTGTGAACAGGACCGTGCGGATCGGGATGTTGACCCCGACACCGAGGGTGTCGGTGCCGCAGATCACCCGCAGGAGTCCCAGCTGAGCCAGCCGCTCGACGAGGCGTCGATAGCGCGGGAGCAAGCCCGCGTGGTGCAGACCGACGCCGTGGGAGAGGATGCGCTTGATGGTGGGGCCGAAGGGTGTGTCGAAGCGGAAGCCCGAGAGGGCTTCGGCAATCGCTCGGCGCGCATTCCGGTCGCTCACGTTGGTACTGGTCAGGGCCTGCGCCTGCTCGGTGGCTTCCCGCTGGGTGAAGTGGACGGCGTAGACGGGTGCGCGGCCCCGCGCGAGCAGCGACTCGATGGTCTCGTGCAGCGGTGTCTCGGTGTATTCGAAGTCGATCGGGACGGGGCGCTCGGCGTGGTGGATGTGGGCGACCTCGCGTCCGGTCCGCTCCGCGATGCGTTCCTCGATCGAAGCCGTGTTGCCGAGCGTGGCGGACAGGAGCAAGAACTGGCTGCGACGCAGGACGATGAGCGGGATCTGCCAGGCCATGCCTCGGCTGCGGTCGTCGTAGTAATGGAATTCGTCCATCACCACGTACGGGGCGTCGGCTCCCTCGCCCGAGGAGACGGCCATGTTCGAGAGCACTTCGGCGGTACAGCAGATGATCGGTGCGGTCCAGTTGATGCTCGCGTCGCCGGTGAGCATGCCGACGTTCTCGGCGCCGAAGTGCCGGCAGAGATCGAAGAACTTCTCGCTGACCAGCGCCTTGATGGGTGCCGTGTAGAACGAGCGCTTGCCCTCGCAGATCGCCTTGAAGTGGAGGCCGAGCGCCACGAGAGACTTGCCGGACCCGGTGGGAGTCGACAGCACGACGTGCCGGCCGGTCATTAATTCGAGTAGGGCTTCTTCCTGGGCGGGATAGGGCGTCAGGCCCAGGTCGGACACCCAGCCGAGGAAGCGGTCGAGGACGGCGTCGCTTCCGTGGAGCGCCCCGGTGGGCACCCGCCCGATCAGGGAAGGGGCAGCGTCCGACTCGCCCGGCCCGGTGGGCGGCATGTGGATCGCTCAGCGGCTGCCGAGCAGCAGCCAGAGCAGCAGCCCGGCCAGCCCGACACCCGCAACCCAGAGCCACCCGGACGGACCCGCCGGAGCGTCGCTCTCGGAGGTCACGATCACGTCGGCGGCGCCTGCCTTCTCGTCCGCCGGCACGCGGGGGATCATCGCCACCTGCACGGTGATGTTGTCGTTGCCGCCCTCGCGGTTCGCCATCTGCACCAGGGTGCGGGCGGCGTGCTGGGGATCCAGACGCCCCAGCACATCGGCGATGTCCGCGTTGGTGACGAGGCCGGAGAGGCCGTCCGAGCACAGCAGGTACTTGTCGCCCGGCTGTAGTTCGAGCGGAGTGAGCTGCACCTCGACTTCATCATCGGTGCCGATGGCACGCAGGACTTCGTTCCGCTGCGGATGCCGCTTGGCTTCGTCCTCGGTGATTTGTCCCGTTCGCAGCAGTACAGCGACCACCGAGTGATCTTCCGTGATCTGCTCGAGCTGCCCTGCCCGAAGCCGGTAGGCGCGGCTATCTCCGACGTGGGCCACCGCGCCGCGTCCGCCGCGCTCGAAGAGGAGACAAACGCCTGTCGTTCCCATGCCGGCCAGGCCCGCGTCTGCCCGCGCGGCGTTGCGGACCCGCTCGTTCGCGGTCTCCAGCGCTTCGCGCAGCAGCTCCGCGGCCTGATTGCCGCCCGCCTCGAAGATCTCGGCCACGGTTTCGACGGCCATCTTGCTCGCCACCTCCCCGCCGAGGTGGCCTCCCATGCCGTCGGCGATGATCAGCATGCGCCGATGGGTTCGCGGGTCCTCGAACTCGCCGAAGTAGTCCTGGTTGATGCTGCGCACCTTCCCGATGTCACTCATGCTTCCAGTCACGAACTCATCGGGCTCGGGAAAGGACATCGACGAACCTCGTGCGGGGGGGGCCGACAGCGATCGGACGGATTCGCTTCCGGGCCGCGAGCGTAGCCCGGAATTCCCGGCAACCGCTATGCAGGATCGATTCCTGAGACATGGATCACAATCGCGGTGGGGTCGAGTGACGAGGTCGCAGGGGGCCCGTGTCATCGGCGCGGACTCGGCAGGGAGTTTCGGAGCTATCCTGTTGCCATGACCCGTGCCGACAAGGCCGTTCGCATCGCTGGGATCCTCGACGAGCTGTATCCGATGCCGCCCGTCCCTCTCTTGCACCGCGACCCCTACACATTACTGGTCGCTGTCGTGCTCTCGGCTCAATGCACCGACGTACGGGTGAACGAGGTGACGCCGGTTCTCTTCGCCGAGGCCGGCAACCCGCGAGACATGGCCCGACTCGACGTCCGTGGGATCCGGCGCATCATCAAGCCCTGCGGACTTTCTCCCGCCAAGTCGAAGGCCATCAAGGGGCTTTCGAAGATCCTGGTCGAGAAGCACGGCGGCCAGGTGCCGAAGACCTTCGAGGAACTGGAAGCGCTTCCGGGCGTAGGACACAAGACGGCGAGCGTCGTGATGGCCCAGGCCTTCGGCATTCCCGCCTTCCCGGTCGACACCCACATCCACCGGCTGGCCGCACGTTGGGGGCTCTCGAACGGCTCGAGCGTCGTCCGCAGTGAGCGCGACCTCAAGCGGCTGTTCCCCGAGGACCGCTGGAACGCCCTGCACCTGCAGATCATCTACTTTGGCCGGGAACACTGCCCGGCACGGGGTCACGATCTCTCCGAGTGTTCGATCTGCTCGTGGGCTGCGACGAAGAAGCGGATCCGCGAAGAGAGCAAGCGCTAGGACGCGCGTTCGATCAGGACGAGGCGTCCTAGTAGCGCCGGATCCGGTGGCGACTCGAGGGTCAGCTCGATCCGGCGGCCGACGACCTGGACCAGCGTTGGCCCTTCGCGGGTGCTCACCCAACCCTTGGCGCGCAGGAGATCCGGTCGGCGCAGCTCTTCTTCGAGCTGCTCCGAGGGGATGCCCGGGGGCACGTCCCAGGTTCTGGCCTCGAAGCGTTCGTGGTGGTGGGGCGGCGCTTTCGGGGCGCTGCCGCTCCGGTCGACGCGTCCGAGATCGGGTGGGAACAGGAGCTCCGCGGCCACGCGTCCGTGTGCACACTCGACGATGGGAGCCTCGGGCTCGATGACCCGCAGCTCCGCCCTGAGTTTGGGCAGTGCTTCCTCGGCGACGAGGTCTGTCTTGTTCAGTACCAGCAGGTCCGCCGACGAAACCTGATCCTCGAAGGTTCCTTCCAGATCCTCGCCGGCGGCCAGCTGCTCGGCGTTCACGACGACGATTGCCATGTCGTCTCCGATCCATGCCGAGACGGGTTCCCGCCAGAAGTTCAGGGTGGTGTCGAAAGGGAGTGCCACACCGGAGGTCTCGATGACGATGCGATCCGGGTCGACTCGATCGCGGAGCATCTGCAGGGTTTCGATCAGGTCGTCCGACAGCTCACAACAGACGCAGCCGCCCTCCAGCTCGATGAAGGCTTCCCCGCCGTCTCCGAGCAGCGCGCGATCGATGCCCAGTTCGCCCAGCTCGTTCGAGATGACGGCGACGCGGATCTTCTCCTTCTGGGCGGCCTCGAGGAGGTTCCGAACCAGGGTGGTCTTGCCCGAGCCGAGGAAGCCCGACACGACCAGGGCGGGGATCTGTCTCTCGCGTTCGCTCACACCTGAGAGGTTAAGGCTATGCTCGGGTTGCCGCGACGGGAAGGCAGGAGATCAGGTGCCCGAGTACGACTTCGACCTCTTCGTGATCGGTGCCGGGTCTGGCGGTGTGCGGGCGGCCCGCCTGGCCGCCTCGCTCGGCAAACGCGTCGCAGTCGCCGAGGACCGCTATCTCGGCGGCACCTGCGTGAACGTGGGCTGCATCCCGAAGAAGCTGCTCGTCTACGCGTCGCATTTTGCAGAGGACTTCGCGGACGCCCAGCGCGGCTACGGCTGGACGGTCGGCGAATCCTCCTTCGACTGGGCAAGCCTGATCGATCGCAAGAACCGCGAGATCGAACGGCTGAACGGGATCTACGAGAACCTGCTCGACAGCGCTGGAGCAGAGCGGATCTGGGATCGAGCCACTGTCTCCGGTCCCCATCAGGTGGCTCTCTCGGATCGGACCCTCACAGCCGAGCACATCCTGGTCGCGACCGGCGGCTGGCCCGAGATTCCGGAACTCCCGGGCAAGGAGCTCGCGATCACGTCCAACGAGATCTTCTACCTCGATCAGCGCCCGGACCACATCCTGATCGTCGGCGGGGGGTACATCGCTGTCGAGTTCGCGGGCATCATGAACGGGCTGGGCGCCCACGTCACTCAGCTCTATCGAGGTCCGCTCTTCCTGCGCGGGTTCGACGACGACGTTCGCAGGGTGCTCGCCGAGGAAATCCGCAAGAAGGGCGTCGATCTTCGCTTCCAGACGAACGTGACGGCGATCGAGGAGCGGAGCGGCGGCCGGCTGCGGGCGACCCTGACCGACGGCAGCACGGTCGACACGGACCAGATCCTCTGCGCCACGGGCCGGAAGCCGAATACTGCGAACCTCGGCCTCGAAGAGGTCGGTGTCGCGCTCGACGCGAATGCGGCGATCGTCGTCGACGAGTACTCGCAGTCTTCGGTGCCCAGCATCCACGCTGTGGGCGACGTGACCGACCGCATGGCGCTGACACCGGTCGCGATCCACGAAGCTGTCTGCCTGGTGGCGACTCTGTTCGAGGGGAAGCCGACAGCGCCGGTCCACGAGAACGTCCCGGCGGCGATCTTCAGCCAGCCGCCGGTCGGCACGGTGGGGCTCACAGAGGCCCAGGCGCGGGAGCGCTTCGGTGACATCGACGTCTATCGCTCGCGTTTCCGACCTCTCAAGCACACGCTCACCGGAAGCGACGAGACCACGATGATGAAGGTCATCGTCGCCCGGAGTAGCGATCGGGTCCTGGGGATCCATCTCGTCGGGGCCGAAGCGGGAGAGATCACCCAGGGATTCGCGGTCGCCATCAAGTGCGGTGTTACCAAGACACAGCTCGACTCGACGGTCGGCATCCATCCGACCTCTGCGGAAGAGTTGGTCACGATGCGCGAGCCGCTGGTAGACGCCTAGCGGATGACCTCGACGTGCCGGAGGGTGACGGCACTCGGTCTCGTCCTCGCATGCGCGAGCGCCGCGCCTGCCGAGGAGAGCGGCGAGGCGAAGGTGCACGACCCGTATCAGGGCATGGAAGAGACCGGCCGCATCCCCGCCGTCGAGAGGCCCGCGGATCTGTCCCACCCGGAGCGCTGGCGCTACATCCCGGAAGGCCGCCTCAAGCCGGGCCGCTTCTCCGAGCGATTCCTCGTCAGCAGCTTCGTCGTGCCCCTGGTGTTTCGGAACTCGGACAGCGGCGCAGGTGCCGGGCTCGGGTTCACCGATCTCGACTTCCGGGCCCAGCGGCGGCAGGAGTTCGCGGGGCTCTTCGTCTCCTACACGACGAAGGGACAGCGGAGCTTCTGGGGCCTGTGGCGCCGCTGGCTCCATCACCGGGAGCGGCCCGGGGGTGGGGTCTTGCAGGAAGAGCGGAGCTTCGTCTCGATCCTGGGTGGGTACCAGAAGACGCTGACGCGTCGGTTCTTCGGCTTCGGTCCCGACTCCCGCGAGGACGACGAGATCCTGTATACGGACGAGATCTTTTCTCTCGACGTTCGTCTGCAGATGGCGATCCCCGAGCCCGGGGCGAACCTCGTCGGCTCGCTGGGCCTGCGTGCCGAGATCCAGGGGCTCTCGACGGACGCCTTCGACTCCTCGGCGCTGTTTCGGGATTTCATCGAGAGCGGCGACGTCGAGCAGGTGGGCTTCCTGATAGCCGGTCTGCGCTGGGACACTCGCGACAGCCAGCGCAGTCCCTACTCGGGGTTCGAACTCGGTGCCCTGGTCGATGCTCCGCTGGTTCAGCGCGAGGGCAAGCTGGGAGCGGTGTTCACGTTGCTCGGATCCGCAGCATTCAGGCTGCCGCCGATCTTCCACGACGGGGGCGACAACGAAGAAGAGAACCCGCCCACCGATACGCTGAATTTCGGATTCGCGCATCGGATGAAGGCGGGGCACCTGCCATTCACCGCACTCCCGACCCTCGGGGGCTCAGAGACCCTGCGCGCCTACCAGGAGGGTCGCTTCCGCGACGACGCCTCCTGGCATGCGAGCGTCGAGCATCGCGTCTGGGTGATCCCGCGCGGATTCGCGATCACCCCTTCGATCCGGGTCGAGCGGGTCGGCCTCGCCCCGTTCTTCGAGGCCGGCAGCGTGGGTGGGAACGGGATCGACGTCTTCCAGAACGAGGTGCGCTTCAGCTACGGGGTCGGTCTGCGGCTGCTACTCGAACGGGCCGCTCCCTTCCGGGTCGACATCGGCTGGTCGAAGCACGGCTTCAACTGGTCGGCCGGTTTCGGTTACACCTTCTGAAACCGCTTCCGGCATTCCACGCGCATCGCCGAGGGTGGGATCGCGTTGGGATGTTCGGAATTCGCCTTGACGGGCGATACTGGCGGGATGCACCGCCAGCCGCTCCTCGACCTGCTCGATCGCTACGAGAAGCAGAATCCGGACGAAGTCGACTGCATCGGACGAATTCGAGAACTTGTTCGCAAATATCCTGATTGCTTCGAACGGACGTGTCTCCCGGGGCACATCACGGCATCGGCGTGGATCGTCTCGCGGGATCGCAAGCGCTTCCTGCTGACCCACCACCGCAAGCTCGGTCGCTGGCTTCAGTTGGGCGGCCATGCGGATGGCGACCCGGACGTCTCTGCGGTGGCACTGCGCGAAGCCCGCGAGGAGTCGGGTCTCGAGGCGTTCGACCGCTTCGGAGATCTGCCGATCGACGTCGACGTGCACCGGATTCCGGCACGACGTGACGAGCCTGCGCACGAGCATCACGACATCCGTTTCCTGTTGGCGGCAGCGTCCGATCAGGAGGTGGCTGTCAGCGGTGAGTCGCACGCGCTCGCGTGGTTCGACTGGGGCGCCCTCCAATCCGACTTCCGCGAGGAGAGTCTGCTGCGACTGGGGCGCAAGGCGCGGCTGGAGATCTTCGGTCAGTAGTCCTGCGTCAGGCTCGTGGGGGTTGCGTCTTCGGGCGGGCCTTCGTCCGCGGGCCCGACGAACTCGAGGGACGCCGAGCCGGCGAGATGCTCGGGCGTCAACACGAAGGTGCCCTGGGTGCCACTGCGCAGGACTCGAGTGGCCATCTCCGAGTCTCCGACGCTCCACAGGTAGGTGGCTGCACCGAGGGGAATCGCAGCCGCTGCGTACACCAGCTTGAGGGGCGTGTAGACGAGGGTCAGGAGGCCCGAAGTCATTCCCATGAAGAAGGTCCCGACGGCTCCTCCTACTTCTTCCTCCTCTTCCTCCTCGGCTTGAGCGCCTGCGGGCGAGGCGACGAGTCCGATGGTGACCGCGAAGGCGATCGCAGCGAGCCATCGGCGCCGGGCTCGCGGACTTCCGCTCGATCGATTGCTAGCTCGCACGACGACTCCTCGGGCAGACAAGACGCCCGTGGGATGGATCGGAACTGTCGGGGGGTGCGAGCGGCGACCCAAGCGCGGCTCGGCTCGCAGGATAGTCGGGCAGTGACGGCAGCGGAAGCACCGGAACGTGGAAAGAGAAGTCGGTTCGCCCCGCGGGGTTGTTTCGGAAGGTTGGATGAATTTCGAAATATATAATCGAACCCACGATTTGTAACAGCACTGGCAGGGAAGGGTCTGGGTACGCGTATTGATGTGTTTTCGCTACGTAAATCGAGATGGAACTTGCTGAGATCGGCGCAGGAGATGCGCAGCTCGCGGCCCGCCCGAAACCCGGTTGCGGCTACTGCGGGCCGCCACGTCCTCCGGACCTCGCTTCTCACTCTCGCCACTCTCTTCGCCCTTGCGCTGCCAGCCTCCGCAAACGCCGACCTCTTCGACGAGCTGTTTCTCCAGAGCCTCGGCGACCTAGATGCCCTCGAGTGCAAGTCGTCCTGGGTCTCCTTCGGCTGCAGTGGCTCGCCGGGAATCGATGCCCCGACTTCGAAGCCCGCGAGATCGATCCTCGACTACTCAAAGCGGATCGGCGACAGCGGGTTCGTCTTTCGGGTGAGGGCTAGGCCGAGCCCGCGCCGGATCGTCCGGTTCGAGATCCGCTTCTAACGCCTCACTTTCTCGATGTTCTATGCTGCGAAGCTTCGCATCGCAGGAGCTTCGACGTGTCCGCGCAGAACGAGCCGGTCCTTCTGGTCGAGAAACAAGACGGCGTCGCGATCTTCACGTTGAACCGCTCTCGCTCGATGAACGCGCTGTCGAGGGAGCTGCAGAACGCTCTGCTGGAGGCGTTCCAGGCAGTTGCTGGCGATGACAGCGTGAAGGTCGTGATTCTCACGGGTGCCGGGGATCGCGCCTTCTGCGCAGGCCTCGACCTGAAGGAACTGGGCGGCGACGGCGAGGATGTCTCGGATGGAGAGACGCGTCGGGTGGTTGCCGGAGGGGGTGACCTCGTCGCCGCCATCGAAGGGCTTGCCCAACCGATCATCGGCGCGATCAATGGCGTGGCGATCACCGGTGGCTTCGAACTGGCGCTCGCGTGCGACGTCTTGATCGCCTCGACCCACGCGCGCTTCGCAGACACCCACGCTCGCGTGGGCATCATGCCGGGCTGGGGGCTGAGCCAGAAGCTCCCCAGGCTGATCGGTGTGTATCGGGCCAAAGAACTCTCGCTCACCGGGAACTTCATCGATGCCGAGCAGGCGGAGCGGTGGGGACTCGTCAACCAGGTCGTCGCGCCCGAAGCGCTGTTGCCGACCTGCCGGTCACTGGCCGACGACATGATGTCCTGCGAGCCCGAAATGGTGCAGTCCTACAAGGCGGTGATCGATCGCGGCTTTGCAGAGAGCCTCGGCGACGGCCGGCGGATCGAGGTGGCCGCGAACCGGGAACACTCGCGGAGTGTCAGGCCGGAAGACATCGCCCGCCGGCGGCGGGCGGTGATGGATCGGGGGCGCTCTCAGAGTTCCTGATCCCGCTGGTCGGGGGGCCCGGCAGCCGATTCTGTCCAGCCAGGGGATTTGCCGACCGTCCCGGAGACTCTCGAGGACCCGCGCGACGGGCTCGTGAGCTCAGGCCCGCCGACTTCAGCGGTGCCAGCTATCCTCGCGGCATGTCCGAGTTCGTTGCCGACCTGCTGAGCTTCATCGATCTCTCGCCGAGCCCGTACCACGCCGTCGCCGAGTCGATCCATCGGCTCGAGCAAAGCGGCTACCGACCGCTGTTGGAGAGCGACGTCTGGGAACTCGAGCCCGGGAGCCGCCACTACGTCGTCCGCAACGAGGGCAGCCTGGTCGCCTTCGAGGTGGGCATGGAGTCGCCCGCCAGCGGCGGCTTCCACGTCATCGGAGCGCATACGGACTCACCGAACCTGCGCCTCAAGCCCCTGGCAGACGTCACGGCCCACGGCTATCGGCAGCTGGCCGTCGAGCCCTACGGCGGCGTGTTGCTCCACACCTGGCTCGACCGGGATCTCTCGTTGGCGGGGCGCGTCACGGTGCAGAGTCGCGCTGGTATCCAGACGCTGCTCCTCGATTTCGGCCGGCCGTTGATCCGCATTCCCAGTCTCGCCATCCATCTCGATCGCGAAGCATCGAAGGAGGGCTTGAAGCTCAACGCCCAGAAACACTTGATGCCGGTGCTCGGTCTCGAAGATGCGCCCGAGTTGTTCGATATGGTGACCGTCGAGCTGCGGGCTCAGGGAATCACCGAGTTCCCGACCGAGAAGCTGCTGGCCTACGACCTGATGGCCTACGACACCCAGACCTCGGGGGTCTCGGGGGCGAGAGGGGAGTTCATCCATGCGCCCCGCATCGACAACCTGGCCTCGTGCCATGCGGCGCTGACCTCTCTCGTGGCGTCCGGCGAAGAGCGGCTCTCGAACTTCACCCGGGTGGTGGTGATGTATGACCACGAGGAGGTGGGCAGTCGAAGTGCCTACGGCGCCGGCGGGACGTTGCTGGCGGACGCACTCGATCGCGTCGTGACAGGCTTCAAGGGGGGCGAGCCGCAAGGACTCCAGCGTGCGCTCGCGGCCTCCATGCTGATCTCGGCCGACATGGCCCACGCCGTGCATCCCAACTACTCGGACCGACACGAGGGCGGACACACGCCCGTGATCGGGAAGGGTCCCGTCATCAAGGTCAACGCGAACCAGGCCTACGCGACGGATGCCAGCACCAGCGGCTTCTTCGCAGCCATCTGCGCGGAGAACGACATCGAGCCCCAATACTTCGTGAGCCGGAGCGATCTCGCCTGCGGCTCGACGATCGGGCCGATCACGTCGGCGAAGCTGGGCATTCGCACCGTCGATGTCGGCAGCCCGATGCTCTCGATGCACAGCTGTCGCGAGATGGCCGGCGCTGCAGACATCGCCCCGATGATCGTCGTACTGACGGCCTTCTTCGCCGCCGAGTAGAGCCGTCAGCCCAGAAGAGAGCCGTCAGCCCAGAAGAGAGCCGTCAGCCCAGAAGAGAGCCGTCAGCCCAGAAGAGAACGCCCGATCACCTTCAGTTCGAGAATCGCCTTCACCCCCTCGAAGATTGGCAGCACCTGGGCGTCCACGACGTAGCGGCTGATCGGGTACTCCTCCGCGTATCCCCAGCCGCCGTGAAGCAATTGGCCCTGCTGGGTGACCTCGACGGCGACGTCGCAGGCGAGCAGCTTCGCCTGCGAGGCGATGGTGTTGGCGCGGCGCTCGTCCTCGTCGAACTCGTGAGCCGCCCTGTAGGTGATGGCCCGGGCGCCGGCCAGCTTCGTCGCCATGCGTCCGAGGGTGTATTGCGTGAGCTGGAACTCCGAGAGCGGCTGATCGAACTGCTTGCGATCGACGACGTACTTGGCCGTCTCTTCGAGAGCCGCCTGGGCAACGCCGCAGGCCCGCCCGCTCGTCTGTAGCCGGCCTGCGCCGAAGCCCGCCATTTGCAGGTAGAAGCCCCTTCCCTCGCCGGACTCGCCGCCGACGAGGTTTTCGGCGGGCACGAAGTAGTCCTCGAAATTCAGCGTGAACGAGTGCATGCCGCGGTAGCCGGGCGTGGCATCGGCCTTGCCGACCACGCGCCCGCCGCCGGGTTGCACGGTCTCGAAGCTGTGGCCCGTGT
Source organism: Myxococcota bacterium (assembly GCA_046583095.1). Lineage (GTDB taxonomy): Bacteria > Myxococcota_A > UBA9160 > UBA9160 > UBA4427 > JAJDAN01. The sequence goes on along the minus strand of JAYGDB010000189.1, from coordinate 8,237 downwards.
CGGGGTCCTTCGGGACGATCAGCAGCGACAGGCCCCGCGCGCCCGCGGCCGGATCCGGGTTCGTCCGCACCAGCACAGCCAGCACATCCGCGCGACCGGCGAAGGTGCACCACGCCTTGGGGCCGTTGATCACCCAGCCTTCCCGACCGCCGACGGTCGCCTTCTCGGCCCGGCACTTTACCGATGCGACGTCGCTCCCGATATCCGGCTCGGTCACCGAAATTCCGACCATCACCTCGCCGGACGCGAGCTTCGGCAGCCAGTGACGCTTCTGCTCCTCGGTGCCGCCCCCCATCAGCGCCTTGGCGAGGATCTCCGGGCGCGTGATGAGCGAGCCGGCCGCCGCCAGCGACGCACGCGAGAGTTCCTCGGTGGTCAGGATCATCGCGAGGTTGCCCATCTCGACGCCGCCGTATTCCTCGGGCACCGACAGCCCAAAGAAGCCGAGCTCCGCCATCTTTTTGAGGAACTTCTCGGGGACGATGTCGTCGCTGCGGTGGATGCGCTCGGCTTCGGGCAACACCTCGTTGAGTGCAAAGTCGCGAACCTGATCTCGCACCTGCTCGTGCATCTCGTCGAGGGGCGTTTCGTTGCGCCCCCCGGTGTCAGCGACGTGCCGCCCGATCGCCCGAAAGACGGACTCGTCGGTGGCGGCCCGCAGAAGCTTGCGGAGGTCGGCGGGGAAGGTCTCGTCGAGGGCTTCCTCGCCGATTCCGAGCTCGTCCACGCCAGGCGCGATCCGATCGCGGGCGCTCGCCACCAGCTCGGCCGCCGACGTCGACCACAACCGCTCGAGTGCGTCGGAGCTGCGCCCCTCGGCGACGACCGCGTCCGCGTAGTCGAGTACCTCCTTGGCGGCGCGGATCTCGGTACCCGTGTAGGCGACCCGCTCGGTGAGCACCTGGTGGTCGTCGATCGCACCGCCGTTCTCGGTGATCTCCTTGGCGCGGGCGAGCGCCTTGTCGAAGAGCGCCTGTCCGGCGGCGACCAGGCTGCGGGCGCCCTGGAGGTTGGGCTGGGGGTTGGCGGCCATCGTTGGGACTTCCTTCGGTCGGATCGGATTCGGCGAGGCGGGGAGAGTAGCGCAGCGATCAGTCGAGAAAGTCGCAAAGCTGCGCGACGAGGGCCGGGCTTCCGAGGATCAACCCTTGCTTGCCGTTGTCTTGTCGATGGACGCGGCACTCGCCGCCGGCTTCGCGCACGAGCAACTCGCTGGCGGCGGCGTCCCACGGATTGAGGTCGAAATCGACCATCGCGTCGATCCCGCCCGAGAGGACTTGGGCGTGCCCGAAGGCATCGGTATATCCGCGCAGCTTCGGGATTGCTCGCGCCATCCGCTCGAAAGCGGGCCTCTGTCCGGCGTTGTCGAAGCAGAAGAGATCGCCGTGGGCGACGAGGGCCTGTTCGAGGTCCTTCTGCTGCGAAACCCGCACGGCGTCGCCGTTGCGCGTGCAGCCGCCTCCCTCGAAGCCCAGGTAGCGCTCGTCCAGAGCGGGCAGATCGATCAGCCCCACCACCGGAGAGTCGCCCGTCACCAGCGCGATCAGCGTGGAAAAGAGCGGGATGCCGCGGGAGTACGCGATGGTCCCGTCGATCGGGTCGATCACCCAGTACGGGCGATCGTCGGAGAGATGCTCGCTGCCGTACTCCTCGCCGAGGATTCCGAAGTCCGGGTACGACTCCTGGAGGACCTGTCGGATGGCGCGCTCTGCCGCGCGGTCGGCCTCGGTGACGGGAGAGCCATCCGACTTGATCTCGACGGCAACGGCGCGGAAGCGTGGCAGGGTTTCCGCCCGCGCGCGGTCGGCAGCAACGACGGCGACTGCGAGGGCCTGTTCGAGTTCGTCCCGTGATAGCGAGCTAGGGGTCATCGGAGCGGCAGCATACCAACTTCAAGGGTGCTCCCTGACTCCCCCCGACTCTAGCGTCGCCACGCAAAGCGGGTTGCGAGGAAGTCGTCGAAGGCGCGATCCGAATCTCGCTGGCTACGGCCAATGGCCGCCTTGGCGGCGAGCTGGCGGGCGTCGTCGAGTCCGGCCATCCGCGAGAGGAAGAAGACCGCGCACAGGATCGCGCTCATTCCTCGGCCAGCTGTCTGAGGCGCCGGAACGGGTAGATGCCCGACGAGTGACCGTCGCTCCACTCGATCTGGATGGCATAGCGGCCGACCGGCTCGATTCGCAGGGGACGCACGTCCTCGGGAACCGATTCGGGGTCGAGACGGTTCTCCCCGGTCCACTCGTCGAGACAGGCTGCGCAGCCGCAGGCCAGCCGAAGCTCCCGCACGTCATACAAGCTCGAGACGCCGTCCAGCCACTCGATGGCGAGTTCGCGCGCCCCGTGTTGGGCGATCTTCGTCGGCGTCGTAGTAGGATCCGAGGTCACGCTGCCAGGATAGCCGTCGTGCTAGCGTGATCGGTATGACGCAGTACGAAGGCACCCTCGCGATCCTGGGCGGGACGGGGGATCAGGGCTTGGGTCTCGCCCTGCGGTTCGCTCAGGCGGGACGCCGGGTGGTGATTGGCTCCCGCAAGCCCGAGCGTGCCGTCAAGGCCGCCAAGGAGGTGCTCGCCCAGGTGCCGGGCGCGGAGGTCGACGGCCTCGGAAACGAGGAAGCCTGCCAGCAGGCGCCCATCGTCATTCTCTCCGTGCCGTTCGAGCACTGCGCCTCGACGCTGAAGGGCATCAAGGAGTGCCTGTCGGAGGGCCAGATCATCGTCTCCATGGCGGTGCCGCTTGCCGCCGCCGTCGGGGACGGCGCCACGCGCACCCTGGGCATCTGGCAGGGCTCGTGTGCCGAACTGCTGGCGAGTCTCGTTCCAAAGGGCGTGGAGGTCGTCTCGGCCTTTCAGAACGTGTCCGCTCATCGCCTCCAGCAACTCGAGGATCCGGTCGAGTGCGACGTGATCGTCTCCGGTGCCAAGGCGGCACGCGAGCAGGTCATGGCCTTGTGCCCGCTCGTCCCCGGCCTGCGAGCGCTGAACGGCGGCGCTCTCTCGAACGCCCGGATCGTCGAGGGCATCACCGCGCTGCTGATCGGACTCAACGTCCGCTACAAGACGCCGGAAGGTCTCGGCATCCGACTGACTGGGTTGCCCTCGACCGATTGACCCAGTCAGTCAATTTTCTCCTTACAATTCAACTGTTTATGAGGTCAACCCGCGAGCGGGTTGCGTTTCCGCTGGCTTGCCCGTGGTGGTCGAGTCGGCGATACTCAACCGCTTGTGGTCGATCAACGAGAGAGACCCCAGATTTTGTGTCAGAGGCCGAGTTTTCTGTTGACTCGTTCCGGGTGCGAGGGTAGAAACGGGCTTCGTACGGGGATGCGATGTCCCTCCTGTAGCCTGGGGGGGTCGCAACTAGGCGGTTGCGGGGAGGGACGCGAGGCAGAGTAAGGGTGGAGGACCTGAACCTGACTCGGGGGCGCCGGGAAACCGGCGCCTCTCTCATCTGCAGCCGGATTTACGAGGTTCGAGGGGCCAGTTCCTGGCGAGAGGCGAGGTCCTAGCGAGGAAGAGAAGAGAAGCGAGACGAGAGGAAAGACGACGAAGCGACATCACCAACAGGATCTTCGACTGCAATCGCGAGAGCCCGCCTTGATCCGACGCACCGAGACAACGAGCCTGTCGTCCGGCCCCGCCCCGCGGATGGCCGGAGTCTCGGTTCCCAGAACAGAGTCTCGCAACGGTTTTCGCTCACACTCCCCGATCGATCTGCCAAAGCGCCACCTGGGTGCGAATAATCGAACGCCGGTTTTTCGCGTGCCTGCGATTTCCAATTTGGTGCGCGGTCGTTACGTTCGGCGCTCGGCTCCGACTCGTGCCGGCTGGAGCACGACCAATTCGAGACTCTTAGGGGAAAGCCAGTGATCAAGGTTGAACGGCCCCGCGCGACCAACGAGAAGGGACGTGGAAAGAGCAAGAGAGGTGCGGGGCTTCACATCCCCCGACATTTCACGCGCAAGGGCGAGGATCCCTTCGCCACTGTCGAGTGGGAGTTGCGCACTGCGCGCATCAGTAGCGAGAGCGGTGAGACGGTCTTCGAGCAGGTCGAGTGCGAGATCCCGAAGCCGTGGACGCAACTTGCCACCAACGTCGTCGTCTCCAAGTACTTCCGCGGTCACCTGGGCACACCGGGGCGCGAGACGAGCGTGCGCCAGCTGATCGGTCGCGTCGTCGGTCGCATCACGGAGTGGGGGCAGGCCGCCGGCTACTTCGCGACGCCCGCGGACGTCGAAACCTTCTCGGACGAACTCAGCTACATGCTGGTTCACCAGAAGCTGGCGTTCAACAGCCCCGTCTGGTTCAACCTCGGTGTTCCGGATACGCCCCAGCAGGCGAGCGCGTGCTTCATCAACTCCGTCGAGGACACGATGGAGTCGATCATGTCGCTCGCGAAGACCGAGGCCATGCTCTTCAAGGGCGGCTCGGGAGCGGGCTCCAATCTGTCGCAGATCCGCTCCTCCCACGAGTTGCTCGCGGGCGGTGGCGTCGCATCGGGCCCCGTGTCCTTCATGAAGGGCTTCGACGCGTTCGCGGGCGTCATCAAATCGGGCGGCAAGACGCGGCGTGCTGCGAAGATGGTGATCCTCAACGTCGATCATCCGGACATCGGGGAGTTCGTGCGTTCGAAAGCGGACGAGGAGAAGAAGGCCTGGTCGCTGATTGACGCCGGTTACGACGGCGGCTTCAACGTTCCGGGTGGCGCCTATGACTCGATTCTCTTCCAGAATGCCAACCACTCGGTGCGCGTGACGGATGATTTCATGCACGCGGCCGAGTCGGACGGCAATTTCACCACGAAGGCCGTCACGACGGGCGAGCCCATCCAGACCCTGCCGGCCCGCCAGCTCCTACGGGATATGGCCGAAGCCGCGCACATTTGCGGTGATCCCGGCATCCAGTACGACACGACCATCAACCGCTGGAACCCCGTCAAGGAGTCGGGCCGCATCAACTCGAGCAACCCGTGCTCCGAGTACATGTTCCTGGACGATACGGCCTGCAATCTCGCGAGCCTGAACTTGATGTCCTTCGTGCGGGACGCGGATGCCGACGAACGAGAGGGCGGGGACTTCCTCGTCGAGGACTTCCGTCGTGCCGTGTCGCTGGCCATCCTGGCGCAGGAGATCATCGTCGATCCCGCCGACTATCCAACCCGCGAGATCGCGAAGAACAGCCACCTGTTCCGGCCTCTCGGTCTCGGCTACGCGAACCTCGGCGCCCTGCTGATGGCCTTCGGTGAGCCCTACGACGGGAATCGGGGCTGCAACGTCGCTGCCGCGATTACCTCGCTCATGTCCGGCGAGGCCTACCGGACGAGCGCCGAGATCGCCGAGGTGATGGGGCCGTTCCCGCGCTACCGGCGGAACCGCAAGCCCTTCCTCGAGGTGATCGGAATGCATGCAGACGCGGCGGCCGCCGTGCCTGCCGAGGGCGTGCCCGAAGAGCTGCTGGACGCTTCGCGCGCCTCCTGGGCCCAGGCCCTCGAGGCGGGCCGGAAGCACGGCTACAAGAACGCTCAGGTGACGGTGCTCGCGCCCACCGGAACGATCGCGTTCATGATGGACTGCGACACCACCGGCGTCGAGCCCGACATTGCCCTCGTCAAGTACAAGAAGCTCGTCGGCGGTGGCTTCCTCAAGATCGTGAACCGCACCGTGCCGATGGCACTCCGCCGGCTCGGCTATACGCCGGAGCAGGTCGAGGGGATCATCGCTCACATCCAGGAGCGCGAGACGATCGAAGGCGCGCCGGGCCTTCTGGATGAGCACCTGCCCGTCTTCGATTGCGCGTTCCGGCCGCAGACCGGTACGCGTTCCATCGAGTGGATGGGCCACGTTCGGATGATGGGTGCGGTCCAGCCCTTCCTCTCGGGTGCTATCAGCAAGACGGTGAACCTGCCCGAGGATGCCTCCGCGGACGATATCCTGGAGGCCTACACGGTGGGCTGGGCGCTCGGGCTGAAGGCTCTCGCGGTCTACCGCGACGGAAGCAAGCGCACCCAGCCGCTCAACTCGGGAGCCGGCGGCGAGTCGCGCGACAACGTCGTCAACCTCCAGGAAGCGCGGCCGCTCCGGCGCAAGCTCCCGGATGAGCGCGCAGCGTTCACCCACAAGTTCTCGATCGCCGGTCACGAGGGCTACCTGACGGTCGGTCTCTACGAGGACGGCAAGCCGGGCGAGATCTTCCTCCGCATGGCGAAGGAGGGCAGCACGATCTCAGGCCTGATGGACACCATCGCGACGATGACGTCCGTCTCGCTCCAGTACGGGGTGCCCCTCAAGGCCCTGGTCGACAAGTTCAGCCACACGCGCTTCGAGCCTTCCGGCTTCACGAACAACCGGGAGATCCCGATCGCCAAGTCACTCGTCGACTACGTATTCCGATATCTCGGCAACCGCTATCTCGAGGTCGAAATGGCCGAAGAACTCGCGACGGACGCCGCTGTGGCCCAGCTCGGGCAGGTGGACGGGGCGCCGATTCCGCTCCGGGGCGCGGTCGCTGGGGGCTCCGTCGCGGGGACGGTCGCCCAGTCGAACAGCTTCGTGAACCAAGCCGACGCGCCGTCGTGCATGGATTGCGGCTCGATCATGATTCGAAACGGTGCTTGCTACAAGTGCCCGAACTGTGGCAGCACCAGTGGCTGTAGCTAGTCGGCACGCGCTTCCCCCGGGAGATGCCCGAAGCACGAGCGCGGGTAGCTGAGGCCAGCGGAGAAGGGTCACGGAGAACCAACCCGCTGGAGCGCCGCCTGGGAGCGCGGGAAATCGTTGGTCGTTGGGGGGCGACCGCGGGGTCCCGCGCTCCCGTTGCCAACTTCGCGATTCGCCGACGCCGAGTCGTTGGCCTTTCGTCGGTCGGCTAGAGTGTGTCGCCCTCGTGAGTTGGCATCGGTCGTTGGCTGTGCTGCCGACCGGATAATGGCCGGGGCCATGTCCCAGAACGCTCCTCACTCCGACTTTGTCCGGCTGCTCGAGCCGGAGGTGCGTCGTGCCGCCCTGCTGGCGCGGGCGCTCGAGGGACGCGTGCAGAACGTGCCGAAGGCGAGCGAAGACAAGCCCGCGAAGCAGGCGCTGACCGAGGCGGACACGCGCACCCAGGAGATCCTGCTGGCTGCCGTTCATGACCACTTCCCGAACGTGGTCCTCGACGCGGAGGAGGACACCCCGGGTGTGGATCGATTTCCGACCGACTCCGACTGCCGTGTCGTGATCGATCCCATCGATGGCACCCTGCACTCGTATCTCGAGGGCCGGGGTCCGTACGCGGTGATGATCGGTCTCGTGGAGGGTGACGAATTCAAGTCGGGCCTCGTCGCGTTGCCGCGAGAGGGACTGCTGTTTGCGGCCTCCCGGGGCGAGGGGGCCCTCCGAGCGCATGGCAGTGGGCGCCTGCGGCCGGTTCGCGCCGAAGCCGATGGCAATCGCATCCTGGTCAGCCACGGAGCCCCGAGGGCCGTGCACCTCTACCTCGAGGAACGGGGCTTCGAGGTGATCCCGGCTTGCGGCGGTGCCGTGTCGGTAGCGCCGCTGATTGTCGGGGTCCGAGCGGGGTTGCGATGGTCTTCGAGCGGCGGGATCGGAATCAGCCTTCGCGGCCGCATTGGCGCCCGGATCGCGGCCGAAGGAGGCGCCTTCCTTCGTTCCGAGGATGACAGCGACTTCCCGCTCGATACCAAGACGCGGGCCGCCGGCCTCCGGGTGGCGGCGCGGGAAGGCGATTTGGAGCTGTTGGCTGGGGCCTTGCGGGCTGGCGGACTCGGCGACTAGCCCCGCGATGCCTACATGTTCGTGTAGTCGGGCCCCTCGCCGCCCTCGGGCGTCGTCCAGGTGATGATCTGGTACGGGTCTGCGATGTCGCAGGTCTTGCAGTGCACGCAGTTCTCGTGGTGGATGAAGAGCTTCTTCTTCCCGGGATTGTCCGTGTCCGGAACCATCTCGTAGACGTCCGCGGGACAGAAGTTCTCGCAGGGGTTCCCGTACTCGATCGCGCAGGTCGTGGCGCACAGATCCGTATCCGCCACGTGCAGGTGCGGAACCTGGTCGGCTTCGTGGGCGGTGCCACTGAAGCCGACGAGGTGCTCCTTCGAGAAGGTGAGAACGTTGTCGAACTCGAAGGTCTCCTTGTCGCGATTCTGCTTCGGAAGCTCCCAGAGCTTCTTCATGGCCTTGTGGCCGGGGTGCACCGGGAGCGGATCCTTCACGCCGCGGCCCCCGGTCAGCATCATCGCGGGCA